>JBDTMH010000012.1:0-39671 GCA_039934375.1 Burkholderiaceae bacterium | reverse complement strand
GCCAGTTCGATCAGCGCCATGTTGCGAACCGGCTCCAGCGCACCGTGGCCGGAACTGCGTTTGCGGTAGCGATACGCAATGCCGGCATTCCAATCGGGCGCGCAAAGCGGTTGCGGCAATACCGCTTCGATGCGGCTGATCAGTTGCTCGGCCCGTGCCAGCAGGTGCTGCAGTTTGTCGTCCATCGGTAAACCTATCCGTGCGGGCGCAGTCCCGTCAACATGTTGCGTGCTCAGGAGCGGTAATCCGCGTTGATCGTCACGTATTCGTGGCTGAAGTCGCAGGTCCATACCGTGTCGGTAGCGCCACCGCGCCCCAAGTCCACCCGCACCAGGATTTCGCTCTGCTTCATCACGCGCTGACCATCGGACTCCTGGTATGCCGGATTGCGCCCGCCATGAGTCGCCACGTGCACGTCGTCCAGGTAAAGCTCGATCTTGGTCTGATCCAGGTCGGCGATGCCGGCATAACCGACTGCCGCGAGAATGCGGCCCAGGTTGGGATCGCTGGCAAAAAACGCCGTCTTGACCAGCGGAGAGTGCGCAATCGCGTATGCCACGGCCCGGCACTCCGACACATCGCGCCCTCCCTGCACGGTGATCGTGATGAATTTTGTCGCCCCTTCTCCGTCGCGCACGATGGCATGGGCGAGCGTACGGGCGACCTGCAGCATCGCGGCTTTGAGGGTCTTCCCGTCGGCACTGCTGAGCAAGTCAATACGCGGATGGTTCGCCTTGTTGGTGGCGATCACCACGAACGAATCGTTGGTCGAGGTATCGCCATCGACCGTCACCCGGTTGAACGACGCATCGGCAAGCTCTTGCGCGAGTTGTTGCATCAGGCCCGGCGCGACACAGGCATCGGTCGCCATGAAACCCAGCATTGTGGCCATGTTCGGACGAATCATGCCGGCGCCCTTGCTGATGCCCGTCACTGTGATCGTTGCGCCGCCCACCACGGCTTGCACGCTGCAAGCCTTGGGGACCGTGTCAGTGGTCATGATGGCCTGCGCGGCGTTGAACCAACGGTCCTGCGCAGCATCGGCGATCGCGGCAGGCAGCCCCGCCTCGATGCGATCGACCGGCAGCGGCTCCATGATGACGCCAGTCGAAAACGGCAGCACCTGCTGCGCCGCCAGCCCCAGTCTGGTGGCCAACGCCGCACTGCTGCTGCGCGCCCGCTCCAACCCCTCGGCCCCGGTGCCGGCATTGGCATTGCCGGTATTGATCAGCAAGGCACGGATCTCCTGGGGACCAGCCAGATGCTCACGGCAGACCTGCACCGGCGCTGCGCAGAACCGATTCATGGTGAACACGGCACCGACACCGGCACCTGGCTCGATCAGCATGACCGTCAGGTCCTTGCGATGGGCCTTTCGGATGCCGGCCTCGGCGGTACCGATGCGGATTCCCGCGATCGGGTGCAGGTCAGCGGCTTGCGGAACAGGGAGATTGACGGGCATGGCGGACCTTCAGGACAGTTTGCCGTGGCATTGCTTGTATTTCTTGCCGCTGCCACAAGGACAGGGCTCGTTGCGGCCTGCGCGCGGCACCTGGCCGCCCGCAGCCACCGCCGCAGCGACGCTGGTGCGCCGGGCCACACGGGCGGCATCCGCGGTGATCTCGACTTCGCCCGTCTCGGTGGGTGCCGTATACGTGACATTGCTGATGCTGTCGGCCCGGTTTTCCATTTCCTGCGCAGCCTGGTCAAGCTGTTCGCCAGACTGGATCCGCACGGTCATCAGCAGCTTGGTGACCTCGTTCTTGACGGAATCAAGCAACTGACCGAACAACTCGAAGGCCTCGCGCTTGTACTCCTGCTTGGGCTGCTTCTGGGCGTAACCGCGCAAGTGGATGCCTTGGCGCAGATAATCCAGCGCGCTGAGGTGCTCGCGCCAATGCGTGTCGATACTTTGCAGCAGCACCATGCGTTCGAACTGCAGGAAGCCTTCGTTGCCGACCAACGCCACTTTGGCGGTAAACGCATCGTTGGCTGCGGTCTGGATCTTTTCGAGCAGATCGTCGTCTGTGATGGCGCTGGCCTGCTGCACGATCTCCTTCAGCTTCAGATCGATCTGCCATTCTTCGCCCAGGACCTTCTCAAGACCGTCCAGGTCCCATTGCTCCTCGACCGACTCGGCCGGAATGTACTGCCGCACCAGATCAGCAAAACTGCCTTCACGCAAGGCGGCAATCTGCGCCGACAAGTCGCTGGCATCGAGAATCGCATTGCGCTGCTGGTAGATCACCTTGCGCTGGTCGTTCGACACGTCGTCGTATTCCAGCAATTGCTTGCGCATGTCGAAGTTGCGCGCCTCGACCTTGCGCTGCGCGCTTTCAATGCTGCGGGTGACGATGCCCGCTTCGATCGCCTCGCCGTCAGGCATCTTGAGGCGGTCCATGATCGAGCGAACCCGGTCGCCGGCGAAGATGCGCATCAGGGAATCGTCAAGACTCAGGTAGAAACGCGAGGAGCCCGGGTCACCCTGGCGGCCGGACCGGCCTCGCAACTGGTTATCGATGCGCCGTGACTCGTGGCGCTCGGTGGCGATGATGCGCAGACCGCCGGCAGCCTTGACCGTCTCGTGGTCGCGTTTCCATTGATCGCGCAGCTGCGCAATCTTCTCCGTGCGACCAGCCTCATCGAGCGCGGAATCGGCTTCAATCGCCTGCACCAGCTTGTCGACATTGCCTCCGAGCACGATGTCGGTGCCACGACCGGCCATATTGGTGGCGATCGTGACCATCTTCGGACTGCCTGCCTGCGCCACGATGTCGGCTTCACGCGCATGCTGCTTGGCGTTGAGAACCTGGTGCGGCAGCTTTTCGCGTTCGAGCAACTGGTCGATGATCTCCGAATTCTCGATCGACGTGGTCCCCACCAGCACCGGCTGCCCTCGCTCGTAGCACTCACGGATATCGGTGATCGCGGCTTCGTACTTCTCGCGCGTCGTCTTGTAGACCCGGTCCAGCTGGTCCTGCCGCTTGCTCGGGCGATTGTGCGGAATCACTATTGTCTCGAGGCCGTAGATTTCCTGGAACTCGTAGGCTTCGGTGTCGGCAGTGCCGGTCATGCCGGCCAGCCTGCCGTACAGGCGGAAATAGTTCTGGAAGGTGATCGACGCCAGCGTCTGGTTCTCGGCCTGGATCGCCACGCCTTCCTTGGCCTCGACGGCCTGGTGCAGACCATCACTCCAGCGGCGACCCGACATCAGCCGGCCGGTGAATTCATCGACGATGACAATCTCGCCGTCCTGCACCACGTAATGCTGATCCCGGTGGTAGAGATGGGCTGCGCGCAGCGCCGCATACAGGTGGTGCACCAGTGTGATGTTGGAGGGGTCGTACAGGGTCGCGCCCTTGGCCAGCAGGCCATTCTCGAACAAGATGCGCTCGGCATTTTCATGGCCTTGCTCGGTCAATACGATCTGTCGGCCTTTTTCGTCGACTGTGAAGTCACCGGCCTTGATGACGCCCTCGCCCGTGCGCGGATCTTCCTCGCCTTCCTGCTTGCTCAGAAACGGGACCACCTTGTTGATGGCCACGTATAGTGCCGTGTGGTCCTCGGCTTGTCCACTGATGATCAACGGTGTACGCGCCTCGTCGATCAGGATCGAGTCGACCTCGTCGACGATCGCATAGTTCAGTCCGCGCTGGACCCGATCGGCCACTTCGTAGACCATGTTGTCGCGCAGGTAGTCGAAACCGAATTCATTGTTGGTTCCGTAGGTGATGTCGGCCTGGTACGCCGCCTGCTTTTCTTCGCGCGGCATCTGCGGCAGGTTGACACCCACGCTCAACCCCAGGAAGTTGTAGAGCTTGCCCATCCATTGGGCATCACGGCTGGCCAGATAGTCGTTGACCGTGACCACGTGGACCCCCTTGCCCGACAAGGCATTGAGGTAAACCGGCAAGGTCGCAGTGAGGGTTTTGCCCTCGCCGGTCCCCATCTCCGAGATCTTGCCGTAATGCAAGGACATGCCACCGAGCATCTGCACGTCGAAATGGCGCATTTTCATGGCGCGCTTGGAGCCTTCGCGAACCACCGCGAATGCCTCAACGAGCAAATCGTCCAATGTGGCGCCGTTGGCGACGCGATCCTTGAATTCCTGCGTCTTTGCACGCAAGGCATCATCGCTCAGTGCCTCGAATTCGGCCTCCATCGCATTGATGCGCTTGACCGTATTGCGGTACTGCTTGAGAAGGCGGTCATTGCGACTACCGAAAATTTTGGTCAGTAAGTTGGTTGCCATGAATGCCCGTCCCGCCAGATGGCCACATGCGGCCAGCCGGAAGGCGCAATCCTTTTATCAAACAATGTATGGAAGTGGGGTCTCACCCGCCGAACTGACGCACATGCGGGCACTACCCGTAGAGAATCCGATGGCCGATTTTACCTTTGCGATGCACGCGCCCTGGACGTGCGGGAAGACACCCCTGTCGGCGTGGCGCGGCGCGATCGATCGTTTTGCGCCGCCAGCTGCTGGGCAACCAGATTGCCGCCTGCCGTCAGGAACTTCTGGGGATCCTGCGGAACCCCCTGCACCAGCACCTCGAAATGCAGATGGGCGCCGGTCGAGCGGCCGGTGGAACCGACTGCGGCAATCTTCTGACCGCGCCGCACGATATCGCCCTTCTTGACGTAAACGGCCGACGCATGCGCATACCGCGTGACCAGGTCATTACCATGGTCAATTTCCACCATGTTGCCGTATTCGGGGTGGTATTCCTGCACCACCACCACGCCACCGGCTGCGGCCAGGATTGGCGTTCCGACGTCAGCCTGAAAGTCGAGTCCGGTATGCAGCGCCGATCGACCGGTGATCGGGTCGATGCGCCAGCCGAAATCGGACCCCAGGTTGCCCGCTAACACCGGTTTCTGGGTCGGGATCATCATGTTGCGCATCTTCTGGTCGAACAGGCGCGACTCCAGCACGGTCAGCAAATCGGTGCGCTGTCCGGTAAGCTGGTCCAAGTCGGCCAATGTGGCCCGCAATTCATCAATCGACAATGGCCGCCCCGTCACCAGTGCGCCACCCTGCCCTGGTTTGGCCTTGATCTCCATCGGATTGATGCCGGCAAGACCGGACACGCGCTCACCCAGCGACTCCAGCTGGGTCAGCTTGGCCTGCATCTCGCCCAACTGGCGGGCCAGCACATCGAGGTTCTCGCGCATGAACTTGTCGCGCTGCTCGAACTCATCCTGCACCACGAGTCGCACCAGGGAGCCGACAATCGGCCAGCGTTCGCGTGCGCCCTTGAGAAAAACCCATTGATAAAGGCCGGCGGCCAGCACCATCAAAGCCAGTGACAGGGCCAAAGCACAGAGAATCAGCCGGGTCCCGGAGAGATGAATGGCCCGACTTTTTGCCAGCCATGCGTCCGTGATAATCAAGTGCATTCAAACCCCCGTCTATCATCTGGCCATGGATCGGCGCGCACATTCCGTCACACTGCAGCAAGCCACCGAGGCATCGCCAACACTGGCCCGCCTCGCAGAGTTGGGCCGCGACTCCGTGGCGCGGCTGCAATCCATCACGCCGCTGATTCCCGCCGCTCTACGCCCTGCAGTCAAGGCCGGCCCCATTGAAGGCAGCAACTGGTGCCTGCTGCTCGACAACAATGCCGCCGCGGCCAAGATACGCCAGCTGTTGCCGGCCCTGCAAGCACACCTGCGAGTCAAAGGCTGGGAAGTCGCCGCCATCCGTCTGAAGGTTCAGGAATCCCGACCACGCCGGACCTGACCGGAGCATTGTATTTCAGCCCGTTTTACTTGAAAACCTGGGCATCACCCCGTATTTGGCTACCCCCTGGAATGCGACGACGCCACGCGTTTGCTGCCCTTACATGCGAAACAGGAGGTTACACTCGCCCTTCGCAGGCCAGGCAGGGGAAAGAATGTCGCAAATTGGGGATGTCGGGCGCATCACGCCCGGATTCGCGGTGACACGTCGTCTAGTCATCGGCGCGCTCGCCTTCTGGACCTGTTGCGTCGCCCTGGCCGCAAACCCGCTGGCCGAGCGTTTCGCCAACCTGCGCATTCGGAGCGAAGAGGCGCAGTTCCTCGTGCGGGCCGAGAGAATCAGCCAGGAGGAGTTCCGTCAGCGCTCTGCCGGGCTGGCAGCGGAAAACAAGCAGCTGACCGCTCTGTCGCGCACCCTACCGCGAGACGTGCAGCAGCAGGTCCGGCAGGAGTCGAACAGTCTGTTCCAGGTGCGCATCGTGCCATTGCGCGAGCAATGGCAGCAGGTATTGCGAGAGAAGCATCAGGCGACGCTCACCCAAAACGCAGCGCAGACTCAACAGCTGCAGTCTGACGCTACCCAGGCGGCACGCGTGCAGGCCGGCCGCGCGATGCTGCGCGAGCGTCAACAACGCGGCGAGGTCTCGGCCACTGACGCGGCAGCCCAAGACCAAGCGGCAGAAAGCAACGTCCTCACGCTGCAGCATAAGTACGACGCAATGGGCGGCAATTGGGGTCGCAACTTCTCCCAAGCCGTTGCACGAGAAACGTCGCGGCAACTCGCTGACGGACGAAGCCAGGAACAGCAGCAGCAAGTAACCCGTGACCGTGCAGCTGCTCAGGCCGAGGCACAAGCCGCAGCGCGCAAGCAGGTGCAGGTATCGCCCCCCACGCCGGCCCAGGCGAACCCAGTGGTCAAGCGAGAGGTCCGACCGCTGGCAGCCGTCGCTCTCGCTGCTCCCCAGCGTTTGTCGCCGTTGCCACTGGGCAAGCCTGCTGCGCCAGAACCCAAACAGCCTGTCACGCCGTGGCTGGGGTGGCTGCTCGGCGCCGGGCTGTTGACGGCCGCAGGCGCCGCCACCCTTGCCTACCGCCGGCGCAGCTCGGCGCCTGCCGCGGTCCGCTATGCACAGCCCGCGCTGACACCTGCTGCCGAACGGACATCGCAGGCCGCCGCGGTGCCAGCGCCAGCGCGTCCCGAAGCAGCTGCAAACGTGGCGGCTGGCGTTGTAAGCATCAAGCAGCGACTGTTTGCCGAACAGCGCGCTAAGTATCAGGCCCTTTACACCGACGCGGTCGACCGCATGACCGCCGCCGGTGCCGAATTGGGCCAGATGGCACCGTTGTTGACCACGCTGCAGGGCAACCTCGTGCTGCTATCGAAGACCTTGGTGACCCGGCTGCGGGCGTTGATCGCCGCACGCAATGGCAATCTCGGCCGGGCGTTGTTGAGCGCAGCAATTTTCATGCCGCTGTGGCGGCTATTCCGGCGCGGCGGCTGGTTGCTGAAGGTCGGTGTCGCGGTATTGGTCGTCGGCCTGATCAACGTGGTGGCTAGTGTGCTGCAGTACCACGCCTACGGCACGTTGGCAATCGAATACGTAGCGTTGGTGATAGCCTTCTTCTTCCTGGAACAGCATTTGCGAATGCGCGACGCAAACGCGCTGTTGAAAAGCAATGCCGATGCGCTGAAGGACATGAAGCTGGCGTACATCTACGAACCGCAGCGCCCTCATGCTACCGCTGACGGCGCAGCGTTCCACGGCATTCGCGTTTCGGCCGTGGCAGACATCGGCGGCATCAGCAAGGAGGTCGTGCTGCCGCAGATCGGTGACCTGCCGTTGACGCCGGGTACAGTACTGCTCGCCATCGATGGCCTGGCGACCTACCGTCTTCAAAAGGACGGCAAGCTGGCGCTGGCCTCACCAGGTAATAACGAATTCATGCGCGCCCACGGCTTGTTGTTGCTACGGGCGCTGAACGAGCAGGAAGGATTCACCGCAGGCGCTGTGCCGGCGCTGAAACAGGTTGGTGAGGCGGCCTGGCGCCGCAGTCAGGCGGCCGATGAGGTGCCTCGGCTCGAAGCGCTGGTCACCGAAGTCGACCGGCTTGAACGCCTATGGCACGACACTTGGGTGGCAGACCCGGTATTCGAATTTCTGCTGCGCCGCATCGACCTGTTCAACGTGCGCGATCCGGCCACGCCGGCTGGCATCTTGCTGCATGGCTATCCCGGCCAAGGCAAGGCGAACCTGGCGCAAAAGATCGCCGCGTCAATTTCGGCGCGCTTCGTAGCCGTGCGCGTCAGCGAGTTGGGCACAGCGCAAGATGTTCAGTCGCTTTGGGAGGCGCAGCGTGGCAAGGGGCCAGTGCTACTGTTTGTCGACCAAGCCGAACAGGCCTTCGCCCGGCCTGGGTCGCAGCACGCCGGCACCGGCACGAGGGAGGGCACGCTCGCCTGGGTGGAGGAATGGAGCAGGCAGGAACCGCATCAGAGCGGCGTCTGGGTGGTGCTGAGCACGTCGCACGAGAGCGAGCTGCACCCTTCGGTGCTGGCCGTTCTGGGTGGATCGCGCATCGAGGTCGGCCCGCCCGACGCGGCCGGTCGCAGCCTGGTGCTGCAAGCCGCCTGCCGCGAGAACAAGCTGGCCGGGGTGTTGCCGGCCTGGCTGGTGGCCACCACCTCGGGCTGCAGCATCCGCGAATTGCGCGACGTCGTTAAGGAGTCTCGCCTCCTCTCCGTGCCCAACCCGCCGAGCGATGCGCACTGGCGCGACGCGCTGAAAGCGGTGCGCGGGGCCGAGGGCTTCGAGGACAAGAGCAAAACGTGGGATCGGTTAATCCTGCCCGCCGCCATCAAGGAGCAACTCATCGGCGCATGCAAGGCACTGCAGGCCTCCGAACGCTATCGCAAGAAGAACGCTCCGATTCCCAACCTGCTACTGTACGGCCCGCCGGGCACAGGCAAGACCGAGGTAGCACGTACACTGGCCAACGAGGCCGGAGTCAAGTTCTTCGAGCGCAAGGTGTCCGACCTGAAGGCCGGATTCATCGGCCAGTCAGCGCCACTGATCAAAGAGATGTTCGCCAAGGCGAGGGCCGCCGCGCCTGCGGTGCTGTTCCTCGACGAGATCGACGCGGTGGCGGCCAAGCGCGGCGGCCCCAATTCGGATCAGTTCTCCAAGGACATCGTCAACGAGATGCTAGCGCAGATGGACGGGGCCAAGCAAGACGACCGACCGGTGTTCGTGCTGGCCGCGACTAACCACCTGGAGCACATCGACGACGCCCTCAAAAGCCGCTTCACCGAGCTAATCGAAATTCCACTGCCTGACGAAGCCGGCCGTACGCAGATCCTCCACGGGCTGATCAGCGACCGAGACATCGAGCCCGGCCTGGACGTGGCCGAGCTCAGCGCAACGCTTGCCAAGCGACTGCCCAACAGGAGCGGGCGCGACTTGAAAAAGCTGGTCGAGCGTGCCATGTCGCGTGCCATGCGCAGCGAAGACGAGCACCTGACCCGCGCACTGCTGATGGCTGAGGCCACACCGCGTGGCCGCGAGGTGCCAGAAGAGGAACTGCAGCGGGTCTGGTCCAAGATCGTGCTCAAAGCGGAGGTCAAGGACGCGCTGCTGTCCAAGATCCGCCTCTTCAACAGTGCCGGCGAAGCGGCGCCGCGCGGGCTGCTGTTGTACGGGCCGCCCGGTACCGGCAAGACGCAGATCGCCCAACGCATCGCCGAGAGTTGCGGCGGCAAGTTCATCGCGCTGACGGCCTCAGACCTGAAGGGCAGCGTCATCGGTGAGACCGCCAAGCGGGTCAAGGAGACCTGGGAGAAGGCGCGCACCCATGGCCGCTGCGTCATGTTCATCGACGAATGCGAAGGCGTTTTCGCTCGTCGCGGAGGCGTCAACACCGACAGCTTTGCCGAGGAACTGGTTCGCGAGTTCATTGCGTTATGGGATGGCGTGGCCTCGGAGGGCCAGATCTGGGTAGTGGGCGCGACCAATCGGCGCGAGGACCTCGATGCCGCCGTCATCTCGCGCTTCGGCACGCCAGTGGAGATCGGCCTACCGGATGCCGCCGAACGGCAGCAGATCGTCGCGTTGGAACTGCGCAAGCTCGGCCGCGAGGAAAACCCGCCTGACCTGGTAGGACGTACTACCACCGGCATGGCCGGGCGCGACCTGGCGCAACTGGCGCGTGACGTGTTCGGAGCCGCAGTCGAGCGCAAGAGTGCCGAGCTCACGCCGGAGATCTGGCGCGAGGCGATCGCTCGCCTGGCCACTGCGGGCAGCGACGCCGCCGACGACAGCGCACGCTGGGACACTCTGGTGCTGACGGACGACACTCTGCAGCAACTGAAGACGGTGTGCGAAGGTATGCGCCACATGGAGTCGTTGCAGCAGCAGGGCATCGAGCCGCCACGCGGTGCGCTGCTGTTTGGCCCGCCGGGCACGGGCAAGACGCAGATCGCCCGCACGCTGGCCAACGAGGCCGGCGTGGCTTTCATCGCCGCGGGGCCGTCGGACATCAAGGCCGGTTTCATCGGCCAGTCTGGCATCAAGCTGCGCGAGCTATTCGAACGCGCCCGCGCCAAAGCGCCGAGCATCCTGTTCATTGATGAGATTGATTCGGTCGCCTCGACGCGCGGCGACGCCAATGGCGTGACCAACGACGAGGTCGTCAACGAGATGCTGGCGCAGATGGACGGCGTTAAGAAGAACAGCCGACCGGTGTTCGTGCTGGCCGCAACCAACCACCCAGAAAAGCTCGACGCGGCCATCAAGTCGCGCTTTACCTACCAGATCGAGATCCCCAACCCCGACCAGGCGCAGCGCGAGCGGCTGCTGGCCATATTCCTTGGCGGTAAACGGCAAGTGGACTTCGACATTGTCGCCACCGCCGCCGAGCTTGCTGCGCGCACCAATGGCCTGGGCGGACGTGACCTGCAAAGTTTGGTACGCCGGGCCGAGCAGCGCGCGGTGCAGCGCGCCCTGGCCGCTGGAATACCCGAGCGTGTGGTGCTGAGCCGCGTCGACATCGACGCCCAACTGGCGCCGCAAGGCAAGGAGGTGTCCGAGACCGAGCTGCAGGCGCAGTGGCATCAGGTGGTGCTCAAGCCGGCCATCAAGGACGCCGTCATGGGCAAGCTGCGCCTGTTCAATCGCGCCGACAAGGCAGCGCCCAAGGGCCTGCTGCTATACGGCCCCCCGGGCACCGGCAAGACCGAGATCGCGCGCCGTATGGCGGCGTCTTCGAGCAGTCGCTTCATGGCGCTGACGGCGGCCGACCTGAAGGGGGCCCACATCGGCCAGACGGCGCAGAAGGTCAAGGCGGTGTGGGAACAGGCGCGCGCCAGCGGCCGCTGCATCCTCTTCATCGACGAGTGCGAAGGTGTGTTCGCGCGCCGCGGCGGCACTGCCACCGACAGCTTCGCCGAGGAGCTGGTGCGCGAGTTCATCGCCGCCTGGGACGGCATGGCCAGCGGCGGCCAGATGTGGGTGGTGGGTGCGACCAACCGGCTGGACCAGCTCGACGACGCAGTGCTGTCGCGCTTTGGCGACCCGCTGGAGATTGGCCTGCCCGATGCCGCCGAGCGCCAGCAGATCCTGAGGCTGGAGATGGTGAAGATGGGGCGCACCGAGCCGGTTCCTGATTTCGTCGGCCGCGAGGCCAACGGGTTGTCCGGTCGCGCGCTGTCGCGGCTTGTGGGTGAGGTGCTGACCCTTGCCGAGGAACGCGGCAGCGCGGCCACGGACGAGCTGTGGCGCGAGGCACTCGCGCGCAGCGCGAAGGCCGGCAGCGATGTGTCCGACCCCTCGGCGCGCTGGGACTCGCTGATCCTGCCCGAGCCGACGCTCCGTTCCCTCAAGCGCATGGGGCAGTCGCTGCGCCATGTCGAGACGCTGCGCCAGCAGGGCATCGAGCCGACGCGTGGCGCGCTACTGTACGGCCCGCCCGGTACCGGCAAGACCCAGATCGCCCGCACTCTGGCCAACGAAGCCGGCGTGGCTTTCATCGCCGCGGGCCCGTCGGACATCAAGGCCGGCTTCATCGGCCAGTCTGGACAGAAGGTTCGCGAGCTGTTCGAGCGCGCGCGCGCCAAGGCGCCGAGCATCCTGTTCATCGACGAGATCGACTCTGGTGCCGCGGCGCGCGGCGGCCCAAAGTCCGACGCCTTCACCGACGAGATCGTGGTCGAGTTGCTGGCGCAGATGGACGGCGTGAAGAAGATCAGCCAGCATGTCTTCCTGCTTGCCGCCTGCAATCATGTGGAGGCGATCGATCCGGCCGTGTTGTCGCGCTTCGAAGAGCGCATCGCCGTCGATAACCCGGGGACCGACGAGCGGCGGCGCCTGCTTGCCAGCCTGTTCAAGCGGCAACGCACTGACTTTGACGTTGAAGCCCTGGCCGCACAGCTGGCAGCGCAGCTGGATGGCGTCAGCGGGCGCGAGCTGCAAAGCCTGGTGCGACGCGCATCGCGTGACGCGGTGCAACGCGCGCTCGACGCGGGGACGCCCGACTCGGTTGTGTTGAGCCGCGAGGACTTGCTGACCCAGCTGCACGCAGGCGGTGCTTGAGGTGAAAGCGCTTCAGCACCGGATCGACGCCACATCTTCGGGAGACACTGATGTCTGACGCACGTCACGACGCGGCCCGCAACGCCGAAGCCGACCAGACGGCCGCCGCGGCCGTCCAGAAGAAAGCCACCGAACGCGCTCGAACCCCGGCGAAGGATGCCGACGCGTCGACGGTCAGCCGCCCAGCTTCCAACCCTGACTGGCAAAGCAGCGCCATCGGCACCCCGCAGGTCCGAGGCGCTGCGCAGCCGGGCATGGGCCTGGGCCGGGCCACTGCAACCGCCGGCAGCACCGGAGCCATTCATATCACCTTTGAGAAGTTCTGGCAGCCGGTGGACAACCACTTGCCCTGCGGCTTCGACGTCGCCACGCTGCCCGGTCACGGCCTGGTGGTGACACTTGAGCAGTTGGCTTACTGCAAGAAGTACGACGGCACTGGCACCGTGAAGACGGGTCTGACCCCCGTCGCACCTATCGGCACCACCGGTCGCATGATCGCCCGCGACCTCGTCACCGGCGAGACGCTGGAGGTGCCGTGGACCTGGCACATGATCGGCGGTGGCGGCGGCACCTTCTGGGCAGGGTTGGTCCGCGCCGTTAAGCGCGCATTGTGGAACGGTTGACCGATGATTCAGCACTGGATCAGCAGCAACGTCCTGCTGACGGCCTTTCTTGTGCTGGCCGGTGGCTGGCTGTTGCTCAAGTCGAGGTTGGGCCAGATCGCCATTGTTCTGCTGATCCTGTTTTTCATGGTCAACGACCGCCTGTTCTCGCAATCCGACCTGCCGGTCGGCGGCGCCGCAGGGAACGCAATGCAGGCCGCCCAGTTCGGCGTCAATGCGCAGTCGAACGAGGCGATCTGCCTTGGCAAGGCGATGACGGCGCGCACCGCCCAGAGCAGCAACCCCCGTCTGGCCGGTGCAGCCGCTGCCTGCACACAGGTGCAGGCGCAGGCGATACGGCAGTGCGCGCAACAAACCGCCAATTTGCTGGTCGCAGACAAATTGGTCAAATGCCAGGGAGAGGCTGAGCCGGCGTGGTCGAAATGCATGAGCAGCGCTCTGGTGAACCAGGCCGAAGACGGCTCGTACGCGGTCGCCCAGTGCAGCGAAAACCGGCTGATCGGCTTGATGCGCGACGCGGCTGGGATGTTTTCGTTCGCCAAGTGGTTTCCGCCAAAGCAGGTGACCTACAACGCTGGCTGCCTGCGTATTGCATTCAACCGCTATGCGACGCAAAATCCATCGCCGCTGCCGCAGTTGCATTGCGATCAGATGCTCAACGACCCGGCGCGGCTGCAGGCTTGCATCATTCAGTCGCTGACGCAGGGACTCGGCACCCAGAGCACGGCGTTGGTGGCGCAGTGCCAGGATCCATGAAAGCGCAGAGATGAACCGTGCAGAAAGACGCCGACGAACACAAAACAGCGTGCTTGCGCAATTGCGCATTGCACGGCAGGGCCTGCCCGATCCACGCATGCTGATGCAACCCGGCCGGCTCAAGAAGCGCCACGCGCTGGACTGCGGAAGACCGCGCTGCGCGCTGTGCGGCAATCCGCGACGGAATGCGGGCGCCGAGTTGACGATCCAGGAAATCCGTCAGCGGCGCGAGCACCGCGAAGGCCTTGCGCTGCTCGCGGGGAGCAACAGGTTGTCCGGCCGAGTCTCCTGCAGAATCGCGGCTTAAATCTCAGTGCCAGGGGAGTCTCTGCCTGTGATTGCCCTGACAACAAGTGCCAAGAGCACCCTTGCCCGCCCGTGCAAATCCGGCGACCCCAAACTCTGCAGGCACGCAGGTTCTTGGCAACAACGCGTCGTTTACAGTGAAATGGTGCCGATTAACGGATTCGAACTGTTGACCTACCGCTTACAAGGCGGTTGCTCTACCAACTGAGCTAAATCGGCACGAGGAAATTTTACAAGATGCGCCAGATCGACCGATTCAGGTGATCCGCCATCCTCATCACTTGATGCGCGTCAGCTTGGGGCGCTTGCCCGAACCAGGGTTTTTCGGCGCGGCGCCATCGGCATCGGTGTCGGGCGGGGCGGCGCCCGGATCGACCAGCCGCACGTCCACATCGACGGCCCTGGGCGGTGCTTCGGCGGTCTGCGCTTCGACCACGGGTACCGTTGGCGGCAAGCTTGCGGTCGGTGCCGGCGCCACGATACGCGGAAAGGCCATGCCCTGGCCATTCTCCCGCGCATAGATCGCAATCACCCGATCCACCGGAATCATGATCTCACGAGGTTTCCCCGCGAACCGCGCACTGAAGACAATCAGGTCGTTGCCGAGCTTGAGCGCACTGGTCGCGTCGAAGCTGACGTTCAGCACGATCTCGCCGTCCTTGACATACTCGCGCGGCACCTGCACGGTGTCGTCGACCTGGACCGCCACATACGGCGTCAGGCCGTTGTCCGTGCACCATTCGTACAACGCCCGGATCAGATAGGGGCGGGTCGATGTGGAACTCTGAGCATCAATCATCGGCAAACGGGGTGAGCGACCTACTTACGCATCACCTTTTCGGACGGTGTCAAAGCCTCAATATACGCCGGTCGCGAAAAGATCCGTTCTGCATACTTCAGCAGCGGTGCAGCGTTCTTGCTCAGATCGATGCCATAGAAGTCCAGACGCCACAACAACGGGGCGATCGCGACGTCGAGCATGGAGAAGCCTTCGCCCAGCATGTACTTGTTTTTCAGGAAGATCGGAGCGAGCTGGGTCAAGCGGTCACGGATGTGCGAGCGCGCTTTCTCGAGCAGCTTCTCGTTGCTCTTGGCCGCACGGGACTCGAGCGTTGACACATGCACGAACAGTTCCTTCTCGAAGTTGAGCAGGAACAGGCGTACACGGGCGCGGTCCACCGGATCGCCAGGCATCAGTTGCGGATGCGGAAAGCGCTCGTCGATGTATTCGTTGATGATGTTCGACTCGTACAGGATCAGGTCGCGCTCGACCAGGATCGGCACCTGACCATACGGATTCATCACATTGATGTCTTCCGGCTTGTTGTACAAGTCCACATCGCGAATCTCGAAGTCCATGCCCTTTTCGAACAGCACGAAACGGCAGCGGTGGGAAAAAGGGCAGGTTGTTCCTGAATACAGCACCATCATGGCGGAAGCTCCTCAAAATCAAACACAGTTTTGGCGCAGGTCGACCGGGAAACAGGTCGGCGCCGAAACTAAAAAGAGTGGGATGCGTATTTGCAAACCCACTCTGAAAACGCAAGCCCCTCGCAGCGCGACGGGCCTGGACGGCTCAAGCCTTACTTGACGTCTTTCCAGTACGCGGCATTCAGGCGCCACGTGAACACCGTCAGCAACGCGAGAAACAGCATGACGCCGACACCCACCCGCTTGCGCGTATTCTGGGCCGGCTCACCCATCCACTGCAAATAGTTGACGAGGTCTCCCACCGCATTGTCGTACTCGTCTGTGGACATCGTGCCGGGAGTGACCTGCTCCCAGCCTTTGAAAACCTTGACTTCGTGGCCATGCTCCGCCTCGGTTTCGTACACCGGGACGCGGCTGCCCTGCAATTGCCACAGGACATGCGGCATGCCGACGTTCGGGAATGCCAGGTTGTTCCAGCCGGTTGGCTTGGCAGCATCCGGATAGTAGGTCCGCAGATAGGTATACAGGTAATCCGCACCGCTGCCCTGTCCCTCCGCGGCACGCGAACGTGCAATCACGGTCAGGTCCGGCGGATTGGCACCGAACCATTGCTTGGCCTCTTTCGGGTCGATGGCCGAAACCATGGTGTCGCCGACCTTGTCCGTCGTGAACAGCAGGTTGTCCTTGATCTGCGCCAAGGTCAGGCCGATGTCGGTCAGACGGTTGTAACGCATGAATGCTGCCGAGTGGCAGTTCAGACAGTAGTTGACGAACAACTTGGCACCGTGCTGAAGCGAGACAAGGTCATTGGTCTGGTTGGGCGCCTTGTCCCAGGGGAAACCGCCTTCGGACGCGTGTGCGCCCGCCAGCAAACCCAGCGATGCGATGATCGCGCAGGCGGCCTTGCTGATGCGTTCTGAGGTTTTCATTGTGGTGGTCTCCTGCTCAATGGGCTGCAAATTTGACGCGCGCAGGCACCGACTTGGGTTGACCCAGGGCACTCCACCACGGCATCAGCAGGAAGAATCCGAAATAGAACAGCGTGCCGACCTGCGACACACGCTCGAAGAGCGGCGACGGCGGCTTGACACCCAGATAGCCGAGTACAAAGAAGTTGAGCACGAAGACCGCATACAGATATTTGTGCCAGTCGGGCCGATAGCGGATCGACTTCACCGGGCTGCGGTCCAGCCAGGGCAGGAAGAACAGGATGATGACGGCGCCGCCCATCACCAGCACACCCCAGAACTTGGCATCGATGTTCCACATCATGAGCAACACCGCCAGCGCCGCAACCAGGATGGCGGGCTTGAGGAAATTCGGCATCCTCACTTTTAGCACGAGCAGCAAGGCGCCGCCAACCACACAGGCCATCAGCGCATACATCATCTCGCTGGTGATGGCACGCAGCATCGAGTAGTACGGCGTGAAGTACCACACCGGCGCAATGTGCAACGGCGTCTTGAATGGATCCGCCGGAATGAAGTTGTTGTACTCGAGGAAATAGCCACCGAACTCGGGCGCGAAGAAGATGATGGCACTGAACACCATCAGGAACATGCTGACGGCAAAGATGTCGTGCACCGTGTAATACGGGTGGAACGGAATGCCGTCCAGCGGATGGCCATCCTTGCCCTTGGTGGCCTTGATCTCGATGCCGTCGGGATTGTTGGAGCCCACTTCGTGCAGCGCGATGATGTGTGCAACGACGAGGCCAAGCAACACCAGCGGCACCGCGATCACGTGGAAACTGAAGAATCGGTTCAGCGTGGCATCGCCCACCACGTAGTCGCCACGGATCAGCAGGGCCAGATCCGGACCGACAAACGGGATCGCCGCAAACAGGTTCACGATGACCTGGGCGCCCCAGTAGCTCATCTGGCCCCAGGGCAGCAGGTAGCCCATGAAGGCTTCGGCCATCAGGCACAGGAAGATGCCGCAGCCGAACAGCCAGACCAGCTCGCGCGGCTTCTTGTAGGAGCCGTAGATCAGGCCGCGGAACATGTGCAGGTAGACGACGATGAAGAACGCCGACGCGCCGGTGGAGTGCATGTAGCGCACCAGCCAGCCCCAGGGCACGTCGCGCATGATGTACTCGACCGAGGCGAACGCGGTAGCCGCATCGGGCTTGTAGTGCATCACCAGGAAGATGCCGGTGACGATCTGGATCACCAGCACCAGCATCGCCAGCGAGCCGAAGATGTACCAGAAGTTGAAGTTCTTCGGCGCGTAATACTCCGCCATGTGCTCGTTGTAGAGCTTTGACAACGGGAAGCGGTTGTCGACCCAATTGAGCAGCTTGGCAGAAGCCGGCGCATTGGGGGAGATCTCTTTCATTTCAGCCACGTGGTGCTCCGGTGCGGGATGTCTTCATGGGGTCAGGCTTTTTTGTCGTCACCGATGAGCAACCGGTTGTCCGACAGATACATGTGGGGCGGAACAACCAGATTGTCCGGCGCCGGCTTGTTCTTGAAGACCCGTCCTGCGAGGTCGAATGTGGAACCATGGCAAGGACAGAAGAAACCGCCCTTCCAATCGTTGGGCAGTGACGGCTGCGGGCCCGTCTGGAAGCGGTCCGACGGCGAGCATCCCAGGTGGGTGCAGATGCCGACCACCACCAGCACCTCAGGCTTGATCGAGCGGGTTTCGTTACGTGCATATTCGGGCGTGAACTCATCGGGCTTGCGCAGCGAATTCGGGTCGGCCAGTTCCGGATCGTTCAGTGGAAGCGAGGCCAGTTCTTCCTTGGTACGGCGCATGATCCAGACGGGCTTGCCGCGCCATTCGACCGTAACCTTCTCGCCTAGCTTGAGCGACGAAATGTCGGCTTCGACCGGTGCACCGGCAGCCTTGGCGCGCTCAGACGGCTCGAAACTGCTGACAAACGGGACGGCGGTGAAGGCGCCGCCGACTGCACCTGCACAGCCAGACGCGATGAGCCACGTCCGTTTGCTGGTGTCGACTGGGGTGTCACTCATGGGAATCCTCAATGAAAACATCGCTCTTGGGTCAGCGCGGAATTGTAGCTGACCGACTCACCGTCCTTGACGGCCTGGCTCGGGCTGCCATGCGGCCTGCAGACAAGTTGTTGGCGCATTGAATTCATTGCTTTTCGCCCCCGAACCCCTCCCCTACAATCCCCACTTTTCCCCCAAAAGTGAACGGAGACTCTCATGAGCATGATGTCGGAATTCAAGGAATTTGCCGTCAAAGGCAACGTGATGGACCTTGCGGTCGGTGTCATTATCGGCGCGGCATTTGGCAAGATCGTCGACTCGATGGTCGGCGACCTGATCATGCCGCTGGTCGGCGCCGTCGTTGGCAATCTCGATTTTTCCAGCATGTATGTGTTGCTCGGCAAAGTCCCGGCCGGCGTCGGGGCCGGGTTGGCCGAACTGAAGAAGGCTGGCGTGCCGGTGTTTGCCTATGGCAACTTCATCACCATCGCCGTGAATTTCATCATCCTCGCGTTCATCATCTTCATGATGGTCAAGCAGATGAACCGCCTCAAGCGCGAGGCACCCCCGCCGCCGCCAGCACCTGCAGTGACACCCGAAGATATCCTGTTGCTGCGCCAGATCCGGGACAGCCTGAGCAAGTAGTTTGCGCACTGGCCTGAGCCGCTCCCGCGGCGCAGGTTGGGTCCGGAACCGGACTGCAATTCCCCTGATTTCAATTTCAGCAGGCCGCGCCGCCAGGGCGCCCCGACAGCTGGCGGGCCATGCGAATAGCTTCGATAAGGCTGGCGGCGTCCGCCTGACCGGTGCCGGCAATATCAAATGCGGTACCGTGGTCGGGACTGGTGCGCACCAGTGGCAGACCCAAGGTCACGTTCACACCTTTGTCGACCCCCAGATACTTGACCGGGATAAGACCCTGGTCGTGGTACATCGCAATCACCACATCGAACTCCCCGGCCTTGCCAGGGCGGGCGCGCGCGCGCATGAAAACAGTGTCGGGCGCAAACGGACCGTGCACATGCAGGCCCATGGCGCGCGCCCGCGCCATCGCCGGCGCAATGATGTCGATCTCCTCGCGACCGAACAATCCACCTTCCCCCGCGTGCGGATTGAGCCCGGCAACGGCCATTCGGGGCACACGCCCCAGCAGTGGAGCCAATGCGACATGGGTGATCTGCAGTGTCTGCAAAATATTGTCGAACGTGACCGCCGCCACAGCGTCGCGCAGCGACATGTGGATACTCACCAGCACCGTGCGCAACTCGTCGTTGGCCAGCATCATGCGCACTGGCAAGTCCCGCACCGGGACCTGCCGACTTGCCGCCGCCCGTGCCTGCAGCATTTCAGTATGGCCAGGGTAGGCGTCGTATGGCGGGCCCGCCGCGGCCAGTGCCTCCTTGTGCAGTGGCGCCGTGACCATGGCGGCGATTTCCCCGCGCAAGGCGGCATCTGCAGCCCAGACCACGCTGGTGGCCGCCATCAGACCGGCCGCCGCACTGATTTGTCCAACCGCGACCGGGTCGCCAGGCGCGACCACCTGCAGCACGGGGATGCATGCGCCGGGTGTTCCCAGCGCATCAGACGGACGCTCGATCAGCGCAACCGGCAATTGCGGCTTGCCAGGCCCGGACGTCCATGCCGCAGCACGGCGCAGACTGGCAACGTCACCGGCCACGAAACACCCGCGCGTCACGTGCGGAGCATCCCGGAACGCCTTGGCAATGATCTCCGGGCCGATGCCGGCCGGATCCCCCATCGTGATGGCGATGGGAGACCAACTGCCGGTCTCAGGCCGGGTTGTCGATGTCGACAAATTCGTGCTCCAGTGACAACTGCGCGGCAACGTGGCCGGCGACCGCCGGCGCGCCAAAACGCTCGCTGGCGTGGTGCCCGCAGGCGAGGTAACTTACGCCGCATTCGCGCGCATAGTGTGCCTGTGGCTCCGATATTTCACCGGTGATGAAGGCGTCCGCACCAGCGGCAATGGCCGCCTCAAAATAGCCCTGCGCGCCGCCGGTGCACCAGGCCACACGCCGGATCGGGAGCCTGCGGTTGTCGACGACGGTCACGCTGCGGCCCAGCGCCACCTCGATGCGACGTGCCAGCGTGGCTGCGGTGTCGAAGTCACGGCCGTCGGCACTGGCACCCAGAAATCCCAGTTCCTGCTCACCAAAATGGCCGGACACGTCCAGGCCCAGGCGCAAGGCAAGCTGTGCATTGTTACCCCACTTCGGATGGGCATCGAGCGGCAGATGATAGGCAAACAGGTTGATGTCGTGCTGCAGCAGCAAGGCCAGTCGCTTTTTCATCCAGCCGGTCACGCGTCCGTCCTGGCCGCGCCAGAACAGGCCATGGTGCACGAACACCGTATCGGCGTGACGCGCGATCGCAGCTTCGATCAGCGACAGGCTTGCCGTGACGCCCGAAACGATCTTGCGAATTTCCAGGCGACCTTCGACCTGCAGTCCATTCGGTCCATAGTCACGAAATTTCTCGGGCGTCAACAAGGCATCGAGCGTTTGCGCCAGCAGGATGCGGTCAGTCATGCAATCAGTCTCTTCATCGATCGTCCGTTTGGCAGCGTTGGAACACAAGACTCGCAACACGTGTATCGATTGTCGGTCCAATCGCGTACCGTCGGCGCAGCCGGCCCCGCGTGGAGCCAAGAATCGGTGCGAGGGGTCGACGTGCGTCTCCCTTGGCTGGAGGCTCACTCCAGGTCCAGATCACAGTCGCAACCGGTACCCACCGCAATGCCGCGCCGCGCAACACTTGCCAAAAGCGGCGCCAGCAGGCCGGCGAACATCCGCAGCGGCCGGGGGAGTACACGGCGCAACACCCGTTCCGGCTGTTCGATCGCGCCACATCGGTATCGTTTGCCCGCCTCGTCCCAATGCAGCGCGGCACAAGCGCCCTGGCGCCGGCGCGACACGACCATGCCCACCGGGCAGGGCTCGGACAGGCAGCAGACCCCGCAGCCATTGCACGGCGCGCCCCATTGCGGTTTCGCCGGTGCCAATGGCTGGATGGCGATGGTCCTGCGCGCGTCTGGCATAGGGTTTGTCGGAATCCCGCCATGGTACGCCTGCCGCGAAACCATCCGGGTGCGCACCGCCGCCTACAATTTACCCATGAAGCGCCTATGGCTTGTTTTTTCCCAGACTGTGACCGTGTTGCTGGCGGCCTATTTCGTCGTCGCGACGCTCAAGCCGGACTGGCTCGGACCGATAGGACACCGCGGTGCGGCCGTCACAATGATCGAAGCGCCAAGGCCGGGGGATGCCAGCGCGCCTGCCGGCAGCTTGCGACTCGCGGCGCGCACGGCTTCGTCCGCGGTGGTCAGCATCAGCACCAGCAAGGCGGCGAGCCGTGACCCACGCAACAGCGATCCCTGGTTCCGCTTTTTCTTCGGCGATCAGGACTCCGAACCACGTGCCGGGCTGGGCAGTGGCGTCATCGTCAGTCCGGCCGGCTACATCCTGACCAACAACCACGTGGTCGAAGGGGCTGACGAAATCGAAGTGATGCTCAACGACAGCCGCAAGGCCAGTGCCAAGGTGATCGGCACCGACCCGGAGACCGACCTGGCGGTGTTGAAGATCGATCTGGACAAACTTCCGGTCGTCGTGATCGGCAACTCGGATGCCGTGCAAGTGGGCGATCAGGTGCTGGCGATCGGCAATCCATTCGGCGTCGGCCAGACTGTCACCAGCGGCATCATCAGTGCATTGGGGCGCAACCAACTGGGTATCAACACCTTCGAGAACTTTATCCAGACTGATGCCGCCATCAATCCGGGCAACTCCGGTGGTGCCCTGGTCGACACCCAGGGAAATCTGCTGGGCATCAATACGGCGATCTATTCCCGCTCGGGTGGCAGTATGGGCATCGGATTCGCGATCCCGATGTCGACCGCCAAGCAGGTCATGGAAGGGTTGGTCAAGGACGGCCAGGTCACGCGTGGCTGGATCGGCGTCGAACCGAACGATCTGTCGCCCGAACTGGCCGAGACCTTCGGCGTCAAGTCGCGTCAGGGCGTCATCATCACCGGTGTGCTGCAGGACGGACCCGCCGCGCGTGCCGGCATACGCCCGGGGGACGTGATCACATCGGTCGCAGGCAACGAGGTGCACAACGTGGCGGAGTTGCTGACCCGGGTGGCCGGCTTGAAACCTGGTGTCGCTTCGCGCTTCTCGCTGCAACGCCAGGACAACAAGCTGGAGCTTGACGTCGTGCCAGGGGTCCGGCCGAAGCCCCGGCGCCCGTCCTGAGTGCTGGATACGGGGTAGCCAACCGCGCGGCCGACGCTACGACTTGGAAGCGTCTTCGTTCTTGGACTCGTCGACTTCCGTCTCCGAACGCTTGACGAACATCTTCGCGGCAAAGATGCCGGCTTCGTACAGCAGGCACATCGGCACCGCCAGCGCCAGCTGGGAGATCACGTCCGGCGGCGTCAGGACGGCGGCGATCACGAAAGACAGGACGATGAAATAGCCCCGGAACTGCTTGAGCTTGTCGATGCTGACCATGTTCATGCGCACCAGCAGCACAACGACGATCGGCACCTGGAATGCCACGCCGAAGGCCAGGTACAGGCCCAGAATGGCCTCGACATAAGAGGCTATATCCGGCGTGGCCGCCACACTGGCCGGCGTCACCGCCTGGATGAACCTGAACATCTTGTCGAGCACGAACAGCTGCACGAAGGCAATGCCGCCATAGGCCAGCAGGCTGCCGAAGAAGATCAGCGGCAAGGCCAGCCGCTTTTCATGGCCATACAGGCCCGGCGCGACGAAAGCCCAGGCCTGGTACATCAGCCAGGGCAGGCACAACAGCACCCCGGCCATCATCAGCACCTTCAGCGGCACGAAGAACGGCGAAAATACGCCCACCGCAATGAGCTTTGCACCCGGCGGCATATGGGCGCGGATCGGCATCGCGATGATGTCGATCAGGCCGCTGGGCGAGGGCCAGTAGGCCAACAATGCCATGCACACCACCAGGCCGAGAAGGCTGTAGATCAGCCGATCGCGCAGTTCCATCAGGTGCTGCACGAACGGCTGCTCGGTACCGGCGAGTTCGTCTTCTTTGTTGCTGGTGTCAGTCATCGTGTGATGTGTGCCGCACGCCCGTCAGAACCCAGGTTCCGTGGCGCGGGACGATACCCGTTCTATCAGTCGAATTTCTGCGGCCGGTATCGCGCAACCCTTGCCGCTCCCGACAACGCACGTGTGCGGGTGCCGCTGCGCGCCTTGTACCAGTTGGGCAAGGCGCCGCGCTTGACACGCCAGCGCTTGTTGGGATGCCGATAAGCCGGATAACTGACAGGAACGTCGTAACTGTCTGTGAGCTGCGAGTTGTCCTTCATGCTGGTGGCGTCAGCCCAGGACTTTTCCATCTCGCTGGCGTTGGACTGGATCGTATTTTCCATGTCCTTGGCCGCGTCCGTCATCGTGTCCTTCATCTTGCGAAGCTCGTCAAGCTCCATCGACCGACTGACTTCGGACTTCACATCGGCCACATACCGCTGCGCCTTGCCCATCAAGGTTCCCACCGTGCGTGCCACACGCGGCAGCTTCTCGGGCCCGATGACGATCAGCGCCACCACGCCGATCAGCGCAAGCTTCGATACATCAAGGTCGAGCACGAAAATGCGGCCTCGTGATCAGGACTTCTGCTTGGCTTCGACGTCGATCGTCGATTTGTCGGCGGTCTTGGAGCCGTTCGACACCTGCGCTGCCGGCCCGGACGACAGGTCATCGGCGGATGCCGTCCCGTCCTTCATGCCGTCCTTGAATCCCTTTACCGCACTGCCCAGATCGCTGCCCATGTTCTTGAGCTTCTTGGTGCCAAACACCATGACGACGATCAGCAAAACGATCAGCCAATGCCAAATTGAAAACGAACCCATAGTTGACTCCTAAACGGTTATCCGGATTTTAGACGCTTGCACCCATGCTCGGCGCAAAGCCCTTCGGCGTCAGCCTCGCAACCAGGGACGGGGTCCGCCCAGGACATGCATATGCAGATGGTGGACCTCCTGCCCGCCTTCGGCCCCGGTATTGCTGACAATGCGAAACCCGCCCTCCGGATACGGTCTGCAGCCCTCTTGTCGGGCCAGCATGGGCGCCAGCGTCATCATGTGGCCCAGCAGTGCGGCATGCTCCGGTCCGACTTGTGCCATCGACGCAATATGCACCTTGGGAACCATCAGGAAATGCACCGGAGCCCAGGGGTTAATGTCATGAAAGGCATAGACAAGCGCGTCCTCATGCACCTTCTTCGAAGGGATCTTGCCCTGGATGATCTTGCAAAAAAGGCAATCCGGATCGTGCGCCATACGCTTTGCTTCTCCTTGAACGGTCATGAACCGACGGCTCGGTCGGCGTTCATCGCCACCATGCCCTTGACGATCCGGTACAGGAACCAGATCGACACCAGCATCCATGCCAGTTGCCCTGGCAAGATGAACAGCAGGAACAGGGGTGCCGTCAGCAGGTACATCAACCCGGCCAACAGCACCGAATGGATGCGCCACGAGAAATGACTGGATTGCCAGGTGCCTTCAGCCTCCGGCCTCTTCACCAGGTCGATCACCAATGCAACAACCAGCAGCAAGGCCCCCGCCTGCGCACCCGGAATGATGGCGCCGATGGCGACGATCAGGTGCAGCACGTAACTGAGCCAGCCGACCGACTTCAGGCCCTGCGCCTGTTCGTCGCCGCGGGGCGTGATATCGGTAATGTCGGTCATGTAGGTTCTCCTTTCGTTGCGCGGTTCGCTCAGCCGCCCTCGCGCGAAATCGCCTTGCGCAAGGCCTGTTCCTCGATGCCGCTGGTACCCTCGCGCCGTGCCAGCTCATCGGTGACATCCGAGGGACGAAGACCATAATGCGCCAGCGCCACCATGCAATGAAACCACAGATCGGCCACTTCGCCGACCAACTGGGCGCGCCGATCGTCGACACCGGCACCATTGCCAAGCGCCGCATCCAGGTCCTTGGATGCCATCACCACCTCGGTGGCTTCTTCGCCGACCTTCTTCAAAAAGGCATCGGGGCCGCGCTGCAGCAGCCTGGCAACGTAACTGGCATTCGGATCTCCGCCGTTCTTGGGCAGGCGACTTTCGATGGTCGCAGCCAGGCGATCGAGCACCTGTCCGGTCGACGCAGGGTTGTCGGATTGAGGCTCCATGTCTTTTACTTGTAGATTGTTGCCGGGTCCTTCAAGACCGGGTCGGTGATTTCCCATTGCCCTTGCTCCGTGCCCCCGACCAGATGCCGAAAAAAGCAGCTGTGCCGCCCAGTATGGCAGGCGATACCGGGCTCATGTCCGACCTGGGTTACCTTGAGCAGGACCACGTCCGCATCGCAATCGAGACGGATGTCGTGCACCAGCTGCACATGGCCGGACTGCTCCCCTTTGGGCCACAAGCGGGCGCGCGAACGGCTGTAGTAAACGGCACGGCCAGTCGTCGCCGTAAGCCGAAGCGCCTCGCGGTCCATCCACGCGAACATCAGCACGTCGCCGCTTGTATGTTCCTGCGCGATGACGGGTACCAGACCCGACGCGTCCCACTTGATCTGATCGAGCCATGTCATTGGTATATTGTCAGCGATTCGCCTGACCAACTGCGCCTCCATCGCAGCAAGCCTGCCCCCAAACGCAGCCTGGATCAGATCCGCACCGCTATGCCGCGCGCACGCATGTGCTGCTTGGCCTGCCCGACACTGAATTCACCATAGTGAAAGATGCTTGCCGCCAACACGGCGTCAGCCCCGCCGAACAGTATTCCGTCGGCGAGGTGGTCCAGGTCGCCGACGCCGCCGGAGGCGATCACCGGAATGTCGATGGCATGGCTAACCGTGCGTGTCAGTTCCAGGTCGAAGCCAGCCTTGGTGCCATCGCGGTCCATGCTGGTGAGCAAAATTTCGCCAGCACCCCGGCGCGCCATCTCGGTGGCCCAGGCAACGGCGTCGCGCCCGGTGTTGGTGCGCCCGCCATGGCTGTATACATCCCAGCCTGGACCCGCGACGGTGCCGTCCCGCCCCAAGCGTTGCTCCTGCTCGTCACTGCGGCGCTTGGCATCGATCGCAACCACGATGCACTGCGAGCCATACTTGAGCGACACGTCGTCGATCAGCTGGGGATTGGCGATCGCCGCTGAATTGAAACTGGTCTTGTCGGCACCGGCATTGAGCAGCCGACGCACGTCTTGCACCGAACGCACGCCGCCGCCCACCGTCAGCGGAATGAACACCTGGCTGGCGACCGCCTCAATGATGTGCAGGATCAGATCACGCCCGTCGCTGGTGGCCGTGATATCGAGAAACGTGAGCTCGTCGGCGCCTTGCTCGTTGTAGCGCGCGGCAATTTCAACCGGATCACCGGCGTCGCGCAGCGACACGAAATTGACGCCCTTGACGACCCGTCCGCCCGTGACGTCCAGACATGGGATGATGCGCTTGGCCAGCACGCGAGTCTGTCAGCCGTTGAGTTCGTCGGCGCGGGCCTGGGCTGCGGTGAAATCCAGGTCACCACTGTAGATCGCGCGCCCGCAGATGACACCCTCGACACCTTCGCTCTCGACCTCGCACAAGGCCTCGATATCGGCCATCGTGCTCAGTCCGCCGGATGCGATGACCGGTATCGACAAGGCCTGCGCCAATTTGACCGTGGCCTCGATATTGATACCTGACAACATGCCGTCACGCCCGATGTCGGTGTAGATGATGGCTTCGACGCCGTAATCCTCGAACTTCTTGCCCAGGTCGATCACGTCGTGGCGCGTGAGCTTGCTCCAGCCATCGGTGGCGATCTTGCCGTCCTTGGCGTCGAGCCCGACGATGATATGGCCGCCAAACGCAGTGCAGGCGTCCTGCAAAAAGCCGGGATTCTTGACCGCCGCCGTGCCAATGATGACGTAGCGCAGGCCCGCATCAAGATAACGCTCGACCGTGTCGAGGTCACGAATGCCGCCGCCGAGCTGGACGTCGATCTCGCTGCCCACTTCCTTGAGGATGCGACGGATTGCGACCTCGTTCTTGGGATGACCGGCGAAGGCACCGTTGAGGTCAACCAGATGCAGACGCCTCGCGCCCTTGGTGACCCAGTTGCGTGCCATCTCCGCGGGATCTTCGCCAAAGGTGGTGGACTGGTCCATGTCGCCCTGCTTGAGGCGAACACAATGACCATCTTTCAAATCAATCGCAGGGATGAGCAGCATGGAGAATGCGGGGGAAGGGAATCAGGGCTTCCAGCGTAGGAAGTTGCGGTAAAGCGCGAGGCCTTGGTCAGAACTCTTCTCGGGATGAAATTGGGTGGCAAAAATATTATCGCGCGCAACCGCTGCCGAAAAGCGACCGCCGTAGTCGGCCTCGCCTGCGCTGTGGCGCGCATCAGACGGTCGGGCATAGAAGCTGTGCACGAAATAGTAGTAGCTCGCATCCGGTATGCCGTCCCACAAGGCGTGGGCCCGCCCCTCCAGGCGGGTCTGGTGCACCTGGTTCCAACCCATCTGCGGAACTTTGTAACGGCTGCCGTCGGGCTGCAGCCGGCCGGCCAGATCAAAACGTACGACCCGTCCGGGGATCAGGCCCAGCCCCGGCGTGCCGTCCTTGCCACCTTCCTGGCTGTGGTCCAGCAGCATCTGCATGCCGACGCAGACGCCAAACAAGGGCTTGTTGCGCGCGGCGGCCAGCACCGGCTCGAGCAGTCCGGAGTCGCGCAACTCGCGCATGCAGTCGGCAATCGCGCCCTGCCCTGGCAGCACGACTCGTTCAGCGGCATGGACCTGCTCCGGGTCCGCGGTCACGAGCACCCGCCGTCCGTCGCCAGCCGCCGCCATCTGCACCGCATTGGCAACCGAGCGCAGATTGCCCATGCCGTAGTCCACCACAGCTACTGTCGCGCCGGCTGCATTCACCATGTCAGTACCGCCCGGCCGTTCCGAAGGTGCTGACGGCCCCATGAGGGGGCAGCGAACGCAGTGAGCGTGGGGGCGCCATCTCGTACCGCCCGGCCGTTCCGAAGGTGCTGACGGCCCCATGAGGGGGCAGCGAACGCAGTGAGCGTGGGGGTCGTTTCATGTACACCCTTGTTGATTAAAAATCTGTCGCACCTTCGCTCAGAGCGAACCCTTGGTTGAGGCGATGGTCCCGGCCGCACGCGGGTCTGTCTCGACCGCCGCGCGCAAGGCGCGTGCAAAAGCCTTGAAAACCGTTTCGGCCTGGTGGTGCGCGTTCTCGCCACGCAGGTTGTCGATGTGCAGCGTCACCAGTGCATGGTTGACAAATCCCTGGAAGAACTCATGCGCCAGCTGGGTGTCGAAGCTGCCGATCATGCCGCTCTTGAACGGCACCTGCATCACCAGCCCAGGACGGCCCGAAAAGTCGATCACCACCCGACTGAGCGCCTCATCCAGCGGCACGTAGGCGTGGCCGAAGCGGCGGATGCCTTTGCGGTCTCCCAGCGCCTTGTGGACGGCCTGGCCCAGTGTGATGCCAACGTCTTCGACCGTGTGGTGGCCGTCGATATGCAGATCGCCGTCGGCCTGGATGTCCAGGTCGACCAGGCCGTGGCGCGCAATCTGGTCCAGCATGTGGTCGAAAAAACCGATGCCGGTGTGCAGCCGCGACTTGCCGCTGCCATCCAGATCGATCCGCACCGTGATGCGGGTTTCCGCTGTATTGCGGGTGACCTCGGCATGACGGGGAGCTGCCCCGCTGATGCCCTGGGATTCAGGATTCATAGACATTCCTTCAGCGCCTGCAGCATGGCACGATTCTCGTCGGCCGTACCCACGGTCAGGCGCAGACAATTGCGCAACAACGGATGCATCCCCGAGACGTCCTTGACCAACACCCCGCGCTCGCGCATACCGGAAAATACCAACGCCGCAGCCCGGTCTGCGGACGGACTGGCATCAGGCAGCCGCACCAGCAGCATGTTGGCGTCGCTTTTGAAACAACGCACGCCCCGCAACTGCGACAACTGCGCGATCAACCATTTGCGCTGGGCCACAATGTCACGCGCCTGCTCGGCAAAAACGTCGGCGTGCTCCAGCGCGAACAATCCACATTCCGCATTGAGCACACTGATGTTGTACGGTGGACGAACCTTGTCGACTTCGGCAATCAACGGGGCGCGGCCGACCAGGTAGCCGATACGTACACCCGCCAGGCCGAACTTGCTCATCGTACGCATCAGCAGCACGTTCTCGTGGTCGCCAAGACGGTCGATGAAACTGCGCCCGGCGAACGGCTGGTAGGCCTCGTCGATCACCACCAGTCCCGGAGCGGCGGCAATCAGCCGGTCGATCACCGCGTCGTCCCACAGGTTCGCCGTCGGATTGTTCGGGTAGGCAAGGTACAGGATGGACGGCTGGTATTCGGCCATCGCCTGCAGCATGGCGGCCTCGTCGAGCTCGAAGTCCTCACGCAAATCCACACCGACGAATCGAAGCCCCTGCAGTTGAGCGCTCATCTTGTACATCACGAAGCCGGGCAGTGGCGCCATGACGGTGGCACCTGGCACGTCACAGGCCAGGGCCAGCAGGGAGATCAGTTCGTCCGAGCCGTTGCCCAGCATCAGGTCGAATCCTTCCGGTACCCGGGCATGGGCGATCAGCGCCCGACGCAGATCATGGATGCGGTCGCCGGGATACCGGTTGAGGGCCAGCGCGCCCAGCCGCTGGCCCAGCTGCTGCTGCAATGCGGCGGGCAAGCGGTGCGGATTCTCCATCGCATCGAGTTTGAGCAATCCGCGCGAGTCCTGCACCGCATAAGCATGCATGCTCGTGACATCGTGACGCAGCTTGCGCTCAATCAACTGCGGGACAGAAGCGGGTTTGTTGGTCATGTGAAATCGGGCACGTGAAGATCAAGGGCCGGCCCAGCAGCAGGACCGATGCCGCGCCATGCTCAACAGGCATACGCCGCAATCATCGCATTGAGCAAGACCAGCTGTACCGGCATGTCGGCTTCGTACAGGCCGGCGTTGCGGCGCAATTCTCCGTCATACAGGGGCTTGGCCATGCGCGGTTCGAGCTTGCGCCCGTTCAGGCAAATGCCGGGTTTTCCGCCGCTTCGCGCCACCTGGGCATTGGCCTCGAGAATGCCTTCCATCGCACCGACCAGGTAATACTGGACATAGTTCGCGCCCTGGTCCTTGTCGGACGCCTCCAATCCGCGCAATTCGCGGATGCTGATCGCCGAGGCGCTCGCGGCCACCAGCGCCAGCATGGTTCCCAGCAGGCACGCGCGCAGCCGCCGCGCCGTGCACATCCAATCCCCGCGCGACACGGACACCGCGTGATTTGTCATTCGAGCCTCATCTCCGCGGCCAGTGCATGGGCCTGCAACCCCTCGCCATGCGCCAGCACCGAGGCCACCTTTCCCAGCGTCTGAGCGCCTGCGGCACTGACCTCGATCAGGCTGCTGCGTTTCTGAAAGTCGTAGACCCCGAGCGGACTGGAAAAGCGCGCTGTGGCACCGGTGGGCAACACATGGTTCGGGCCAGCGCAATAGTCACCCAGACTTTCGCTGGTGTATGCACCCAGGAATATGGCACCTGCATGGCGCAGCAGCGGCTCCCAGCGATGGGGATCACTGCTGCTCACCTCCAGATGTTCCGGTGCCACCCGGTTGCTGATGTCGCAAGCCTCTTGCATTGAGCGTGTCTGCACCAAGACGCCGCGCCCGTTGAGCGAACTGGCGATGATGGCGCTGCGCAGCATGCCCGGCAGCAGGCGATCAATCTCCCCCTGCACGCGGTCGATATATGTCGCGTCCGGACACAGCAGGATGCTCTGGGCCAATTCGTCGTGTTCGGCCTGACTGAACAGATCCATCGCCACCCAATCGGGCCGGGTCGAGCCGTCGGCCAGCACCAGAATCTCGCTTGGGCCGGCAATCATGTCAATGCCGACGGTACCGAATACACGGCGCTTGGCAGCGGCGACGTAGGCGTTGCCCGGCCCGGTGATCTTGTCCACCTTGGGTACCGTCGCCGTGCCATAGGCCAGCGCCGCCACCGCTTGCGCACCACCGATCGTGAACACCCGCGAAACGCCGGCGACATGGGCGGCAGCCATTACCAGCGGATTGCGTTCCCCCTGACCAGCGGCCCCGCTCTTGGCAGCAGGAGTGGGCACCACCATGATGATCTCCTGCACGCCAGCCACATGGGCCGGGATCGCATTCATCAGCACCGAAGACGGATAAGCCGCCTTGCCTCCGGGCACATAGATGCCGACCCGGTCCAGCGGCGTCACCTTCTGACCCAGCAGGCTGCCGTCGGCGTCGCGGTAACTCCAGCTTTGGCCACAGGACTGCTTCTGCGCCTCGTGGTATGTACGCACACGGTTCGCGGCGAACAGCAAGGCTTGGCGCTGGTCGTGCGGCAGTTTGTCGAACGCTTTCTCGAGCACCTCAGGGGCAATTTCCAGTGCCTCCATCGACGTGGCCGAAACCCCGTCAAACCGCGCCGTGTATTCCAGCACTGCCGCGTCACCGCGCGCCTGCACGTCGGCCAGAATATCGGCGACGCGCTGCTCGATCGCCGCATCGGCGGCGCTCGACCAGAACAGCCGTTGCTGGAACGCTGCGTCGAACCCCGCATCGTCCGTGCGCAGGCGCATCGGTCTGGCCAACAGGCTCATCGGCGGTCAGCTCCGCTGCGGACCGCCGCTTCGAAGGCGTCGATGATGCGGCGCATCGGCACCGGCTTGAGCTTGAGTGCCGCCTGGTTGACGACCAGGCGCGAGCTGATGTCCATGATCCGCTCCACCTCGACCAGGTTGTTGGCGCGCAAGGTGTTGCCAGTCGAGACCAGGTCGACGATGGCGTCGGCCAGCCCGGTAAGCGGCGCCAGTTCCATGCTGCCGTACAACTTGACCAGGTCGGCATGCACCCCCTTGGCGGCAAAAAAGTCTCGCGCAATGGCCATGTACTTCGTGGCAACCGTCAGCCGCGAGCCCTGGCGCACGCTCGATGCGTAGTCAAAACCGGCGCGCACAGCCACACTGATGCGGCAGCGCGCGATCTGCAGGTCGATCGGCTGGTACAAGCCATCGCTGCCATGCTCGAGCAAGGTGTCGAGCCCGGTGATTCCGAGGTCGGCGCCACCATATTGCACATAGGTGGGAACGTCTGTGGCGCGCACCACGAGGACACGCACGTCGGCCCGATTGGTGCCCAGGATCAGCTTGCGCGATTTCTCCGGGTCGTCCAGCACCTCGATGTCGGCAGCGCGCAACAACGGCAAGGCGTCGTCGAAGATGCGCCCCTTGGACAGTGCCAGCGTAATCAAGCGGTGCCCCTGTTCACGCCGAGACGCGTTCGATATCGGCGCCCAGGCCGCGCAGCTTCGACTCCATGCGGTCGTAGCCCCGGTCCAGGTGGTAAATCCGGTCCACCACGGTCTGTCCCTCTGCGACCAGACCAGCGATCACCAGGCTGGCCGACGCCCGCAGGTCGGTCGCCATGATGTTGGCACCCGAGAGTCGCTCCACGCCCTGCACCACCGAGCGGCGGCCGTCAATCTGGATATGTGCCCCCAGGCGGACCAGCTCGTTCACGTGCATGAAGCGGTTCTCGAAGATGGTTTCGGTGACGGTGGCCGTGCCTTCGGAGATACAGTTCAACGCCATGAACTGGGCCTGCATGTCGGTCGGGAAACCCGGATATTCGGTGGTTCGGAAACTCTGGGCCGTAAGCCGCCCCTGCGCGACCACACGAATGCCACCGTCCACTGCCGTGACCTGAGCGCCTGCCGCCTGCAGCTTTTCGATCACTGCCTCCAGATGGTCGGCGCGGCCGCCAGACAGGAGCACGTCACCGCCGGCGGCGGCTACTGCACACAGAAAGGTACCGGCCTCGATCCGGTCCGAAACGACACGGTGCCGGGTACCGTGCAGCGCTTTCACGCCATGCACGACGATATGGCTGGTGCCATGGCCTTCGATCTGCGCGCCCATGGCGATCAGCATCTCAGCCAGGTCGCTGATCTCGGGCTCCTGCGCCGCGTTCTCAAGGACGGTTTCACCATCGGCCAGCGCAGCAGCCATCAGAAAGTTCTCGGTACCGGTCACGGTCACCATGTCGGTCATGATGCGTGCACCGTGCAGCCGGTCCCGCCCCCCGGCCAGACGCGCAATCATGTAACCGTGTTCGACCACGATGTCGGCCCCCATGGCGGTCAGCCCCATGATGTGCTGATCCACCGGCCGCGAGCCGATTGCGCAGCCCCCTGGCAGCGACACGGTGGCTTCGCCGAAGCGCGCCAGCAGCGGGCCGAGCGCGAGTACCGACGCGCGCATGGTCTTGACCAATTCGTAAGGCGCCTCCGGTGACGTCAGCGTGCTGGCATCCACTCGCACCTGATCGGCGTCGTCGCGCTCGACCGAGACGCCCATGTTGCGGATCAGGCGCACCATGGTGTTGACGTCCTGCAGCCGAGGCACGTTGTCCAGCGTCACGGTCTCGGCGGTCAGCAGGCAGGCACACAATTCGGGCAATGCCGCGTTCTTGGCGCCCGAGATCGGCACCACGCCGCTGAGATTGCGACCACCGCGAATCAGCAACTTATCCATGGGTTTTCCATTCTGCGCTGGTCCAGGTCTTCATCGACAAGGCATGCACCTCGTCGGTCCGGATCCTGGCACCCAACGTGGCATAAACCATCTGGTGACGCTGGATCGCACGCTTGCCCTCGAACGCGTCGGACACGATGACAGCCTGCCAATGGCGGCCATCGCCCTCGAGTTCGCAGTGCGTGCAATGCAGGCCGTCGGTGATGATGGCCTTGAGTTCTTCAGCAGTCATATCAGTACCGCCCGGCCGTTCCGAAGGTACTGATGGCCCCCTCGGGGGGCAGCGAACGTAGTGAGCGTGGGGGGTAGTTTCATTTTATTACCGCCCGGCCGTTCCGAAGGTACTGATGGCCCCCTCGGGGCTGAGTCCTGCGGCTCCGGCTCTGCCTGCGCAGAGTGGGACAGGACGAAGAGCCGTGGTCTCTGGCCGAGGCACGTACAGCGAACGTAGTGAGCGTGGGGGTAGTTTCATTTCAGGGTCCTGTCAGCTGCGGACTTTGTAACCGATCCGCAGCAAGTGGGCGGCCACGGCACCGGCCGCAAGCATCGCCGATCCGACGATCGCCAGGCTCAGCCACGGAGACACGTCACTCTGGCCAAAGAATCCATAGCGAAAGCCGTCGATCATGTAGAAAAATGGATTCAGGTGGCTGACCGCCTGCCAGAAAGGCGACAGCGACTTGATCGAATAGAACACGCCGCTGAGAAACGTCATCGGCATGATGATGAAGTTCTGGAACACCGCCATCTGGTCGAACTTTTCGGCCCACAAGCCGGCAATCAGGCCGAGTGATCCCATCAGCGCCGCGCCCAGCACGGCAAACACCAGAATCCAGGTCACGGCAACGAAAGGCAGACTGGTGAACCAGACAGTCGCCAAAAGAACGCCGGCGCCGACCACCAGGCCGCGCACAACGGACGACGCCACATACGCGAAAAACCAGTGCCAGTGTGACAGCGGGGTCAGCAGCAGGAACACCAGGTTGCCCATGATCTTGCTCTGGATCAGCGACGAAGAACTGTTGGCGAACGCGTTTTGCAACACACTCATCATCACCAGGCCGGGAATCAGGAAGGCGGTATAGGAAACGGTTCCGAAAACACGCACCCGATCCTCGAGCACATGGCCGAATACCAGCAGATACAGAATCGACGTGAGCACGGGTGCTCCAACCGTCTGAAAGCCCACCTTCCAGAAGCGCAGGATTTCCTTGTAGAACAGCGTACGCCAGCCGATCATGGCGCCACCCTGCGGCTGCTGCACGGGCAACAATCCGCCCGCAATGAACTGCGTATCAATCGACATGGGTACTTGGCCTTGCAAAATTCGCTTTCAGAACCGCCCTTGGGGTTCTCTTGAACACCTTGGCCCTGCGGGCTGCGGTGAGAGCTTGCTTGGGAACGGCCCGGCGCGGCGCTCTCTTGAACACCTTCGCCCTGCGGGCTGCGGTGAGAGCTTGCTTGGGAACGGCCCGGCGCGGCGCTCAAGCATGGACGTCGGCCACGTTGTCCTGATTTTTCGCCATGACCTGAACAAACACGTCCTCGAGGTCCGCCTTGCGTATTTCCACGTCATGCGCCTGCAGCCCGGCTTCACGGACTGCAGCCAGATAGGCCTCAATTTCGCGCGCGTCATTTGCCGGCAGCTGCACGATGCGTCCGGTGACGCGTGCTTTCTCGGCCAGCGCCGCAGGCAATTCGGCATCGATCTTGAAACGCAGCACGTTGCTGGACGCCGCCTTGAGCAGCTCACTGGTGCTGTCCAGCGCCACGATGCGACCGGCCTTGAGCATCGCGATGCGACCGCACAAGGCTTCAGCCTCTTCCAGGTAGTGCGTGGTCAGCAAGACCGTATGGCCCTTGCGGTTGAGTTTTGCAATGAACTGCCACAGGGTCTGGCGCAACTCCACGTCGACACCGGCGGTCGGCTCGTCGAGCACGATCACCGGCGGCTTGTGCACCAGTGCCTGCGCCACCAGCATGCGCCGCTTCATACCGCCCGACAACTGCCGCGTGTTCGCAGCGGCCTTGTCGGCCAGTCCCAGGCTGTGCAGCAATTCGTCGATCCAGGAATCGTTGTCGCGGATGCCGAAGTAGCCGGACTGGAACCGCAGAGCCTCGCGTACGCTGAAAAACGGGTCGAACACCAGCTCCTGGGGAACGACGCCAAGGCTGCGCCGCGCCTGCGCGAAATCGGTGACTACATCACTGCCCAGCACGGACACCATGCCGGCGCTGGCCCGGGTCAGGCCGGCCAGAATGCTGATCATGGTGGTCTTGCCCGCTCCATTGGGCCCCAGAAGTCCGAAGAATTCGCCGCGTTCGATCTGAAGACTCACCCGATCCAGCGCCAGAAACGGCTTGTTCGGGGATCGCGGGGACGGGTAGGACTTGGAAACCGACTGAAAAGAGATTGCGGACATGGGAGCCGGCAATTTTAGCCGGTCGCGTCACTCCGCTGCGAGCAACTCCGCAATCCCGTACACGTTGGCCAGGTCACGCAGCCGCTGCGGCAAGGCCCGGATCCGCAGGTCATTGCCCTGGGCCTGGCTTTCCCGGCGCAGCTCCAGCAACACTGCGAGGGCGGACGAATCGAAACGCAGCAGCGCACTGGCGTCCACCACGACAGGACTATCCGCCAATGCCTTGAGGCCCTGCACCAACATTTGCAGGCAGGCACTGGCCTGGTTGCGCGTGAGGTCGGCAGGAAGGACCAGCACGCCGGCTCAGCCCTTGGCCAGGTTGGCCTTGTTGCGGTCGCTGAGCACCTTGATCAACCCGTCGATGCCGGTATTGTTGATTTCGCGTGCAAACTGGCTGCGATAGGTCTCGACCAGCCACACACCCAGCACATTGAGGTTGTAGATCTTCCAACCGCTACCCTCGCCTGGCGTCTTCTCGAGCCGGTAATCGAGCTGGATCGGATCACCACGGCCGCGCACTTCCGTCTGCACGACGACCTCCTTGTCGCTGGCCGATGCACGCAACGGCTTGATCAGGATGGTCTGGTCACTGACCTGGGCCAGCGCGCCCGCATAGATACGCACCAGCAGGATCTTGAATTCTTCCTGCAAGCGCTTTTGCTGCTCGGGCGTGGCCTGGCGCCATGCCGGTCCCACGGCTGACGCGGTCATGCGCTTGAAATTCACATCCGGCATGATCTTGCTGTCCACCAGCGAAATCACGTGCGAGATGTCACCTTCCTTGAACGATTTGTCGCTGCGGATGTTGTCGAGCACGGAATTCGACAAACGCTGAATCATTGCATCCGGCTGCTCGTCAGCCGCCTGCGCCGGCAACTGCAGGGCGAACGCACCGCCGGCAAGGCAGACGGCAATCAGGCGGTTCAAGTTTCGACGGTGTATCACGGTTCTGGTCCTTCAATAGCCCGGGCTCAGCCGGGCGAAATGGAAATCGGATGCCGCCCGACTCGACGTGCGCCATTATTGTGGGCGGTTCGCAATACCCTGGGCGCGACTGCAGTCTAAATCTAACGGGTAGCTTCGCCTGTAACAGCGTCAGTGTCGGGCGGGTTGCCGTCGTAGACCGCGTTGCGGCGGCGTTGCAGGAATGCATCGCGTGTGAAGCTGTACTTGTCCAGTGCGACCTCATCCAGCGCCGAAGACAATCCCAGCAGGTTGGCCCGGGTGTCGATCACGTTGAGCACGCGCAGCGAATTGCGGGTTCGGATATCCCCGGCGTGCGAGGCCAGATCACCGCTGAAATCCACGGGCAAGGCCACGGTATCGCGAAAGGTCGATGGGCCGAACACAGGCAACACCAGATAGGCACCGGTACCGAAACCCCAGGCGCCAAGCGTCTGGCCAAAATCCTCCGAATGCCGGTTGATCTGCATCTCGCTGGCCACGTCCAGAATCCCGAACAGACCGAAGGTGGTGTTGACGCCGAAACGCATGAAATTGTCGACCGCCGCTCGCAACTTGAACTGCAGCAGGCTGTTGACGGACGACCAGGCATCGTCCAGGTTGCCCAGGAAATTGCCGACGCCGGTGCGAACCAGTTGCGGCGTCAGATCATGGTACACAGTGGCGACCGGCTTGAGCACGGCCTTGTCGAGGCCTTCATTGAAGGCGAATACGCCACGGTTGAACGACTCCAGCGGATCACGCGGGTCGGCGGGCTGCTGGGTGGCACACCCCTGACAGGCGATCAGCAGCAGTCCGACCGACATCATGCATCGCATGGTGGTTCGCGCACCTGCCGGCGCAGTTGATTTCATTTCTTGTCCTTGCTCCCCGATGCACTGTTGTACAGGAACTGACCGATCAGGTCTTCCAGCACCACCGCCGACTGGGTGCTGGAAATGGTATCACCTGCCACCAGATTCTTGTCGGCGGCGCCCGGCGAAAGGCCCAGGTATTGTTCGCCAAGCAGGCCACTGGTCAAAATCTTCAGCGAACTGTCCTTGGGAAAGGCGAACCGGCTGTCCATCGCCATCGTGACACGGGCCTGAAAGGTCTTGTCATCAAAGGTGATGGCGGCGACCCGCCCCACCAGCACGCCGGAACTGCGTACTGCCGCCTTGGGCTTGAGGCCGCCTACGTCCACAAACTTGGCGTCCAGTTGGTACGTCGGCTGAAAGTTCAGGCTCAGCAGGTTGGCCGACTGCAGCGCCAGAAACAGGATTGCCGCTATACCCAGCAATACAAACAAGCCCACCCAAACATCAATCTTCGAACGTTGCACTTCTTACTCCTGATTGCGGGGCCGAATGGCCAGACACCGGCCTGCAGCCGACCGCCAACCCCAACTGCGCCTCACAAGCTGAACATCATGGCGGTGAGGATGAAGTCCAGACCCAGAACCGCCAGCGATGCTGTCACCACCGTACGGGTCGTCGCCTTGGACACGCCTTCCGGTGTCGCTTGTGCCTCGAAACCCTGCAGCAGCGCGATAAAGGTCACCGTGAAGCCGAACACGACACTCTTGATCAAACCGTTGCCGACGTCTTGCCAGACATCGACGCCACCCTGGATCTGGCTCCAGAACGAACCGGCGTCGACGCCAATCATCAACACGCCCACTACCCAGCCGCCAATGATGCCAGTCGCACTGAACACCGCCGCCAGCAAAGGCATGACGATGATTCCAGCCCAGAACCGCGGCGCCAGTACCCGCTGTATCGGATCGACCGCCATCATTTCCATGACACTGATCTGCTCACCGGCCTTCATCAGGCCGATCTCCGCGGTGAGTGACGTGCCGGCGCGCCCGGCAAACAACAACGCTGTTACGACCGGACCCAGTTCACGCACCAGCGTCAGGGTCACCAGCAAGCCCAGCGCCTCCGAAGAACCATAGCGCTGCAGCGTGTAGTAACCCTGCAGCCCGAACACGAAGCCCACGAACAAACCGGAGACCGCAATGATCGCCAGCGAATAGTTGCCCAGGAAGTGAATCTGATCCCGGATCAGCCCGAAGCGTCGAAATGCGGGGCCGAACGACAGCAACAGGCGCCCAAACAGGCGCGCACCCAGCCCCAGACCGGCCAGTTGCGAGCGCAAAGAAAAGCCGACGTCGGCGGGTCGGTACCAACTCATCTGGCAACCACCGTGCCGCGCACTGCGAGATTCGCGTTGGGAGCGGCCCGGCGGCTGAATGGGACCCTCCGTGCTGCGCACTGCGGGATTCGCCTTGGGGCGGCCCGGCGGCTCATG
>JBDTMH010000011.1:0-39925 GCA_039934375.1 Burkholderiaceae bacterium | reverse complement strand
AGCAAACATGCCGGACATCAACGATCTTTTCAAATCCGTGGCCCTGCCCGTCATGCCGGAAGTGGGCGTGGCGCTGATCAACACGCTGGACAATCCGAAGACCGAGCTGTCGAAGATCAATGATTTGATCTCCCAGGATCCGACCCTGACCGCCAAGCTGCTGGCGCTTGCCAACAGTGCCGCGTTTGGCCTCTCGCGCAAGGTCGCCAACCTGTCGCAAGCCTTGCAGCTGGTCGGCATCTCCCGTATCCGCACGATGGCCTTGTCGGCCTGCCTGCACAACGCGTTCTCGATGCCCGAGGGTATCGACAGCACGGAGTTCTGGCGCTACAGCATGGACTGCGCGGGTTATGCCCAGTGGCTGGGCAAGGGATTGGCCGACACCAAGGACCTGGACAGCCAAAACGCCTGGCTGGTCGGTCTGATGCTGCGCCTGGGCGAACTCATCATCGCGCAGGCGCATCCGGAATCGGTGAAACTGATCGAGAAGTCACCCTGCGCGCCGGGCGAACGCTGGGCGCGCGAACGCGAACTGACCGGCTTCGACGAAGCCGAGGTGACCGCCGAACTGGCGCGCCGCTGGAACTTTCCGCCGGCCATCGTGCACGGACTGCTGCTGGCGTCCGATCCGATGGTCAACAAGCCGATCGATGCGCTCGCCGGCATCGCCCATCTTGCCAGCATGCTGGCGGACCAGCCAGACGCGACCGCCAACGCGATAGAAACCTTGCCAGTGCCGGTGATGGACGCACTGGAGCTCAAATACGGCTGGATGAAGGCCAGCTTTCCCGCGTCGGCATCGTTTCTGACCATGTCCAGCCTGACCGGCTGAAGCACCGACGGTGGCCCGGCGTGCAGGTGCGTCCGACGATGCAACTACGGCATAACGCCATGCGGCATGGTCTTAAATGATGCATCATGAGCCACGGCGATCCTAGAATCCGCGCCAGCATCCAGCCGTGTATTACGCACTGCTTTGTTTGATCAGACCGGAGCAACCATGACCAGCAGCCCCCTGGCAGAACTCATCGCCTACACCAAGGCCCACGCCGGACGCAACAGTACACGCCTCAACGATTTCGTGTCGGCCTATTTCGACAATGCAGACCCGGGCGAAATCGGCATCCGCGGACCCGAAACCCTGTACGCGATGGCGAATGCACATTGGCGATTGCTGGAAGCCGCACGGGCGCCGGACACGGCCCGCATCCGGGTCTTCAATCCCACACTGGCCGAGGACGGCTACGTCAGCGACCACACGGTGATACAGATCGTGCATGCCGACATGCCGTTTCTGGTCGATTCAGTGACGATGGCGGTGAACCGCAGCGGCCGCACCGCGCACTGGATCGTGCATCCACTGATGGCGGTCGAGCGCGATGCCACGGGACTGGCGCTCAGCATCGGACGGGTGCCCCCCGACCGGGTCAAGCGCCAGGGTGTCGGCGTCGAGTCCTTGATCATGGTGGAATGTGACCGCATCATCGCCGAGCAGGACCGCAACAATCTGGCAGCAGAACTCAAGCGGGTGTTGGGAGATGTTCGCCATGCGGTGCAGGACTGGAAGCCGATGCTCGCGCGCCTGGACGAGGTCTGCGTCGCAGCCGAAAAATCGCCGCTGTCGCCCGACAGCAAGCGTGAGGGCATCGCGTTCCTGCGCTGGCTGGAGGACTTGCATTTCACCTTCCTCGGCGCGCGCGACTACGACCTGAAGCGTGACGGCGACAAGGCCAGCCTGATCGCGCGCCCGGAGTCGGGGCTTGGTATCCTGCGTGGCCCGGCCCAGACCCAGGAGACCCATCTGCCGCCGGAAGCGGTGCGACTCATCGACACCGACGAACTGGTCCTGGTGATCAAGGCCATGACGCGCTCGACCGTACACCGGCCGGCATGGCTGGACTACATCGCTGTAAAACGTTTCGACGCGGCCGGCAAGGTGTGCGGGGAAACCCGGTTTCTGGGGCTGTACACCTCGACCGCCTATGCCGCACTGGTCTCCGACATCCCGCAGGTGCGCCAGCGCGTGGAGCAGGTTTTGCTCAACGCCGGGGTCGTACCCGGCAGCCATGCCGCCAAGTCGCTGCAATCCATTCTGGAGGTGTATCCGCGCGACGAATTGTTCCAGATCGACACCGCGACGCTGAGCGAGCATGCGATCGGCATCCTGCGATTACAGGAGCGCCAGCGCACCCGGCTGTTCGTGCGCCGCGACCCGTTCGGGCGCTTCACCTCGGCGCAGGTATTCGTGCCACGCGACCGCTACAACACCGAACTGCGGGTCAAGGTGGGCAACGAGTTGATGGCGGCACTCGACGGTGAATCGCTCGAGTTCACACCGATGCTGACCGACAGCCCGCTCGCGCGTATCCACTATCTGGTGCGCGCACGCAGCCGCGCACCGGCCAATCTGAATCTGGTGACGCTGGAGGCCCGAATCGAGAAACTCACGCAGCGCTGGGAGGACGACTGTACTGCGGAGTTCGTGCGCGCCAACGGGGAGGGTCAGGGCCTGCTGCTGGCCAACCGATTTGCCGGCGCTTTTCCCACCGCATATCGCGAGGATTTTTCGGCTGCCGTGGCTGCTGAAGACGCCGACTTGCTGGCCGGACTGTCCGAGCAATCGCCGCTGGCCGTGCGACTGTACCGACCGCTCGATGCGCCGGCAGGTTTGCTGCGCTTCAAGATGTACAACACCTCCAAGGTCGCCTTGTCCGACTCGCTGCCCGTGCTGGAGAACATGGGCGCGCGGGTGCTGGACGAGCATCCCTACCCGATCGGCGACGAAAACCTGTGGATCCACGACCTGGGGCTGCAAGTGCCGGTGCAGGTCGAGCTCGCCGCGATAAAGGCGCGCTTCGAATCGCTGTTCGTGCAAGCCTGGCGTGGCGCGGTCGAAAGCGACAACCTGAACAAGCTGGCACTGGTGACCGAACTCGATGCGCGCGAAATCAGCGTGTTGCGTGCCTATACGCGGTACTTCAAACAGCTCGGATTCGCTTTCAGCCAGACTTACATTGAGGACGCACTGATCCGCAACGCCGCGATCGCCCAGGACATCATCACGCTGTTCGAGACACGCTTCGATCCCGCATTGAGTGGTGATCGCGAACTGATGCAGACCGCGCTGCATGAGCGCCTGGAGGCCAGCCTGGCCAATGTCACCAGCCTGGACGATGACCGCATCCTGCGCCAGTTTTTTGCCAGCATCCGCGCCACGGCGCGCACCAACGCATGGCAGCGGGCTGCGCCGGACCGGCACAAGCCTTACCTGTCGTTCAAGCTCAAGCCGCGCAAATTGCCCGGCGTGCCGGAGCCCAAGCCCGCCTTCGAGATCTGGGTCTACTCGCCGCGTTTCGAAGGCGTGCACCTGCGTGGCGGCAAGGTCGCGCGTGGCGGATTGCGCTGGTCGGACCGGCGCGAAGATTTTCGTACCGAGGTGCTGGGCCTGGTAAAGGCACAACAGGTGAAGAACACCGTCATCGTACCGGTCGGCTCCAAGGGCGGTTTCGTGCTCAAGAAGCCACCGGTTGCGGCTGACCGCGAGGCCCTGATGGCCGAGGGCATAGCCTGCTACCGGCTGTTCCTGTCGGGTCTGCTCGACATCACCGATAACGTGGTCAAGGGCGCCGTAATACCTCCCGCAGACGTGGTGCGCCATGACGAGGACGACCCATATCTGGTGGTGGCGGCCGACAAGGGCACGGCCACCTTCTCGGACATTGCCAATGCGGTGTCGGCCGACTACGGCTTCTGGCTCGGTGATGCCTTTGCCTCCGGCGGCTCGGTCGGCTACGACCACAAGAAGATGGGGATCACCGCGCGCGGTGCCTGGGAATCGGTGAAGCGGCATTTCCGCGGCCTGGGCACCAATACCCAGACCACGCCTTTCACCGTCGCGGGCATCGGCGACATGTCCGGTGACGTGTTTGGCAACGGCATGCTGCTGTCGGAGCAGATCAAGCTGCAGTTGGCTTTCGACCATCGCCATGTCTTCATCGATCCACAGCCCGATCCGCAGCGCTCCTGGCAGGAGCGCAAGCGCCTGTTCGACTTGCCGCGCTCAAGCTGGGACGACTATGACAAAAGCCTGATCTCGCAAGGTGGTGGCGTGTACCCGCGCAGCGCCAAGTCGATCAAGCTCAGTGCCCAGGCGCGCGCCGTCATCGGCACCGACGCCACGGAACTCACGCCCGGTGAATTGCTGCACGCCATCCTGCTGGCGCCGGTCGATCTGCTGTACAACGGTGGCATCGGCACCTATGTGAAATCGAGCCTGGAGTCGCATGCACAGGTCGGCGACAAGGCCAGCGACGCGTTTCGGGTCGATGGTGCCGAACTGCGCTGCAAGGTGCTCGCCGAGGGCGGAAACCTGGGGGCGACGCAGCGCGGTCGCATCGAGTTCGCGCAAAAAGGCGGCCTGGTCTACACCGACGCCATCGACAACTCGGCCGGCGTGGACTGCTCCGACCACGAAGTCAACATCAAGATCCTGCTCGGCCAGATCGTCGAATCCGGCGACCTCACGCTCAAGCAGCGCAATGTGCTGCTGGCATCGATGACCGACGAGGTCGGCACGCTGGTGCTGAGCGACAACTACTACCAGACCCAGGCGCTGGAAATTGCGAACCACCGGCCGATGTACCTGCTCGACGGCCAGCAGCGCCTGATGCAATGGCTCGAAGGCTCGGGCCGGCTGAACCGGGCGATCGAATTTCTGCCAGCCGATCAGGAGATCACGCAGCGTCGGGCCCGCAAGCAGGGCCTGACGGCACCCGAGGGTGCGGTGTTGCTGGCGTACGCCAAAATGTCGCTGTTCGACGAGTTGCTGGCCAGCAACCTGCCCGATGACCCGTATTTCAGCCGCTCGCTCAAGGCCTATTTTCCCAAGATATTGAGCGAACGCTTTGCCAGCGCGGTCGATAACCACGCGCTCAAACGCGAGATCATCGCCACCTACATAGCCAACACAGTGCTCAATCGCACGGGTGCGACCTTTGTCAACTTCATCGCGACCGAGGCTGTGGCCAGCGCAGCCGATGTCGTACGGGCCTTCACGCTGGCGCGCGAAGTATTCGACCTTGAGCGGCTATGGGACCAGATCGACGCACTTGACTACCGGGTCGACGCCAAGCTGCAGCTGGACCTGCTGAGCAAGCTCACGGCCATTGCGCAGCGCGCCTCGCGCTGGATGCTGCGCGCCCGCTCCGACAATACGGACTTGCCGCAACTGATCAGCCGCTACCAGCCGGCTGCCAACGCGATGCGTTCGCAGCTGTCGGACTGGCTTCCCGAAGATGCCCACGCGAACTGGCAGGCGGCATCCGATGCCCTGTGCGCGGCCGGCGTCGAAAAGGCACTGGCCCAGGACCTCAGCGCACTGGAGTTCATCTTCCCGGCACTGGACCTGGTCAATCTGGCTCAGACCGCCGAGGCAACGCTTGAGGTGGCGGCGCGCCGCTACTTTGCCGTCGACGCCGAGCTTGGCCTGACCCAATGGCGCCACGAAATCAACCGGCTTCCGACCGATACCTTGTGGCAGACCCAGGCGCGCGGCAGCGCGCGGGATGATGTCTACTCCATCGCCAGCCAGATCACACTCGGCCTGCTCACGCGCAAGGAAGACATCGACGGCTGGCGCCAGCGCCATGAGGCAGCCATCCGCCGCCTGCACCAGTTGCTGACAATGGTCAGCACCCAAGGTGCCGATCTGGCGCCGGTATCAGTGGCGTTGCGCGAGCTGCGTCAGCTCGCATGAAAGCACAGCCGCGCGCTGGCGTGGCGTCGACAGGCGCCCGGGGAAATGGATGAACAAAGGCAACATAGAGGCATTTTTTGCGGTCCTGCAGGCTGCCAACCCGCTGCCGGTGACCGAGCTCGAATACACCAGTGTGTTCGAACTGCTGACTGCGGTGTTGCTCAGCGCACAAGCCACCGACAAAGGCGTGAACAAGGCTACCCGCAGGCTGTTCGCGCTGGCCAATACCCCACGCAAGATACTGGAGCTGGGCCTGGACGGCTTGCAGGAGCAGATCCGCAGCATTGGCCTGTACCGCAGCAAGGCGCGCCATCTGATGCTGACCTGCGAGATCCTGGTCACGCAGCACGACGGCAAGGTGCCTCGGATGCGCGAACAACTGCAGGCCCTGCCCGGCGTCGGCCGCAAGACTGCCAACGTGATCCTGAACGTGGCCTTCGGCGAGCCGACCATCGCGGTCGACACCCACCTGTTTCGCTTGGCCAACCGGACCGGTCTGGCCCCCGGCAAGAATCCGCTGGAGGTCGAGCACCACCTGTTGCGGCGCATACCCATGCACTACCTGCTTCATGCCCATCACTGGCTGATCCTGCATGGTCGCTATGTCTGCCTGGCGCGCACACCGCGGTGCGCCCAGTGCGGTGTACGCGCCTATTGCGACTATCCGGACAAGGACACCAAGGAGCCCCTGTCCAGGGTCAATTTATCCCGAACAACGTGACCGCACGGTTGATGTGCGCGGATGGACGGTCATAATTCCGCCATGGGACCGAGCTCATCTGTACCGTTCATAGATCCAAGAACGATCGTCCTGCTCACCGGAGTCATGGGTGGCCTGATGGCCATCGTTTTGTACTTTCTGCAACGCAACTACCCGCCCAGCGTGCGGGGCCTGGCGTACTGGGCCGGCGGCACCGCAGTGTTGTTCCTGGCCGGTCTGACCGCTGCGACACGGGGCATCATGCCCGACCTGTTCGCGGTTGCGCTGGCCAACCTGCTGATTTTTTCCGGCGTCTACCTGCAGTACTTCGGCAGCCAGCGTTTCCTCGGCCTCGCTCCCCGGTTCTGGCCACGCTATGGTGTCATCGTCGGCATGGCAATGCTGTCGACCTGGTTCCTGGTCGTCGATCCGCAATACCGGGTACGCCTGATGGTCTCGATCATTGTCATGACCTGGTTGTTCTCGTTCCATGCGTACCTGATCCATACGCTTGGGGGCAAAAGTTTTGCCTACCGCATGGCGTTCGTTGTGCTGGTATGTTCGGTTCTGAGCCAGGCGCTGCGCTTTGCAACGGCCTGGCTGTTTCCGGTTGGCACGGGTATCCTGGACAACACCCCGCAAAACCTGATCTACGTGATCAGCTACCCGTTCCTGATGCTGCTCACGGCGATCAGCCTGGTGCTGATGGCCACCGACCGGGTACGCGCAGAGTTCGAACACCTGGCCTCACACGACTCGCTGACCAATGCCCTGAGCCGGCGCAACCTGACCAGTGTCTGCCAGCAGGAGCTGGAACGCTGCCATCGGCACGGTCGCATGATGTCCCTGTTGCTGATCGACATCGATCACTTCAAATCCATCAACGACAATTTCGGCCACCAGGCGGGCGACCGTGCACTGGTGCAGTTCGTGCAAGCCGTGACCACGCTGCTGCGCCGGGCCGATGTGATTGGTCGGCTCGGCGGCGAAGAGTTCGTCGTGGTGCTGCCAGAGACACAGATCGACGTGGCACTGGTCGTGGCCGAACGCATCCGCAGCAAGGTTGCCGAAATGTCGAGCCCCAAGAAATTTACCGTCAGCATCGGGGTCACCACCAACCGACCCGCAGGGGATACAGTGGACGACCTGATGGCGCGAGCCGACCGCGCGATGTACCAGGCCAAACAGGCAGGACGCGACCAGGTCGTGCAGAATTGACGACAGCGCCCTGACCCTGCGACGGGGAAACGACGGGATTCAGCGGATCAGTCCAGCCAGCACCCCAGGCGCGAAATGTTGTTCGACGAAATCGGCCAGAGCGTCGAACACCGTCTCCAGCGTAGGGGTGCTGGCACCGAACATGCGTGTCAGCACCGCGGGATCCTCGAACAGGCCATGCAGGTAGATGCCCAGCACGTTGCCAGCCGCGTTTTGCCAGCCCAGTGCAGGCTCCATGGCGCTGCGACACAGGTCGCCGGCCGCAACCATGCCATCGTGCTGCCGGGTCTGCCCATGGTGGATTTCGTAGCCAAACACCGCCATCCCGGATAGAACCTGCCAAACGCCGGCCAACCTGGCGAACTGTCCCTGCGCGTGGCGCACGGTCTTGTCCTGCGCAAACACGGTCACCAGCGGCAGCAGGCCCAGTCCCGGGCCATTGCCGTCGATGCCGTGCGGGTCGATCAGTGCCTCGCCCAGCATCTGCAGGCCGCCGCAGATGCCCAACACCGGCCCGCCAGCACTGGCATGCCGCACCACCGACTGGTCCAGCGCCTGCGTGCGCAACCAGGCCAGGTCGGCGCTGGTGCTCTTGGAGCCCGGCAGGATGATCCAGTCATCCGGACCCCAGGCCGCCAGCTGGGCTGGGCTGCGCACCCACAGCAACAACACTCCGGGAACATTGCGCAGTGGCTGGAACTCGTCCAGATTGCTGATATGCGGGAACGCGATGACGGCAATCCGCGTCGTCACCGGCCCGCTGTGCGCGCTGCGCTCGTCGAACATGCCATCCTCCTCGGGCAGACCATGTTGCCACCACATCGGCAAGGTGGCGACCGTCGGGATGCCGGTGTGCTGCTGCAGCAGCTCGGGCGCCGGCTGCAACAGTGCCGCGTCGCCACGAAACTTGTTCAGCACGAAGCCGCGCAACAGACGCCGGTCAGCTTCGGGCAACAACGCCCAGGTGCCGAAAAGATGGGCAAACGCGCCACCCCGATCGATGTCGGTGACCAGCAGGCAAGCCGCATCGGCATGGCGCGCCACCCGCATGTTGACGATGTCGCAGTCCATCAGGTTGATCTCGGCCGGTGACCCTGCCCCTTCGATCACCACCACGTCGTGACAGTCCCGCAATGCGTCCAGCGCCTGCGCGATCTGCGGCCAAACCTGTGCGCTGCGGCCGCGCCACGGCATCGCGGTCAGACCGGCATCCACCTGCCCGAGCAACACCACCTGACTGTGGGTATCGCGTTCGGGTTTGAGCAGCAGCGGATTCATGCGTACGTCTGGCGCGCAGCGGGCGGCAAGCGCCTGGAAATACTGGGCACTGCCGATCTCGCCGGCGGGCGCCATCGGGCCGGCGGCAGCCACGACGCGCGCATTGTTGCTCATGTTTTGCGCCTTGAACGGCGCCACCCGCAGACCCTGGCGCGCATACCAGCGGCACAAGGCCGTGGTGAGCCAGCTCTTGCCGGCGCCGCTGCTGGTGCCCAGCACCATCACCGCGCGTGCCACGGAATGGGTCATCGGCGGCTTTCGGCGGGTACACCGCGGTACGCTCTGGTGACATCCGCGGCCGCGCTGGTGTCGATCGTGCCACCGGCAGACGCAAGGACGCCGACGCGCGACAGTGCCACCCATTGCCCCGCCACCGGCACGATGCTGATGCGCTGGTCGAACACCTGCTCGAGCTGGCGATGGGTGCGCGGGTCGCTGCAGCCGCCATGGTGCAACACCCTGCCCTGGTCGATGATCAGCAGCGTGTCGGCATGCAGTGCGAACGAGATCTCGTGCAATACGCTGACCACGGTCCGCCCTTGCGCGAGCAACTGGCGCACGACGCCCAGCCAGTCGGCCTGGTGCGGCGGATCGAGGTTGGCCAGCGGTTCGTCCATCAGCAACACGTCGGCCTGTACCGCCAGCGCACGTGCCAGCAGGACGCGCTGGCGCTCGCCGCCCGAGAGCTGCCCGAGCGCGCGATCGCGCCACTCCCACGCCTGGGTCGCGCGCAGAGCCTGCTCCACCGCCTGCTGGTCGGCCGCACTGGGCGCCGACAGCCAGGCCTGGTGCGGCAGCCGTCCCAACATCGCGACATCCCAGACCGTCAGATCATCTCCGCTTGACTCGTTCTGCCCCAGCCAAGCCAGCCGTCGCGCCCGCAAGCGTGCGGGCAAGCCCGCCATCGGCTGGCCCAGCAACTCCACCGTGCCCTGGTGCGGGATCAATTGCGCCAGGGTCTTGAGCAGCGTCGACTTGCCGGCACCATTGGGGCCGACCACACTGGTCCAGCGACCGCGCGGCAGGTCCAGATCAATACCATGCAGCACGGGAGCGCCACCGAGACTCGCGTGGATGCCACGGGCCCGGATCGCGATGACGTCCGTGGACGCCGCCGTCATGGGCTTCGTCCGGTATCGCCGCGCTGGTTCATCAGCCACAGCAGGTATCCGCCGCCGAGTACCGCCGTCAGCACACCGACCGGCAACTCCTGGGGCGCAATCAGCCAGCGCGCCAGCGTATCGGCCGCGAGCAGCAGCACCCCGCCCATCAGGCTGGCCGCCAGCAGGAACATGCGGTGGGTGCCACGAATCCTGGCGCGCACCAGGTGCGGCGCAGCCAGGCCGACAAACGCGATCAGGCCGGTCTGGGCAACCGCGGCGCCGGTCGCCAGCGCCAGTGCCGCCACTAGCGCCGCGCGCATGCGCGAGAGCGGCAGCCCCAGACTGATGGCCGTGGCCTCACCCAGTGAAAGGCCGTCGAGCACGCGGCTCAGGGCCATCGCCACCACGGCACAAGCACACCAGGCCAGCGCCATCAGCAGACACGCCGACCAGCCGACAAACCCGGTGCTGCCCAGCATGAAGGCCTGCATCGACAGCATCACCTCGGGTTGTAGCATCATCACCAGCGAGCCCAGCGCACCGAGCACCACGCCGACCACCACGCCGGCCAGCAACAGGCGCAAGGTGTGCTGCACGCCCCTGGCCAGCAACAGCGTCAGCAGCACCGCGCCGACGGCACCGACAAATGCGGCGCTGGTCAGGCCCAGGCGCGCCAGCCAGCCGGTCGCGTACGGCGAGGCTCCCATCAACGCCAGCGCCACGCCCACGCCAAAGCCGGCACCGGAGGCACTGCCCAGCAAATACGGGTCGGCCAGCGGATTGCGGAACAGGCCTTGCGCAATCGCACCGGCCAGCCCCAGCAGCGCGCCGGCCAGCCAGGCACCCAGCGCACGCGGCGCGCGGATGTCCCGGATGATCTGCACGCTGACGGGATCATTGCGCGCGGCCCACAGATTCTCCAGCCCGGTGCTGCCGATGCCGGTGGCCAGCAACATCAACAGCAACGATACGATCACCAGGCCCCCCGTCAGGACTTGCACCTGGCGGCGCCGGTGTTGCTGGACCAGAGCGACGGGCCCCTGGCTCATGGCAAATGCTGCGTCAGGCATTGCACGATGGCGCGCGCGCCCTCGGCCATGCGGGGGCCGGCGCGCACCATCAGGTCGGACTGCGCCGGCGCGAAAACACACACACGGTCGTGCACGATGGCGCGCATGCGCGCCCAGCCCGGACGCTGCTGCATGCCGGCAAAATTGGTGTCGCCCACCATGATCAGGTCCGGGTCGGCGCGCACGACGAACTCCGGATTGATCTTCGGAAACGGCCCCATGCCGGCCGCAACGATATTGACCACACCCAGGCGGTTCAGCGTCTCGCCCAGGAAAGAGTCGGCACCGGCTGCGTACGGTCCGCTGTTGACCTCGAAATAGATGCGCTTGCCGCGCACCGACGGCGGCAGCGATTGCGCCGCCGCATCAACACCGGCCTCGATCCCCGCCCACAGCCGGGGCGCATCGGGAACCCCCAGCAACTGGCCCATCTGCAACAGCACCCGGCGCGTATCGGCGTAGTTCTTGGGCTCGAGCGCCACCACTTTCAGACCCAAGGACTCCAGCCGGGCCGCCGCCGGCGACGACGTGGCCAGCAACACCAGGTCGGGGCGCAACGCCACAATGGCCTCAACACTCGGGTCCAGCCCACCGCCCACCTTCGGCAGACGCCGCACCTGCTGCGGATAATTCGAATAGCGGTCGACACCGACCAGGCGATCGCATCGACCCAGCGCGCAGACGGTCTCGGTCAGCGACGGCAGCACGCTGACGATGCGCTGCGGCGGCTGGCCCAGCGTGGTGCGCACGCCCCGGTCATCCACGATCTGCTGCGCACGGGCGGCCGGACACAGCAGCACGAGCAGCCACAGCAGGACCACCACCGTTGGACAAGCAGGATTTCGCACCCTGAGCAACATCATGCCTCCTGGACGCATTGCAGGCAGCGACCGATGCGTGCACGGTTCTGCCAGCGGCACGCCCATTGCAAGCCGCCGGCCCAAGCCTTTGACCTTTCAACCATGGCGCTGTGCCCAGTCCATGATGATGACATGCAACTGCGCGACACCATCGGTCAACGCGGCCGGACCCGGCTGCAGGATGTCGGCCGACTTGATTTCGAACAGTTGCCGGTCGCGCACGGCCGCCACGTCAGACCATCCATCGCGCGCAGCCACCTTGTCCGGTCGGAACTTCTTGCCGCACCAGGATCCGATGATGATGTCCGGATTGCGCCGCACGATCTCCCTGCCGTCGCCGATGATGCGGTCCTTGCCCAGACTGTTGCGCGCCAGCTCCGGGAAGCAGTCGTCGCCGCCGGCCACCGTGATCAGCTCGGACACCCAACGAATGGCGCTGATATGCGGTGTATCCCACTCCTCGAAGAATACCCGTGGACGCCGCGGCAAGGCAGCGGTTGCCAGCGCGATGGCATCGAGTTGCGCGCGCATCGCGGCAATCTTCTGCAGCCCCAACGCCGGCTCGGCAACGATGGCTGCCACCTGGTACAGCATCGAGAAGATCTCTGCCACGCTGCGCTGGTTGAACACCGTGACCTGAATGCCGTGGCGGATCAGCGTGGCCGCGATATCTGCCTGCAGATCCGAGAAACCGAACACGCAGTCGGGTGCGAGTTCCAGAATCCGGGCGATCTTCGCGCTCAGGAAGGCGCTCACGCGCGGCTTCTCCTGGCGCGCCTGTCGCGGGCGCACCGTGTATCCGGAGATACCGACAATGCGATGCTGCTGCCCGAGCAGGTACAACCATTCGGTCGTCTCCTCGGTAAGGCATACGATGCGCCGCGGCGCCAGAGCGGCAGCAACCGAAGCATCGGGGTTCATCGGTTTTCCTAGAACTTGAACAACATCGAGGCCGTGGCGGTGCGGCCGGCCTCCGGGTAGATGCCCGTCGTCACGCCGCCTGCCGTGCAACCGAAGGCCTGGGTGTAGTACTTGTGATCGGTCAGATTCGATATGCCCAGCGCGAACTCGGCGTTGCGCCAAGTGTAGGCATAACGCAGATCGGCAGTGGCATAGGACGGGATGCTGCAGCGATTGGCAAAATCCGGGCTCTGGCTCGACACCCAGGCCACACCAGCACCGAGCTTGTGCCCTGGCGCCGGGCGCCAGTCGGCGCGCAGCGCCAGCGTTCGCTTGGGCACCAGCATCACGTCGTTGCCGGCGTACACGCCGGCGCTGAATTTCGCCTGGCGCCAGGCGGCATTCAGATGCAAGTCCAGCGTTGCACCGACCGATTGCGTCAGCGACAACTCCAGCCCCTGGCGCCGTGTCGGATCGAAATTGACGTTGGCACCGAACGGCCCGAACGGACCCGTGCCGGCCGGGTCGTAACCGATCTCGTTGTGCAGATTGCTGCGGTACCAACGCGCCTCGAGTGCCGTGGCCTGTGCCTTCCAGCGCGCGCCCAGCTCCCAGTCTTGCGAGCGCTGCGGCTGCAAGGGAACTCCGGGATTGGTGAACGAGAACTCATCGACATTGGCCAGACGAAAACTGCGGCCCAGCCGGCCATAGGCCGTGACGCCGGAACCCAGTGGCTGGCTCAGGCCCAGTTCCCAGGCTTGCTGGCGCTGATTCAGCGCGCTCGCCGAGCCACCCTCGGACTTGTCCAGGCCTTCGGTGCGCCAGCCGATCGACAGCCGGGTACCGGTCGATACCAGTGTCACGTCGTCCTTGAGGTACCAGGCCGAACTGTTGGTCTGGGAACGGGTGCCAGCCGGTGTGAAGATCGACGCGTTGATCGTGCGTTCCCAGGAACCCTTGTCGTAGCCCACGACAAACGCGTTGCCGACGGTAGCGTACTGATGCTCGTGGCGGGCACGCAGGCTGTAATTGCGAGCGTCGACCAAATACGCGAAGGGCGCGCCGAAGCTTATGGCGTCGTAATCCTTGCTGCGCTGGTTGGCGTCAGCGATCAGTTGCCAGTCGCCCAGCAGCGCCTCGGCGAAAACACCGGAATTGGAGGTCTGCACCGCACCGTACTCCGTCAGCGAATTGGCCTGGCGCGGATCGCTGGCATATTGTGCGGCGCTCAAGGCGCCAGGCAGTCCGCTGTTGGTGGCGTTGCGCCCGGCGCGGGCACCGACACGCAACCAGTCGTTGCTCCACTGGCCGGAGACGGCAGTGGCGTTGGACGTGGATGCCAAGTTGACACGGTGGCCGTCGCTCTGGCGGTCATTGGCAGCCACATCCAACGAAAATCCGCCACCCGCCAGCGTGGCCGAGGCTCGCGTCTCGCGCAGGCCCAGACTACCGGCAGCCGCATACACCTGGGCCTGGCTGGTCCGCTCGGCGCCGATACCGGCCTTGGTGGTAATGACAATCACACCACCGGTCGCGCCCTCGCCGTACAGCACCGCACCGGTGCCGCGCAGGATTTCAATCTTCTGGATCGTGGCGATCGGGATCGCCGACAGGTTGGCGCTGGTCAGGTCGCCCTCGTTCAACCGCAGGCCGTCGACCACCACCACCTGGTTGCTGTCAGCCGTGGAGCCGAAGCCACGCAGGTCCAGGCTGTAGTTGTTGCCACCCGAGGTGTCCAGGCGACCGACCACGCCAAGCAACTTCATGATCGCCTCATTGACGGTGGCAACACCTGAACGGGAAATGTCGTCGGCGGTGATCACGCTGACACCCAACGGCAAAGACTCGGCAGACTCGGCGAACCGGGTAGCCGTCACCGTGACCGGCGCCAGCACGACCTGGGCAAGACCGGCGCTTGCGAAACTGAAGGCCAGAGGAACCAACGCCAGACGAGCGCAAGCACCACGCGAAACATGTGAAGGAAAAGAGAACATAGGAAAAACCCGACTGCATATGCCCTTGCCGTCGTCCCCGACAGCAAAGGCGTAACGGGCACCCGCACGCGGGTACCCCCCTTGTTGGCCGGTATCCGGGCTGGTGGCGCAATTCCCGTCGCCTTCCCAGGTACCTGTTCGAGGCACCCAGTGGCGCTGACGGGAACGGAGTCGCAGGACTCGTCCACTTACCGTTGCGGGGGCAGCGCAGGTTAGGTTTGCCGTTGCCGGCATCCCCTCCTGCTTCCCGTTGAACTGCAGCATGCGAACCACACTGCGAGCACCAACCCGGCAATTTTAGGCGATCCCGCGGCGCGCGCACCCTACAATCGCCTGTCTATGTCGAACCAGTACAAAATCGACCAGATCGCCGAGCGCGTAGAACGTCTGTTGGTACGCCATGCAGAATTACAACGTACCAACGCCTTGCTGGCGAACCAGATCGAAACGCTCACGAACGAGCGCGACTCGCTCAAGTCGCGCCTGAGCGCTGCGCGTGCACGGGTCGACGCCCTGCTCGACCGCTTGCCCGATGCCGGCGTTGGCAATACCTCCAAAGACGCCTCATGAAGCAGCTCGAAGTCCAGATCATGGGACAGAACTACCTGCTCGGATGTCCGACCGGCGGCGAATCTCGTCTGCTCGAGGCCGTCGAGCGGGTCGACACCGCGATGTGCAAGATCCGTGACGTCGGCAAGGTTCGCGCGCGCGACCGCATCGCCGTGCTCGCTGCGCTGAACCTCGCGTTCGACCTGGGCGACGGCGGCATTGCGCCCGCCGGCGCAGTGCCGACAAGCGCAACAGCGTCGGACGCCCAGGGTGACACCGTTGATGACGGCCTGATGCTGGGCGCGCTGCTTGACCGCCTCGATCGGGCGCTGGGTGAAGACGGCCAATTGATCTGACCGGCTGCGCGGTTTCTTGCTGTCGCGCCAATGCCCCTGCGCCGCGTATTGCACCTACAATGCCCCTGTCTGCAGTGCGCACCGGGCTTTATATTTCCTTGAACCAATGCTCTCGTAGCTCGGGCTTGGAACATCGCCTGGCTGGTGTGATCATCTCGCGTCAGATGAACCCGACGCCAACGCTGACCTCGCCCACCTGAACCCCGGTTCAGGATGCGGGTCCGGTGGCAACTGCAGACACCTATTTTTCTGCGTGGATTTCTCTCTCACTCTCATCCTGGAACTGGCCCTGCTGGGCCTGTGTACCGGTTTTCTGGCCGGCCTGCTCGGTCTCGGCGGCGGCATGCTGATGGTGCCGTTCCTCACCTTCATCCTGACGACACGTGACTACCCGCAGGCTTATGTGATCAAGATGGCGGTGGCGACGTCGCTCGCCACGATCTGCTTCACGTCGTTGTCATCGGTACGCGCCCACCATCGCCGCGGCGCCGTGCGCTGGGATATCGTACGTGTGCTGGCCCCGGGCATCCTGGTCGGCGCGTTTGTGGGGTCCCAGGTCGCAGCAGCCGTACCGGCCCGTGTGCTGACCTGGCTGTTCGCTGGCTTCGTCGCCTTTTCCGCCACCCAGCTTGTTCTCAATCGCAAACCCAAGCCTTCGCGTACCTTGCCGGGTCGACGGGGCATGTTCGGGGTCGGCAACCTGATCGGCATGTTGTCGGCGCTGGTCGGCGCAGGCGGCGCCTTCATATCGGTGCCCTTCATGACCTGGTGCAACGTGACGATTCATTCGGCGGTTGCAACCTCGGCGGCGCTGGGCTTTCCAATCGCATTTGCCGGCACGCTTGGCTACTTGTTCGCCGGCTGGAGCCTGCCCGAGATGCCGGCCGGCGCACTGGGTTATCTGTACTGGCCGGGCCTGCTGGTGTTATCTGTCGCCAGCATCTGCACAGCGCCGCTGGGCGCACGCCTGGCCCACAGCATGGACGTGGCCCCACTCAAGCGGGTGTTCGCCATCGTGTTGTACGGCCTTGCCAGCTACTTCATCCTGCGCTAGATAGCCAGCAAGTCGATTGCCAGGCCAGCACCACGGCAGGCGCGCCTGCTTGCGGCATGCAACGAGCGCCGCGCATGGCCTCAGGGTTTTGTATACCTGGCCATCCACAGTGCAAATTCGGCGGCCGGCAAGGCCGGTGAGCACAGATAACCCTGATAGGCTGCGCAATCGAGTTCACGCAGACAGGCCATCTGGGCCTGGGTCTCCACACCTTCGGCCACCACCGAGAGCTTGAGGGCCCGCGCCATGGCGATCGTGGCGCTGACGATCGCGCGATCGCTGTCGTCTTCGGGCAATCCGGTCACGAAGGAGCGGTCGATCTTGAGCTTGCCGATAGGAAAACGCTTGAGATAGGACAGGCTGGAATAACCGGTACCGAAATCGTCGATCGACAGACCCACGCCAATTGCCGCCAGCGCGTGCAGGCGCTCGAGCGCCTCTTCAGCGTCGCGCACCAGGATCGACTCGGTCAACTCGAGCTCGAGCAACTGCGGCGCCAGACCGGCACTGCGCAATGCCTGGTCCACCATGTCGACGAAATCGGATTGCTGAAACTGCAACGGCGAAACATTGATCGACACCAGCAGTGGCGTGCCCGCCTGCTGCCAGCGCGTGGCCTGTTGCACTGCCTGAACCAGCACCCAGCCGCCAAGGGTGGTGATGAAGCCGGTTTCCTCAGCCAATGGGATGAACACATTGGGCGCCACCGCGCCGAATTCGGCATCGGTCCAGCGGACCAATGCCTCGGCACCGATCAGTCGACCGCTGGCAAGCGCGATCTGCGGCTGGTAATGCAGTTGGAACCTTTCCTGCTGCATGCCCTGGCGCATCGCATGGTCCATCTTGATGCGCGACAGCACGTCCACGTTCATCTGCGGCTGATAAAACCGGAAACTGCCGCGGCCGCGGTCCTTGACCCGGTACATCGCGGTATCGGCATATTGAATCAGTTCGTCCAGCGTCTTGCCGTCTTCCGGATACAGGGCCACACCGATGCTGCAACCTACCGAGAAGTTCATGCCGTCGAGCACGAACGGTTCGGCCATCGCCTGCAGCACCCGCTGCGCGCAGGCTTCGGCGCCCGATGCGTCGGCTTCCTGCAGGAACAGCACGAACTCGTCGCCGCCGAGCCGGCACAAGGTATCCACGTCACGCAGGCAGCCGTTGATACGCGCTGCGACCTCGATCAGCACCCGGTCACCGAAGGAATGCCCCATCGAATCGTTGATGTTCTTGAACCGGTCCAGATCCAGAAAGAACACCGCAAACTGACCGCCATTGCGCTCGGCCATCCGCAGTGCAAAGTCGACCCGCTGGCTGAGCAGCAGCCGATTGGGCAAGCCAGTCAGTACGTCGCGGTAGGCCAGCGTCTCGATCCGCTGCTGGGCCGCATACTTTTCGCTCAGGTCCTTGAAAAAACAGATGCTGTGCACGGGCGTGGCGTGTTCATCACGCAGCAGGACCCACGACACCTGCACCGCATGTGGTTCGTGCGGCTGGTTCCGGCGCCACACTTCTCCTTCCCAGAAGCCGTCAGTGGCCAGATGCTGGCGGATGCGATGGAAGAAGCCCTGATCATGCGGATCGTAGAAGAAGTCGGCCGCGGCACTGCCCAGCAGCTGCGACTGCGGCAATCCCGTCTGGCGCTCACAAGCCGGGTTGATCGCCAGCAGCACGAAGTCGGCACTGGTGATGAAGACCGCGTCCAGGCTGGACTCGAACACCTTGGCGGCCAGCCGCAGCCGGGCCTGGGTGTCGACTTGCTGGGTGATGTCACGAAACGCAAAGACCCTGCCACCGGGCTCGCCGCGGTTGTATTGCGGCCGCGAGCGGCGCTCGACCGTGCGCCCGGAGCGCAACATCAGGACATCTTCTGCCTCGAGCAGCGGCGACTGCGCAATCTCGACCAGCCGATCCTGGTACTGCTGCACATCGGCCACCGAGGCCGCCATATGGGCGAACAGGGCCGCATCGTTGCGCCGGACCATCAAGGCTTCAGGTAGCTCCCACAACTCGGCGAAGCGGCGGTTGTAGTTGTGCACCCGGCCCTGCAGATCGCACGAAATAATGCCGTCGGCGGTGGACTCCAGCGTGGCACGCAGCTCGGCCACCAGGGCCTCAAGCGCAATCTCGCTGCGGCGCTGCTGGCGCAGGTCGCGCAATCCCACCATGTACAGCGGCGTCGCCGCGTCGAGCCAGACGCGGCTGACCTTGCGCTCCACCGGTATCGCCACCCCGTCGGCGCTGCGGATCAGCGTCTCCGAGTGGATGGCATTGCTCAGGCCGGCGGCGACATCTTCCCAGAAATATTGATCCTCCGGCGTCGCTGTCAGTTCGACCACGGGACGGCCCAGCATGTCCTCCCGTGCCAGGCCCGACAGGTCCAGCGCCGCCTGGTTCATGGCCACGATATGCAGGTTGACCGGCTCAACCAGCCACACAGCCTCGATCAGCGCATCGATCAGGGCGCGGCTGGATGCGGACGTCACTGCGCTGTCTCGCTGCGCGCTGGGTCGGACGCCTGCTCGAAAAAGTAGCAGATGCGCAGGCGTGGCGACAGATAGTCGATCGCCGCGCGCGGCAACGTGTCGGGCCGCAGACTGCGCCGGATCCCTGACGCTGGCGCCTGCTCCAGGTTCAGGATCAAGGCCTCCTCCTTCGGCACCGATGGTTCGTGCACCAGCACCCGGGGTTTGAGCGGGCGCGCCGAGTTCACCGACACCACCAGCGCAAAGCGCCCATCGGATAGTTGCACCACCGAGCCCGGCGGATAAACCCCCATCATGCGGATGAAAGCGGCCAGAACAGCGATATCGAAGCGATCCTTCATCTGCGAGAAGATCATCGACAGCGCCTCGTGCGGTGTCACTGCGGCCGATGCCCGCGGCGGATTGCACATGTTCTCGTAGCGGTTTACCAGCGCCAACACCTTGCCACACAGGCTCATGTCGGTGCCGGGCAACTGGCGCGGGAACCCACTGCCGTCCATCATCTCGTGGTGTTCGCCGACCGTGCGCTGCACGTCGCTCGAAAGGCCCATCTGCATAGCGATCGCCACACCATGGGCGACATGACTCTGGTAGACGCGGTACTCGGCCGGTGCAAAATTGACATCGGCCAGACGCACACGGTCCGGCAGTCGGATCTTTCCGACATCGTGCATGATCGCCGCCACGCCCAGGCCCTGGAGCTCCTGTGCCGCCAGGCCGAGTGCCTTGCCCAGCAGCAGCGACAACACCGTCACGTTGACCGGATGCATCCAGACCCGGTCTCCGCTGGTTTCCGAAAGCAGTCGGATCGACGACTCGCTCTGTCCGAGCATGTCACCGACCAGAGAGTCCACCAGTTGTCCGCACAAAGCCGCTGCGTCCGTGGGCGCGTGGGTGATCCGCTCGAGCACCTGGCGGTACTGGCGGATCGCTGTATCGAACTGCTTGTCGCAACGTGCCAGGCTGTCGTTCTGGGACTGGATCAACTGCGCTTGTTCGCGCCGTTGGCGTTGTGCCTCGTCCTGCGGTGTCTCGAGCGCCGGCGCCGCGTCAACGACCATGGTGCCCGATCCCAAGCCTTGCGGTACGTCGACGTGCTGCTCGCCCCAATTACTGACGGGATCGTCCGCCGGTGCAGGATCGCTGCGTGCCGGAATGTAGCGAATACGGTCCAGGCCCAGCGTGCGCAGTGTCTCGATCTGTCGCAGGTTGCTGATCTTGAAACTGCCCTTGGGAAAAGGATGGGACATCCAACCCAGCTGGAGTTCGATGTACAGGCCGATGCGCAGCTTGTCGGGAGCGATGAAGTCGTAGCCGCGATCCATCATGGTCGGTCCGCGCGAGCGCGGTACGCAGCGGCTGGTGGGTGAATGATGGCGTGCATGTTCCGCGAGCTTACTACCGCAAAACACTTTCGGTTACCGCCACGCCGAAAACTTCAGCTTTGCGGTACTTCGTTGTTCCTCGCATGCGACAACTGCTGGTTATGATGCAGCGATTGGCGACCGTGCGGCACCAAAACGGCAACTCCGGCACCCATCATGATCGAGTTCTTCTTCGACTGCTCCAGTCCCTGGACCTACCTGGCCTTTCACAATATCCAGCCGATGGCCGCCGAGATTGGCGTGCCGATCTGCTGGCGACCGATCCTGGTCGGCGGCGTTTTCAATGCGGTCAACCCCAGCGTCTATGCGGCGCGCGACAACCCGGTCCCGGCCAAGCAAGCCTACATGGTCAAGGACCTGGCCGACTGGTCGCGCCAGGCCGGGTTGACGATACGCATGCCGCCATCGGTGTTTCCGGTCAACAGCGTCAAGGTAATGCGTGCCTGCCTCTGGCTGCTGCCGCAGTTGCGCATGCTGCCCTTTGCGCGTGTCGCCTTCGAGGCCTACTGGTCGCTGGATCGCGACATTTCGGACGACGCGGTGCTGCGCGAGTTGTGCAAACAGTGCGCGCTCGAGCCCTCTGCGCTGCTGGCCGGCATCACCGAGGGCAACATCAAGAACCAGCTCAAGGCCAATACCGAGGAACTGGTACGTCGCGGCGGATTCGGCTCGCCGACGATGTTCATCGGCGACGATATGTATTTCGGCAATGACCGGCTGGAACTGGTTCGCGCCGCCGCACTCAGGCAAAAAGCGCGGCGCTAGCGCTGCCAGTCGGTCCCACGCGTGCGGGCATCGGCAACAGCGTGCCATCCTGCCAGCGCAACCAGCCGTACAAGGCGGCAAACAGCATGGCGCTTGCCGGCCCCCCGGTGGGCCCTACGCGTTCGGCACCGCGCCGTGCCGCATCGATGTACCAGGCCGGCAGACTCAGGTGGTACGGATTGCGCGCGACCTCGCCCGCATGCAGGCACAGCGCGGCAACCAGGGCGGCAACCTGGGCCCGTCCGAGTTCCAGCATCAGTGCTGGCTGCAGTTGGGTGTTCCAGTACTCGCTCAGCAACAGATCCAGGCGCCATCGCGGCGCCAGCGTGCGCAGCGCTACAAGCACCAGATCATGGGTGCCGATATGCACCGGATGCCCGTCCAGCGCATGGGGACAAACGACGACGCGGGGACGGTATTGCTGGATCAGCGCCGCCACACGGGCGACCTGTGCATCGCGCTGCGCTGTGTCGGCGCAGTCGGCCCAGGGCAATACGCGCTCGAATGCCGCGCCGGGGGTCCCCGTCGCACTGATCAGGTCGAAGCCGAGATAGTGGCAACACCGTTCGAGCTCGCGCCAGCGCTGCGGCCGGCGCTCGCGCCGACTGCCCAGCGTGACCGCCACATTCACCACGCGCCAGCCGTCCTCGCTGCGCAGCCGCCAGGGCAAGGCCCCGGCGATGACTTCGTCATCCGGATGCGGTGAAAAAACCAGGCAGACCGGCGCGTTGTCGGCCAGTTTCGGCAAGACCTGCGGCAACAACTCCCCCTCGGACAGCTGTGTGCCCTGGCGCAGCAGTTGCTCGAAACCGCCGACATAGTCGAGAAACGGATCAGCCATGGCTCCCTTGCGACGCCGGATGCGACAAACCCCGCCGGGGCGGGGTTTGTCGTAGAGAGGCGCGATCGTGGAAAACCGCTCAGCCCATGTGCAGGCCACCGTTGACGGAGAAGTCGGCCCCGGTGGAATAGCCGCCTTCATCGGACGCCAGCCAGGCGATGATCGAGGCGATCTCGCTGGGCTCGCCCAGGCGCTTGACCGGAATCGTCGCGACGATCTTGGCCAGCACGTCCTCGCGGATCGCCTTCACCATGTCGGTGCCGATGTAACCGGGGCTCACGGTATTGACTGTCACGCCCTTGGTCGCCATTTCCTGCGCCAGTGCCATCGTGAAGCCATGCATGCCGGCCTTGGCAGCCGAGTAGTTGGTCTGGCCGGCCTGACCTTTTTCACCATTCACCGAACTGATGTTGACGATGCGGCCCCAGCCCTTTTCGACCATGTCCGGAACCACCTGCTTGGTGACGTTGAACATCGAGTTGAGGTTGGTGCCGATCACCGCATCCCAGTCCTCGCGCGTCATTTTCAGGAACATCCGGTCCTTGGTGATGCCGGCGTTGTTGACCAGCACATCGATCGAACCGTGGTCGGCCTTGGTCTTGGTGAAAGCCGCCACCGTGGAGTCCCAGTCGCCGACGTTGCCGACCGACGCGTAAAAGGTGAATCCCAGTGCAGCCTGCTCGGCAATCCACTTGCCGTGGTCTCGGGTCGGGCCGCAACCGGCGATGACCTTGAAACCTTCCTTGTGCATGCGCTGGCAAATGGCTGTTCCGATGCCACCCATGCCACCGGTCACGTACGCAATTTTCTGACTCATGTTGTTCTCCTCTTGTTGAAATCCAGACTCGTGCTCAATGACGATCAACGGGCAATCGTCAACGCAACACCCATGCCACCTCCGATACACAACGAAGCGATACCTTTCTTGGCGTCGCGACGCTGCATTTCATGCAGCAGGGTCACCAGTATGCGACATCCGGACGCTCCAATCGGATGACCGATGGCAATGGCGCCGCCATTGACATTGATCTTGCTGGTGTCCCAACCCATTTCCTGGTTCACGGCACAGGCCTGCGCGGCAAATGCCTCGTTGATCTCCAGCAGGTCCAGCTCGTTTGGCTTCCAGCCGGCACGCGCAAGCGCCTTGGTCGATGCTGTCACCGGGCCCATGCCCATCAGCGCCGGATCCAGTCCACTGGTGGCGTAGCTGGCGATGCGGCCAAGCGGTTTGAGGCCCAGCTCGGCGGCCTTCTTGGCAGTCATCACCATCACGGCCGCCGCGCCGTCGTTCAGGCCCGACGCGTTCCCAGCGGTAACACCGCCGGCCTTGTCAAACGCCGGGCGCAGGCCCGCCAGGGCCTCGGCACTGGTCTTCTTGTTGATGTATTCATCATTGGCGAACAGCACCGGGTCACCCTTGCGCTGCGGGATGCTGACCGTAACGATCTCGTCCTTGAAGCGGCCGGCTTCCTGGGCGGCGGCGGCCTTCTGCTGGCTGGCCAACGCGAACGCATCTTGAGCCTCGCGGCTGATGCCGAACTTGCGTGCGACGTTCTCCGCCGTCATGCCCATGTGGTACTGGTTGTAGACATCCCACAAGCCGTCAACGATCATTGTGTCGATCAGCTTCCAGTCGCCCATGCGCTGGCCGTCACGCGAGTTGGGCAACACATGGGGCGCTGCGCTCATGTTTTCCTGACCACCGGCAATCACGATCTCGCTGTCGCCGCAGGCTACCGCCTGCGCCGCCAGCATCACGGCCTTCAGGCCGGAGCCGCAAACCGCATTGATGGTCAGGCCCGGCGTAGCCTGGTTCAGGCCGCTTTTGATCAACGCCTGGCGCGCCGGGTTCTGGCCTGCGCCTGCGGCCAGCACCTGCCCCATGATGACCTCACCGATCTGCTCGGCCTTCAGGCCGCTGCGCTTGAGCACTTCGGCAATGGCGATGGCGCCGAGTTCGGTCGCGGGAATCTTGGCCAGCGAGCCGCCGAATTTGCCCACTGCAGTACGGGCAGCTGCAACGATGACGATTTCTTCCATAGGGTTCTCCTTCACTTTGGTTTCCGGTTCAGTTTCAGGCCTTGGCCTTGACGTATCGACCTGGTGCGGGTTCGATAGCCTTGTACTTATGGCGTCCATAAGATTTCGGCGCTGCAATCTGCTTGCCAGCATGGCTTTTCAGCCATTCGGCCCAGTCGGGCCACCAGCTACCTGGGTGCTCCTTGGCGCCGGCGATCCAGTCCTCGACCGTGGCCGGGAACTTGCCGGCTGGCCCGATCCAGTGGCTGCGCTTGTTCTTGGCAGGCGCATTGATGACGCCGGCGATATGCCCCGACGCACCCATCACGAAACGCTTCTTGCCCGGCAGATACTGGGTCGACGCATAGGCGCCTCCGATCGGCACGATATGATCTTCACGCGAGCCATACACGTACACCGGCAGATCGACCTTGCGCAGGTCGATCTTTTCGCCACAGACGCTGACCTTGCCGTGTTTGACGAGGCGATTCTCCAGATAGGTGTTGCGCAGATACCAGGCATAGAACGGGCCGGGCAAATTGGTCGAATCGCTGTTCCAGTACAGCAGATCGAACGGCGGCGGCGTCTCGCCCTTGAGGTAGTTGCCTACCACGTAATTCCACACCAGGTCGGTCGGGCGCAGGAACGAGAAGGTCGACGCCAGGTCCTGGCCTTTCATCAGACCGCCCTTGCCCATTTCCATTTCGCGGTACTTGACAAAGGACTCGTCGATGAAGACGTCCAGCACACCGGTATCGGTGAAGTCGAGCAAGGTGGTCAACAAGGTGGCGCTGGCTACCGGCTCCTCGCCGCGCTGCGCGAGCACCGCCAGTGCCGTCGTCAGCATGGTTCCGCCCACGCAAAACCCCAGTGCATTGATGGTCTTGCAATCTGCGATCTCCTGCACCACCGTAATCGCCTTGATGACGGCGTCCTCGATGTAGTCGTCCCAGGTCTTGTGTGCCAGCGAGGCGTCCGGGTTGCGCCAGCTGACGACGAACGTGCGATGCCCTTGCGCTACTGCGTACCGAACCAGTGAGTTCTCGGGTTGCAGGTCCAGGATGTAGTACTTGTTGATGCACGGCGGCACCAGCAGCAACGGCTTCTCGTGGACCTTGGCCGTCAGCGGCTTGTATTCGATCAGCTGAAACAGCTCGTTCTCGAACACGATCGCACCTTCGGTGGTCGCGACATTGCGGCCTACCTCGAACAGGCTCTCGTCGGTCATGGACACATGGCCCTGGCGCACGTCGTGCAGCAGGTTCTGCAAACCCTTGGCGATGCTCTCACCCTTGGTCTCGATCGCCTTTTGCTGTGCCTCGACATTGAGCGCCATGAAATTGCTGGGCGCTGACGCGGCAACCCATTGCTCGACCGCGAACCGCACCCGGGCACGGGTCTTTTCGTCGGCCTCGACTGCATCGGCCAGCCCCATCATCGTGCGTGCATTGAGCAGGTAGTTGGCAGCACCAAACGCAGCCAGCGGGTTGCTGCTCCAGGCCTGGCTGGCGAACCGTTTGTCGTTGACCTGCGGCTTGCCCTGCAGCGACTGGGTCCAGAGTTCGCTCGCCTCTTTGAAATATTGCAGCTGCAATTTCTGCAGCAGCGGCGCTGACAGGGTCAGCCCCGGAACCTGTTCAGGCACTGTCGCGGAGCCGGCAACGGCAGGAGTCAGGTTCTGCAGTGCCTGCAAGGCACCGGTCCACTGGTCCATCAGCGACTGCTGCATCTGCTGCGCCGACTGCTTCCAAAACTCGCCCATGTCCTGTTTCATTGTGTCGTCCTGCTGTACCGGTTCCTGATGGCACTAGTATCGCCGAGGTGACCTTCGGTAAACTGACAGGCCGGCATCTTTCTGACCTCCCAATGTACCTCGTTCCGATTGCCTGGCTATATGTGACGCTGATGATGGCGATTGTCGAAGCCACCGGCAGCGACGGTACGGTGCTGGGCGCTTTAATCACCTTCGTTCTCTACGGCCTGTTGCCGATCGCACTGGTGATGTACTTGTTGCGCACGCCGTCGCGCCGGCGGGCGCGACGCGCGCGCGAAATGGCCGTTGTGCCAGCGCCCGGTTCAGTCGATCCAGATGCAGGCGGCCATGCGTCCACTGCCGCCGAGGACGAGGTGGTCGCGCCGGTGCGAGAAAAATCGTGAAGGATTGTTCACGGTACACCAGGGGGCGCTGCCATCGTTGCCATGGATACGGGTAACTCCCAGGCTCGACAAGCGTTGGCGTGCCAGGCCGGCCAGGTCGGCCAGCCATTTGCCTGCGGGCAACGCGACAAAACAGTTAGCGGCGCGGGCGTCGCGCTCGACAAAGGCCGCACGCACCTCGGGCCCGACCTCGAACGCGCGAGGCCCGATGCAAGGGCCCAGCCAGGCCAGAGTCTGGCCGGCCAATGAAGCCCCGCCGCTGCCGTGTGCCGGTGCTGACAGCAACTGCGCAAACTGCGCAAAACACGACTCGAGCACACCCTCGGCCAGACCACGCCAGCCGGCATGCGCCGCGCCCACGGCACGCCCCGACGTGTCGGTAAACAGTACCGGCAGGCAATCGGCGACCCGCATCGTGCAGACAATACCCGCAGTGGCCGTCGTGCAGGCATCGGCTTCGATGCTGCCGGGCGCCGGCGGTGTTGCCAGGACAACCGATCGAATACCGTGGACCTGGCTCAGGTAGCAGGGCGACACGCCCAGCGCTGCCTGCAGACGGGCCCGGTTGGCATCAACCGCCAGCACATCGTCGCTGGAGGGTCGACCCAGGTTCATGCTGTCGAACGGCGACTTGGAAACACCGCCATGGCGGGTCGTGAAAACCGCATGCACATGCGTCGGTGCCGGCCATTGCGGAATCAGCCAGTCCGGGTCCAACGACCGTCTCACGGCTCGTAGTCCGGGCAGGCCGAGGGCTGGGCCAGCGCGAATGCGTCCAGCGCCATGCAGGCCTCATAGGCGGCCAAGGTGCGCGGCAGGCCCGATAAATCGCAATTGAAGCGTTGCCCGTTGAATATCTGCGGCACCAGACAGCAATCCGCCAGAGTCGGTGTATCGCCAAAGCAATACCGGCCACCCTTGCCCAGCACCAGCTGGCGCTCGAATGCCTCCAGGCCCTCGCGCACCCAGTGCCGGTACCAGCGGGTCTTGCTGTCCTCATCGACCTTGAGATCGTGCACCAGGTACTTCAGCACCCGCAGGTTGTTCAGCGGATGGATTTCGCAGGCGATGCTCTGGGCCAGGGCCCGTACCTGGGCACGGCCGACCGGATCCTGTGGCAGCAGGGCCGGCTCGGGAAACATGTCCTCCAGGTATTCGATGATCGCCATCGACTGCGACAGGCGCAAGCCATCGACTTCGAGCACCGGCACCAGACCGTCCGCAGAAATATCCGCGTAGGCGGCAAGCTTGTGCTCCCCACGGGTCAAATGCACCGACACATATTCGTAGGCCCGCTTCTTGAGCCCAAGCGCGATACGCACGCGGTACGACGCGGAAGATCGGAAGTAGTTGTAAAGCTTCATGCCGCTGAGCATAAACGCATGCGGCCGCACGGAACATGCGCGCGGCTAAACTGCAACGACCGACCGAACGCGATCCCGCACACGGCCTATCCATGCCCAAGCCATGCATGCCGATGGCCCCCACGGTCCAATCGCACTGCGCCTGTACCGGCACACCGACATGCGGCGCCAGGCGCCGTCGCACGCGACAAATGGCCAGGACTACCTGCTGACCAGCGACACCATCCGCTATTTTCACGACCACTATATCGAGGACACAGTGGCCGACCACGACTGGCGTGCTTCGCCGCTGCTGCACGACGACCTGTCGGGTCTGCCCGAAACCTTCATGCTCACCGCCGGCTACGATCCGCTGCGCGACAAAGGCTCGCAGTACAGCCAGCGCCTGACCGAGGCCGGGAACCGCGTCACGCACATTTGTTTCGAGCGTCAGATTCACGGTTTCATCACCATGGGTCGGGTCATCGACGAAGCCAACGCTGCTGTCGCGATTTGTGCCAATGTGGTGGGCCAGGCGCTTCGCCAGGACTGAGCTGCGCGACCGCGCCGTTGCTGCCGGCTTCGGTGATTCAGCCGAGAGCGCCGCGGCGCGCCACGCGACTCCTGCCGGTGCCGGCAAACAGGGCCTGGCGCGCGCTGCGCGTAATCGCCACCACGCACGGGTGCGTGATGCGACGCTCGACCGAGATCGCGTAATACTCCACGCTGACGCCTTCTGCCTGGCCCAGCACGGTGACGCCAAACTGTCGGCAGATGTCTTCTGTCAGCACGGTCGGGGCCACGAAGATGCCGTCGCCGCGGCTGCCGAACTCCATGGCCAGCGCGCTGTCGTCGAACTCGCCGACCACGTGCGGATGGATCTCGCGCGACTGAAACCAGTCGCGCAATTTCTGCCCCACGGCTGAATCGTCCGCTGGCATCAGCATCGGAGCGCCGTCCAGGCAGGCCGGAAACGCGCCCGGCATCTGCTGCGCCAACGACGCGCTGGCGAAAAAACTCTGGCCCGACGCGCCAAGCTGGTGGCTGAAGGCCTTGATGCTGACGGAGGCCGGGATCGGCGCGTCCGACAGCACCAGATCTAGCCGGTGCAGCGCCAGTTCCGCCAGCAGGCTGTCGAGTTTCCATTCACGGCAGACCAGTCGCACCGGCTCGTCCAGTCGCGTCGCCGGCTCGATCAGCCGGTAGGCAATGGGCTTGGGCAAGGCGTCGGCCACGCCGATGCGCAGCTCCAGCGCAGGACGGTTGGTCGGCAGCTCGTGCACCGCCTGCTCGAGTTCGGCACCAAGCGAGAAGATGTCCTGCGCATAACCCAGCGCCAGCCGGCCGGCTTCGGTCAGCACCAGGCCGCGTCCGCTTTTGCTGAACAGGGGACTTCCCAGCTTGTCCTCCAGCAACTGGACCTGCCCGCTGATGGTCTGTGGCGTCACGTGCAGCTGTTCACTGGCCCGCATCACACTGCCTGCACGTGCGACCTGCATGAAATATAAAAGATGCTTGTAGTTGATCATCAGTTTTATACGAACAATAAGGACAAATAATTCGAATTTACATTGTCTTTGAATGCGCCGAGACTGGCTGCGGTGGCAATCTTGCCCGACACCACAGGAGTGTTTATGCAATACGACATTCAATGCTTGGGTTTTCCCGCAACCACAGCGCTGACAAGCCATGTTCGGCGCCGGCTCGGCTTTGGTCTGACACGACACAGTGCCCGGGTGGTGCGCGTCGTGGTGCGCCTGGGCGATGAAAACGGACCACGCGGCGGTGTCGACAAGTTCTGCCGCATCCAGGTGCAACTGATCGACGCGCCACAGGTCGTGATCCGCGACTGCGGGCCCGAGCTTTACGCCGTGATCGATCGGGCCGGTGACCGGACCGCACGCGCCGTGGCCAAGCGTCTGGAGCGGGCCCGTTTCGGGCTCAAGCCAGTAGCGCCGGCCCGTCTCTGGCAGATATCGATGGAACACGACCCCCGGTCAGGCGCCATGCGGCAGATCCCTGACGGATCCCGAACCAGTGCCAGTTTTGCCGGCTGAGCCAGCAACCTCCCCAACCCATTCACTCACTGGAACAAGCCCCATGCATATCCCCCCAAAATGCCGACTCGCAATTGCCGCGATGATGGACCTGGCGCTGCGCCAGCACCAGGGCCCGGTGCCGTTGTCCGCGATCAGCACCCGCCAGAACGTGTCACCCTCCTACCTTGACCTGCTTTTTGGTCGGTTGCGTCGCAAGGGCCTGGTGACCGGCACGCGCGGACCCGGCGGCGGCTACACGTTGGCCCGCGACACCGGCGCGATCTCGCTGGCGGACATCGTCAGCGCGGTGGAAGAAGGCGACGCACCTGTCGCCGGCAGCGGTCACCGCTCGTTTGCCGACCGGCCACCGGCCGGCCAACGCATCGGCAGCGAATGGAGCAGCCAGCTCGAGCAGCGCATGTTGCAGATGCTCGCCGACATTGCACTCGAGGACGTGATCGCGCCGCATCGATCTGCCGTGCCGCAGCATGCGCCGTCGGCGGGTCGGTTGGCAACCGCCAAGGGCGTCGGCGCGCGCCAGCGCATGGTCGTGGTTGCCGCCAACTCCGTGTTCGGACGACCCTTGCACCTGGCCATCTGAGCCTGGCGAACGGTTTGCGCTGCGCGGCCCTGACGCGAGGGCAGCGCGCGGCTTCCGTATGATGTGAAGAGCGGCCGGCATTGCCAGGGCCGCTGCTCCAGCGCCTGGCGCGGGAACCAAGGCCCACCTTCCACGACGCCATCCAATGAGTATCCGCAACCTCGACCACCTGTTTGACCCTGCCAGCGTCGCAGTGTTCGGCGCATCGCAGCGTCCATCGAGTGTCGGCGCCACCGTATGGGCCAATCTGCGCGCCGGCGGGTTCAAGGGGCCGATATATGCCGTCAACCCGCGTCACCGCGATTTCGACGGCGTACCCGTTTATGCCGGCGTCGACGACCTGCCCAGCGTGCCCGAACTGGCCGTGATCTGCACGCCAGCGGCGACCGTACCCGGACTGATCGCCGAGCTTGGCGCGCGCGGCACCCGGGCGGCGATCGTTCTCAGCGCAGGCCTCGACACCGTTCAGCGCAAGGCCATGCTCGACGCGGCCAGACCCTACCTGCTGCGCATCCTCGGCCCCAACTGCATCGGCATGTTGTCGCCGCACAAAGGCCTCAATGCCAGCTTTGCACACATCGCGGCGGCGCCGGGTGAACTGGCATTCGTGTCGCAGTCCGGTGCGCTGGTCACGGCCATGCTCGACTGGGCCGGCTCGCGCGCGATCGGGTTCTCCCATTTCGTATCGCTGGGCGAGCATGCAGACGTCGATTTCGGCGACATGCTCGACTACCTGGCCAGCGACGGGCGCACGCGCGCGATCCTGCTGTACATCGAGTCGATCGAGGCGCCGCGCAAGTTCATGTCGGCGGCGCGCGCCGCGGCGCGCAACAAGCCGGTGATCCTGGTCAAGGCGGGTCGCTCGCAACGGGGCCAGAAAGCTGCCGCCTCCCATTCCGGCGCCCTGGCCGGCTCAGACCTGGTCTATGAGGCCGCCATCGCCCGCGCCGGCATGCTGCGCGTGGACACGCTGTTGCAGCTGTTCCTGGCCGCAGAAACGCTGACCCGGTTTCGCACCAACCAGTCCGAGCAACTGACGATTCTGACCAATGGTGGCGGCGCGGGCGTGATGGCCGCCGACGCCGCCGAACACATGGGCATCTCGCTGGCCACGCCGAATGCAGCGACGATGAAGGCGCTCGATGCCGTGCTGCCTGCCAACTGGTCGCACGGCAATCCGGTGGACATCATCGGCGACGCGCCGGTACAGCGCTACGTGCAGGCCCTCGAGGCGCTGCAGGCGGAGCCGGACGGCAGTGCGATCCTGTTCATCCAGGCGCCCACGGCCATTGTGCCGAGCACAGACATCGCACAGGCACTGGTGCCACTGGTCAAACGCCATCCGCAGCGGCTGTTGTCGTGCTGGCTGGGCGAAGCCGCCGTTGCCGGCGCCCGCCAGGTGTTTCAGGACACCGGCATCCCCAGCTACCAGACGCCCGAAGAGGCCGTCAGGGCCTTTGCCATGCTGGTGCGTTATCGCAGTAACCAGGCACAGTTGTTGCAGGCGCCGGCAGCGGCGCCAAGCGGCTACGCTGCACCAGTGGCCGATACCGCCAGGGTGCGGGCGCTGGTGCGACAAGTGCTGGCCGAGGGGCGCGAGCTACTGACGGAACCGGAGGCCAAGGCGGTACTCGAGGCCTGTCACATCCCCGTGGTCGCCACCCGTGTGGTGTCGGCTTCGGCCCGGGACGCGGCCGCCATGGCAGCTGAAATCGGCTTTCCGGTGGTGCTCAAGATCCTTTCCGACGACATCTCGCACAAGTCGGACGTCGGCGGCGTCGCGCTCAATCTGGGTCATGCCCAGGAAGTGGAACAGGCCGCACAGTCCATGCTGGCCCGGGTCACGCGTGAGCGGCCACAAGCGCGGGTGCAAGGGTTCACGGTACAAACCATGGTGCAGATGGCGCATGGTCGCGAGCTGATCGTCGGCGCCAGCATCGACGAGGTATTCGGGCCGGTGATCCTGTTCGGCTCTGGCGGCACCTCGGTAGAGGTCGTGGCCGATCGCGCTGTCGCGCTGCCTCCGCTGAATGCCCCGCTGGCGCGCGCAATGGTGCAGTCGACCCGGGTCTCCAGGCTGCTCGAGGCCTACCGCGACACGCCGGCCGCCAATACAGACGCGCTGCATGCGGTACTGATCGCCGTCTCGCAGTTGCTGGCCGATATTCCCGAACTGGTGGAACTCGACATCAATCCGCTGCTGCTCGGGCCGGCCGGTGCGATCGCGCTGGACGCACGCATCCGGGTGCACCATGATGCACCGGGCGGCGCAGACCGCTTCGCCATCAGCCCGTATCCCGAGCACCTGATCGAGACCGTGACGTGGCAAGGGCGCCCGCTGACCCTGCGGCCGATCCGCCCAGGGGACGAAGCCCAGCATCTGGAGTTCCTGTCGCGGCTGGACCCGGAAGATGTGCGCATGCGCGTGTTCTACAGCCGGCGCAGCATCGAGCCCGGTGAACTGGCCCGCCTGACGCAGATCGACTATGACCGCGAGGTCGCCTTCGTCGCCGTAGTGTCCGGGTCCGACGGAAAGGAGCAGACTTTGGGAACGGTGCGCGCGATCGCCGACCCGGACAACATCACGTCCGAATTCGGCATCATCGTGCGCTCGGACATCAAGGGCAGCGGACTGGGCGCGCTGCTGATGGAGAAACTGATCCGCACCTTGCGCGCACAAGGTACCCAGCGCCTGATCGCCACCGTGCTGAGTGAAAATTCCCGAATGCTGGCCTTGCAACGCGACCTGGGCTTCGTGGAAAGCCCGCTCAACCGCTACGATGGTACCCGCGATGTCTACCTCGACCTGCAGTGCGAACCGGCGCTGAAGGATCCGCCGCAAGATGCGTGAATCCCGGTAGCTGATGACGTGGCTCACGCGCCTGCGAGCGATGATTCCCACCCCGTCCCAGATCCGCGACAACCGCTGGTTGCGCTGGCTGAGACCCTGGTTGGGCAGGCCGCGGCTGTGGCGCTGGTCGCGCCGAGGTGTGGCCATGGGCGTGGCCCTGGGCATCTTTTTCGGCCTGCTGGTGCCGGTGGCGCAGATTCCGCTGTCGGTCGGTGCGGCGATCTTCCTGCGCGCCAACGTGCCGGCGGCGGCGGCAAGCACCCTGGTGACCAATCCGCTGACCTTCGGCCCGCTGTACTACGTGGCCTACCAGTTGGGGCACCGCATCATCGGTGAGCCGCATTCCAGGGCCTTGGCGCCAACGCCCGACATCCATATGGCCACCATGCCGCAACCGTCGCGGCGACCGATATGGGAACGACTGTCGGCGCTGGGCAGGCCACTGCTGCTCGGATTGGTGATACTCGCAACGTTGATGGGGCTGCTGTCGTACGGCATCACGTCGCTGGCCTGGCACGGCTGGACCTGGCTCAAGCGCCGGCGCAAACGGCGGCTGGTCCGCGACAATGCGCAAGGACCGCGAGGCGCCTGACGTGCAGACATCGACGCGCCCGGATGCGGCTGCAGCCCGCGGCTACGTTGCCGGCATCGAAAGGACATTCCTCGCATGGACATCACGCTCAGCGACAGTGCTCGCAAACAGGCCATCCGTTCGATCGAACGCTACTTCGCCGAGAACATGGACGAGCGTATCGGCAACATCGCCGCCGCCGCGCTGCTCGGCTTTTTCGTCGAAGAGATCGGCCCTGCTGTCTACAACCAGGCCGTCAGCGACGTGCAGGAGCGGCTGCAGCAGCGGGTGATGGAAGTCGACATCGAATTGCACGTCGAGGAGTTCGACTACTGGCGCAAGTACGACCAGGCCCGCAAACGCCGCTGAACGCGGCACTGCGGCGCTGGCGGTTTGCTTGAACGGCCCGCTCATACATGGGGACTGACCAATCGATGAATCATCCCTGGCGCCGGATTGCCTGGTTGTACGGGCTGGGCGTACTGGCCGCAGCACAACTCGGCAAGATGTCGGCGCTTGCGCCGCTGATCGCCAACGATCTGGCGATCGGGCTCACGTTGGCCGGCGTGCTGATTTCGCTGCTGGAGATCGGCGGCGCGACGCTGGGTTTCGTCGCCGGGCTGCTGGTTGACCGGTTGGGTGTCGCGCGCGTGTTGCTTGCGGGTGTCGGACTGCTGGTGGCCGGGAACCTTGGCGAGACGCTGTCACCGTCAGTGGCCTTGCTGATCACATGGCGGGTCTGCGAGGGTGCCGGTTACCTGAGCGTCGTGATCGCGGCGCCGCTGTTGATCTTTCGCACCGCACCGCCGCAAGGGCGCACCGTGGCGCTTGCCTTGTGGAGCAGCTTCGTGCCGGTCGGTTTCGCGCTCGGTGCGATGGCTTCGGGACTGATTGCCGACCTGCTCTCCTGGCGCGCAGCCACGTTCTCCTGGGCTCTGATCGCCGGACTGATGGCCGTGCTCGCCAGTCGCATGACATTTGTTTCCTCGCCCAGCGGAGCCATGCGACGCCTGGTACTGCCGGGTTGGCGCATCTGGGCGCTGACGCTGGCCTTTGGCTGCTGGGCCAGTTTTGCGGTCGGCAGCATCGCCTTGTTGCCAACCTTTCTGGTCAACCAGGTCGGCGCCAGCGCACGTGTGGCAGGGCTGGTCGGCGGAATATCGGCCTTCATGTCGGTATTCGGCGTGGCACTGGCCGCCTGGCTGCGCCACCGTGGCGCGAGGACCGGCGTCTGGATGACGTTTGCCATCGTATTACCCGCATTGATGCTGTTCGGGGTGTTCAACGACAACACCGGCATCCTGCAGGTTGCCGCGCTGATGCTGGTGCTCAACACCATCTCCGGCGTGTATTCGGGCCTTGCATTCGCTCTGCTGCCAGTGCTGGCCCGCACCGATGCCGAAATGGCCGTCGCCAACGGCCTGACTCTGCAACTCGGTGCCACCGGCTCGCTGCTCGGTCCGCCGCTGTTCGCGGCCTGCGTAGAGCAATGGGGCTGGGCGGGCGCGGCCAGCGCCGGCGCGCTGATGTCCGCACTTTGCCTGGCCTTGATGCAAGGCGCGCGACCGGCGAGCTGGGCAAACACGGCTCGCTGATCAACGTCGTGTTCGGATCATCGTTCCGCCTGTCAGCGATGCTCACTGATTCGCCACTGGCCGACAAGATGGCACACCGGCGCGCCCACCACACCGCCACATGCTCCTGCTCGTGTTCCTCGACGATGGCGCGGCGGCAGGGCTCGACCAGATCGCGCACCAGGTAGACGGTCAGATCCGCCAACCCGATCATCAGTGCCAGTTGCGGAATAACGCAGACGAAGCCATCCGGTCCCGTGAGCGTGGTCGAACGCAAGGCATACGCAAGCGTTCTCGCCTACCCGGCGCGAGACCTGCGCAACGCCTTGCGAAAGGCTGCCGTAGGCAGCATCTTACAAAACAATGCGGCAAGCACCGGCATACGCCGTGCTCACCATCGGGCCCAATGCAATTGCGGATCCCGAAAACCTTCTCGATCCTGCATCATGCAACTCTAGGAGAGAAATAATGAACAGAGATCAAATCAAAGGTGCCACGAAGGATGCTGCCGGCAAGGTTCAGCAAAAAACCGGCGAGCTCATCGGCAGCAAGGAACAACAGGCAAAGGGCCTGGGAAAGCAAGTCGAAGGCAAAATGCAGAAGAATCTTGGCGACGCGAAAGAAAACTTGAAGGACAAGATCGACAAGGCTTGATTCGGGCTTGACGCCACCTCTGAGAGGGGTCGCGATTGCGACCCCTTTTCCACTTTTTTTAGCATTGCCAGGCAAACTGAAACCAGCAGAGCGGATCAGTCGCCTTGCTGGAGAGGACGTTTGTTTGCGTGTTGCAGCAGTGCTTTAGCCGCTTCTATCCGAAGGGCGAGTGCAACCGTTTCGTCAGTCATGATCTGGAGCAGAAATTTCTCTGGATCTCCATCCGCAGACGCAGTTTTTGGTCGGTCAAACGCCATGGATGCATCGACGCTGGCCGCAGCCGCAACATTCGAACTCGGCGCATGTTGGGTAGGCCCGAGCTTCGTGAATGCGGCCTCGAACGCGGACTGCGTCATCGCCTCGATGCCGCGTAATAAAGTGGCCTGCCCTTCTTCATTGGGTGGAATATCGAGCCACGGCGACTCGGCAAAAACCGGCACCAGATCAGGTGCCAGGAATGCGGACCAGTTCCCGCCGTCCTCTTGCCGTGCCGGTACCAGCGCGGCATGGAAATCCTGGCGCGGCTTTGAGGCGCTCGACGCAGGCATCAGACGAACGCGGTTGGTTTCAATATCAGCCAGAAACCGCTGCCGCAAACGCTCTAGAAAGTCATGCGCCTGCGCGACCGCGATCGGCTCTGTGATCGAGAACCAAAGCTGAAGTCCATCAATACCGGAAACTGCAATCGCCGGGGCAGGAAGTTCAAGTTCGACCTGTACACCGCGCCAGACTCTGGACAAGGCCTCCCAGTCTGGCGGTCGCGTCAGCTCCATCACCATTGCACGCACCCTGCCCGAGGCGTCGATCAGGGCCGTTGAAAGTACGTCCGCTTCAACACGACCCTGCGGTCGAGGGACGTACAGGCGCTCCAGCTCTGACTGCAATCGGTTCATGGTGGTGCGGGTGGGTTATGGCCAGACGGTGCGACTCAACGACCGGATGGACTCCCCCGATTGTGGGGGTGACCGGATTGTTGTGTTCGGGGAGCATTGAAATTTGTCCACGACGGCAGGCACCCGGATGCTTGCCTCGAAGATTGACCATCCAGCGCAGGTTGAAAGCTGACTCGGCGGTCTGGGTGCACAATCCTCGGGCCTGAGCGTGTAGCGCGCGCTTCGTCGCAAGTTCGGTGGCCAGCGCATCAGGCTGCGCCACCGAACCACCCCAAGGTGTCGACATCCATCGGCCCTGCGGTTGCAGACGTCAATGGCGTCTCAGGTCAAACAAGGAGAATTCGATGACCGCTTTGTGGCGACGTTCTGCTCAGGAGCTGGCAACGCTGATTGCCAGCAAGCAAGTAACTTCGGCGGAAGTCATCGAGGCGCACCTCGCTCGCATTGACGCTGTCAACCCGAAGCTCAACGCAATCGTGCGGGTGCTCGCGGACGAGGCGCGCGCGGCAGCCAGCGAGGCCGATCGCCAGGTCGCTGTCGGTGCAACGCTGGGACCACTGCACGGCGTGCCGTTCACGGTAAAGGAAAACATTGACATGGCCGGCCTGCCCACGACCTGGGGCGTGAAGGCGTTCGCCGGTGCGGTGGTGCCGATCGACGCCCCTGTCGTGGAGCGGATGCGCGCGGCGGGCGCCATTGCCATTGGTCGCACCAACCTGCCCGACATGGCGCTGCGCGTTCACACCGACAGTTCGCTGCACGGTCTGACGCGAAACCCTTGGAACGCCGAACGATCGGCTGGCGGATCGAGCGGCGGCGAGGCGGTTGCGCTGGCCACCGGAATGAGCGCGATTGGCCTTGGCAATGATATCGGTGGGTCCCTGCGCAACCCGGCCAACGCCTGCGGTATCGCCTCGATCCGCCCCTCCGCCGGCCGCGTTCCCGACGCTGGCTTCGTGCCTACTGCAGACCACCTGCTCGCGGTTCAGTTGATGAACGTGCAAGGCCCTATGGCACGGACCGTTGGAGACGTGCGACTGGCACTGCAAGTGCTGATGGGCGCGCATCCACGCGACCCCTGGTCCGTCAGTGCGCCGTTCGCCGGGTCGGCGATGTCCAGGCCAATCCGTGTAGCTGTGCTGCCCGAGCCACCGGGCGGAAGCTGCGACCCCGTCGTGGCAACCGTCGTTCGGCAAGCCGCGGATGCACTTGCAAATGCTGGTTACGACGTGGTGCAAGCCTGTCCGCCCCGCTACGAGGAAGCCGTCGCTGCCTGGGCACAGTTCCTGCTCGGCGATTTCGCGTTGATCATGCCTCAGCTGGAGCCGCTGATGGGCGACGCTGGCAAGGCCGTGCTGGCCTTCTTCAACAGCGCGGCGCAGCCACTGGCGAACACAGCCGCCATGTCAAAGCTGTTTGTACAGCGCGATGGCATTGCCCGCGCGTGGTCCCAATTCCTCGCCGAGCACCCGTTGTTGTTGACGCCAACATGGACCCAGTTGCCGTTTGAGCATGGCTTCGATGCAGCCACGGCGCAGGGCGCCGCGGCGACGGCCGAGATGATCCGGCCCGTGGTGCCGGCCAATCTGATGGGACTGCCATCAGCTTGTGTACCGGCCGGCCGTGACTTCGCGACCGGCCTGCCGATCGGTGTGCTGCTTACCGGTCAACGCTTCCGTGAGGATCTTTGTCTGGACGCGGCTGAGGCTGTAGAGGCGCGCTACGGAATCAAGACGCCGATCGATCCATTTGCCTGACAGACCGTCGAAGTAGGCTCAGTTAAGCGACACGGTCCGCGCTTGTGAGCGCATCCAGCCGTGGCTTCGCCAGGACCCCCGAGGGGGTGCGAGGAAACTTGGCTGCGGCCCGGCGTTTCTTCATGAGCGTCATATCGAGCAAATCCAGTGTGCCGCATGACTTCAGATATGCAGGACAACCAATATGCCAACCAAGTTTGCTCGTCGCTTCGCAATTCCCACTGGGTCGACTCAAGCTCAAGCTTTTCTGCCGCAGCCTTGATCTCCACAACTGCCCACCAGGCGCGGTCAGAGTCGCTTTGGGCCTGGCCCTTGGCACCGAAATGCAGAAGGAAAACCGTCTTGTTTGGCAGTTCGACGCACCACCGTGTCTATACACTGGGCGAAAGTAGATCCACAGCGGCCCGCGCGCTGGACTCCCCATGAAAATCAACACGATCGTGTTCGACCAGCCACCCGGCACGAAGGCATCGAACGCGCCGCGCGGCGGCGATGGCGATTTCCAAGTAGCTTACGCGCACATACTGGACGACAGCTCCGCGCCGCTCGCGCGCGACGTCGCGACCGCGCAGCCATCGCGCGGACAGGACAGCTCTCCTCATCGCGACGATGCCGCACATACCGTCCGTGTTGGCGAAACGCTCTACGGCATCGTGCGCGCGCGCCTCGCGACAATGGGTGTGCAAGCAAATGCCAAAGCATCGATGCTGGGCGTGAAACAACTCGCGCAGGCGAACAGTATTCATAACCCAGACCGTATCTACGTCGGGCAAAAGCTCGACCTCTCGGCGCTCGACTCGTCATTCGGCCACCAAGTGGCGCCTCAGACCAGCAACATCGATCGTCCCGCCACCGCTGCCAGCGGAATCAATCAACCCCAGCAGTGGCACTGGAAAGAGCCGGAGCCGGAATCCGGCGCACAGATCACAGCCGAAGTGGCGGCCTTGCCGCCGACGATCGACACGTTGCCGTTGGCGATCGACACGCTACCGCCGACGATTCCGCGCAACGAAATCGCAGCCCCGGTCGATGCCGGTACCCGCACGCCGCTGGCGATGCGCCAGGTTGCTCTCTACGAACAGAATGGGTCGATCGCGCCGGCAAAGCCGGCAGAAGTGGCGCTCGCGCTGCCCGATATCGTCTACAAAG
>JBDTMH010000010.1:0-40667 GCA_039934375.1 Burkholderiaceae bacterium | reverse complement strand
CGTGTTCACCAGCGACAACGGCGGCGAACGTTTCTCCGACAACTGGCCGCTGGTGGGTGGCAAGATGGACCTGACCGAAGGCGGCATCCGCGTGCCATGGATTGCCCACTGGCCCGCTGCAATCCGCGCCGGTGGCGTAAGCAGCCAGCATTGTTTGACCATGGACTGGTCGGCCACGATGCTCGATCTCGCCGGCGTCGCTGCACAGCCGGACTTCCCGCTCGACGGCGTGTCACTGGCGTCGGCGCTGCACAACCCCGATCACGTGTTTCACCGTCCGATGCATTGGCGCATGAAGCACCGTGGCCAGCGCGCGCTGCGCGACGGAGACTGGAAATACCTGCGGGTCGACGAAATCGACTACCTGTTCAACATAACGGGCGACGCGCGCGAGCGGGCCAACCAGGCCCGGCGTGAACCCGCGCGGCTGCAGGCCATGCGCAGCAACTGGGAAGCCTGGAATGCCACCATGCCGGAGATCCCGCAGGAAGCCGCGGTGCACCTGGGCTATTCGTACCAGGACATGCCGCAGCGCTGAACAGTGCGCCGGCTACCTGATGGGGGCATCCCGCGTCGATATCCGGAACTTGCAGCCGCCGGCCGCGCAATGGTTGGTCTGAAGCTTCGCACGTCGGCAACGCAGCGCATGGCGCCGGCCATATTCAAACGCTGGCAGAGCCCACCGCGCAAGCCGCTACAGCGGGCAGCATCTTTGCCAGCGCATCGAACGGCACCGGCTTGCTGAACAGGTAGCCCTGCATCAGGTCGCACTTCAGATCACGCAAGATGGTGGCCTGGGCCTCGGTCTCGACCCCTTCGGCAATCACGACAAGTCTGAGGGAATGCGCCAGCGAAATGATGGAGCCCACGATGGTCACACCTTGTTGGCTCTGCTCCATTTCCATCACAAAGGCGCGATCGATCTTCAAGGCATTGATCGGCAAGCGCGCCAGATAGGCCAGTGACGAATATCCGGTACCGAAGTCGTCCACCGCCACATGGACGCCCAGACCCTGCAGCGTCTGCAACACGCTGCTGGTTTGCGCCACGTCCTGCATCAGCAGCGACTCGGTGATCTCGATATCGAGCAGTGGCGCGTCCTCGCCAAAGCCGGCAATGGCTTGCAGAACCGTAGCGACGAATTCTTTGCTTCGCAACTGAATCGCGGACACGTTCACGGCACAGCGGGGCACCTGCAATCCCATGGCACGCCAGGCCTGCATGTCACTCACCGCCTGTCGCAATGCCCAGGCACCCGCCTGGCGGATCAGTCCGATCTCCTCCATCAAGGGAATGAACTGGCCCGGCGGAATCAATCCACGCTGCGGATCGCGCCAGCGCATCAAGGCCTCGACGCTGTGCACCTTGCGATCGCCAAAGTCGACCTTGGGCTGGTAATGCAGCTCGAGTTGCCCTTGCTCGAGCGCTTCGCGCACGCGATGCTCGAGTTTCAGCATCTCGGCCACGCGGGCATTCATCGCCGCCTCGTAATACATGAAGGGCGTCTGCGTGGACTTGGCCTTGCGCAAGGCCGTCTCGGCATTCGCCATCAGCGTCTCGCCGTTGACACCGTCAGGCGGAAATACCGAGGCCGCCACCGTGACATCGACCATCACCGACTGCTCGCCACAACGAAACGGCTGCGCAGTCACCGCACCGAACAAGGACTGCACCTGTTGCCCCAGGCTCTGCATGTCGTCACCCGACAGGAAACACGCAAAGCTGTCGGAATTGATGCGTGCCAGGTTCTCCGCAAACGCTGCAGCCGCGCTGAGCCGGGTCGCCAACTGGCGCAGCAATTCATCGCCGGCATGGCGGCCGTAGGTCTCGTTGACCATCCTGAAGCGCTGCACGTTACCCAGCACCAACGCCACGACGCCACCTTGTCTGGCCGTTGCCTGCATCTGCCGCCCCAGCCGTTCCATGAACAATGTCCTGTTTGGCAGACCGGTCAGCGGGTCGTAAAAGGCCAGATAGTCGAGCGTCGCGCTTTTCTCGAGATGGCCGATCGCAAACCCGATGTCACCCGCAATCTCGTTGAGCAGCGGCATTTCCATCCGGTCGAAAAATCCGCTGTTTTCGGAGTGAAATGCCATCACCCCCACAACCCGACCCGCGTCTATCAACGGCAGCAAAACCAGCGAGCGCAGACCCGCGTCGCGCAGCTGGCGCATGCTGCGGTCATCCCGATCCGTCGCGACCGGGTGCTGGCGCAGGTCCGGCACGATCAGCGGCTCGCCGGTGCGCAGGACCTGCTGCAGCAAATCCGCATCGCCATCCGCGCCACTGTCAAACAAGGCGCCGAGATCCGCTCGCAGTTGGTTTTTGCTTCCGGCACAGGCCTGCAATTGCAGTCTGCATGAGCCCGGATCGGTGCTCGCAATCCAGACCCAGGGAAACAGGCCATTTTCCACCGCGATGCGGCACGATTGCTGGAACAACTCGTCCTTGTCGCTTACCCGCACGATGAGGGTATTGATACTGCTTAGCGTGCGATTGATGCGCAGCATTTTGTCGATCTGCCGGTCAGTGGCATTGCCCAGGCGCACAGCTGTCCAGTTGAGTAGCGCCAGCACGGCGATGCCGCCGACCGTGAGGATGGCGACACCGAAATAGGTGTCGTACCAGTCCAGGTCGCGCTGGCCGACGATGCGCAGCTGCGCGATCACCGGCAAAGCCACCAGGGTGCTGACCAGGTAGCGACGCCCGGCCCTGGCCGACGGCGTATCCTGGAAGAACTCGCTGATCCAGCCCTGGCCACCGCGCAGTGTCAGCGCGCCCGCGCCCAGCAACAGAAATACAAAAGCCGTATAGCCCGTCATCGACGAGAACGGCACGATGCGATCGATATCGGCGCCGAAAAGGTAAGCCAGCAGCGACAACAACGCGATCAGGAATGCCGTCGCCGCAAGTGCCTGTCCCAGCCACACGACCCGTCCCTGTTTGCGCATCAGGACCATCGCGCTGCCGATCAGCACAAACGCCAACGCCGCGGCGCCCGACATCGGGCTCGACGTTTCATCTGTACTGGCCGACACGGCCTGCTGCAGGGCGCCGCTTACGTCCGCGTCCCAACCGATGAAATCCTGAGCCAGCATGATGCTGGCCAAGGCTGTCAGGATGACGGCCAGCGCACAGGCGGCCGTCGACATGGAAGTTCGGCGTTCCCACGAGACCTGAAACAGCAACAGCGCCAGGCCAGCCAATATGAAACACAGAGCCGTCAGACTCCGCATGGCCGGCTGTCCACTCAAATCTGCCGGCAGCGCAATCTGCTCGAACCACCAGCCCGCCATTACGAACATGCCCGCCAGCAGACAGATGATGGCCGAACCCTGCGTGAACCTGCGCTGAGCCCCCAACAATGACATCACTCGATTAACCGGCATCCGATTCCCGAACGGCCCCAAAACATGGGACTGCAATTATGTTTACCCGAGGCCTGAGACTGCCAAAGCGCACATTATGGGCGATTCGTTCCGGGCGGGTGGCGGCGTTCCGGCTTATGGCCCATGGCGACAGCCCCACCAGGGCAGCCGCCCGCAAGCCGCCCATCGCCTATAGTTCAGGCCATGCAAATGCCCGAACCGGCAGCAGAGCTGCCACCCGACCAACACACCGCTGCGGCCTGGTATGGCCCGGACATCGCCTCGCGCACGGACTGGGTGGAGCACCTGGGCGACAGTGAACTGGCCGAACTCGAAGTTGCCAGCAGCCGGCTGCTGGCAGCCGATGCCGACCTGACGCGGCTGTTTCCCGCCGATGCTGCGCTGCCCGTGCTGGCACCGCGGCTGCGGCGCATCCAGGCTGAGGTGCTGGATGGCCGTGGCTTCGCCTTGCTGCGCGGCCTGCCGGTGCAACGCTGGGGCCGGCGTCAATCGGCCGTGGCCTTCATGGTGATCGGCGCCTGTCTGGGCCAGGCGCGACCGCAGAATGCGCAGGGCCATGTGCTGGGCCATGTCCGCGACGTGGGCCTGCGCTCCGACGACCCAGCCGTGCGCATCTACCAGACGCGCGATCGCCAGACCTTTCACACCGACTCGTGCGATATCGTCGGCCTGTTGTGCCTGCAAGTCGCCAGGCAAGGCGGCGACTCGGCGCTGGTGTCGTCGACGACGCTGTTCAACGAAATGCGCCGACGCCGTCCCGACCTGGCCGCGCTGCTGTTCCAGCCACTGGCCACGGATCGGCGCGGCGAGGTCGCGCCCGGGCAGGATCCATATTTCCAGATCCCGGTATTCAACTGGTGGCCCGAGGGCCCCGATGGGCAGTTGTCGGTCATTTATCAGCGCCAGTACATCGACTCGGCCCAGCGCTTCGTTGACGCTCCGCGCATCACCCCTGATATCCGGGAGGCGCTGGACCTGTTCGATGCCTTGTCGAACGACCCGGCGCTGCACTTTCTGATGCAACTGCAGGTCGGCGACATCCAACTGGTGCACAACCACACCTTGCTGCACGATCGCACCGCCTTCGAAGACTGGCCCGAGCCCGAGCGCCGCCGCCACCTGCTGCGACTGTGGCTGGCACCTCGCGAAGCCCGCCCGTTGCCGCCGGTGTTTGCCCGGCGCTATGGCAGCGTGGTGCCAGGCGAGCGCGGCGGCGTGGGTCTGGCGCCGGCGCAGTTGCAGGTGCCGCTGAACGGTCTGTAGCATCCACCGGCGCAGCCCTCACACACGCCCGCACGTCCACCGCCGGCAGTACCATCCCACGCAACTTTTCACCACTTGCAAGCGAGCAGACACCATGACCGTCGATCTCCGTAAAACCGTTTCGGCCAAGGCCACGCCTGTCACGCTGGTCGACAAAGCCTCGCTGAGTGCCCTCGCGACCCGGCTGCCCGCCGCCACGCAGCGCTGGCTCGACAGCGTCGGGTTTACCGGCGCCGCCGACCGGCATGTGCTGTTACCCGACGCGCAAGGCGGGCTGGCGCAGGTGCTGGCGGGTATCGGGGACATTCACGATCCGTTCGCGCTGTCGGCCTTGCCGGGTGAATTGCCGCCGGGCGACTACTGCCTGTCAGAGGACGGCCTGGCGCCCGACCCGACTGTCGCGGCCCTGTCCTGGCAACTCGGCAGCTACGCATTCGACCGCTACAGGCCACGCCGCCGCACGCCAGCGCGCCTGTTGCTGCCCTCGGGAGCCGCAGCCCGGCGCGGCCTCGTCATGGCCGAAGGCATTGTGCTGGCGCGCGACCTGATCAACACCCCGGCCGAGCACCTGGGACCCCAGGAACTGGCGGATGCAGCCCACGCACTGGCCAAGGCCCATGGCGCGCGCTTCAAGCAGATCGTCGGAGAACACTTGCTGAAGAAGAACTTCCCGGCCATCCACGCGGTCGGCCGCGCCAGCGTGCGGGAACCGCGACTGATCGAGCTGCACTGGGGCAAGCAGTCGCACCCGCTGGTGTCCATCGTCGGCAAGGGGGTGTGTTTCGACAGCGGCGGACTGGACATCAAAGGCGCCGATGGCATGCGGCTGATGAAGAAGGATATGGGTGGCGCAGCCAATGCGCTCGGCCTGGCCGCCATGGTGATGGCGCTCAAGCTGCCGCTGCGCCTGCAGGTGCTGATTCCCGCGGTCGAAAATGCAATTGCCGGCAACGCCTATCGGCCTGGCGACGTCATTGCCACGCGCGCCGGACTGCAGATCGAGATCGGCAATACCGATGCCGAGGGACGCGTGATCCTGTCCGATGCGCTGGCCTATGCGGCCGAGTCGACGCCGGCGCTCATCATCGACCTGGCCACGCTGACGGGTGCGGCTCGCGTGGCGCTGGGACCGCAATTGCCGGCCCTGTTCTGCCGCGACATGGCCACTGCCCGCACGCTGGTGGACCTGGGCCTGGCGCTGCAGGATCCGCTGTGGCACATGCCCCTATGGGCGCCGTACAAGGCCGGTATCGAGAGCAGCGTGGGCGACATCGTCAATACCGGCCGCAACACCATGGCCGGCGCCATCAACGCCGCCTTGTTCCTGGAGTACTTCGTACCTGCGCACCAGGACTGGCTGCATGTCGACCTGTTCGGCTGGAGCGACACGGTGCGTCCGGGGCGTCCAGTCGGAGGCGAAGCACAAACCATCCGCACCTTGCTGGCTTATCTGGAGCAGCGTTTCGGCGCCGCAAAATCGCGCTGAGACGTCACCCCATTCACAGCCTGCCAAGGCTGCTGGCAGAACCCAGCACAGGTATGGGGCGAACCGGACACCCATGGAACTCAGCCTGATCTACCAAGGCCCGATGCATGGTTCGCTGTTATGGCTTCCACGGTCTACGACGCACGTCATACCGACAACACGTCCGTGAGCAGGCGCATGAAGTTGCCACCGATCAGCTTGGCGATATCGGCCTCTTTCACACCGCGCTGCGCCAGGCCAGCCACGAAATACGGCAAGTTGGCGTAGCTGTCGAACACCGGCTTGTAGTTGGCGTCCATGTCAGTGCCCAGACAGACATGATCGATGCCGACCACCTCGACCAGCTCCAGCGCGCGGTCGACGAAACCCCTGAGATCGCTGATTCCGATGCCGGCCGGCCATGCACCGATGACGCCGCCACCCTTTTGCGCAATGCTGCGCGCCAGTTCGGCCGATATGAAGCGCGGATGGGTGGTCTTGCCATGCACATGGACATGCGAGGCGATCACCGGCCGTGCCGAGGCCTCGATGGCACCCATTGCGGTGGGCTCCGACGCATGGGCCACGTCCACCAGCATGCCGATCCGGTTCATCTCGCGCACCACGGCCACACCCTGGTCCGTAAGGCGACCGTGGACCGGGGTACCGGTGATGATGTCACCCAGTTCGTTGTTGCGGTAATGCATCAGCGTGATCGAGCGCACGCCGTCGGCAAAGGCCTGCGCCACCCGCTCCGGCCGTCCCTCCAGAAAGTCACCGCCTTCGACCGTCAGCAAGGCGCCGACCTTGCCCGCTGCGCGGGCCTTGGCAATATCGGCGACCTGCCGGATCGGCATTACCAGACCGCGGGTCGCAAGCGATTGCAGCCGGGTCATCTGGCGCTGGTAACTCGCCAGGGCTTCACCGGGCTCGAACGCGCGCACCGTAGTCAGTCCTTCGCCTTCGAGCCCCAGCGTCTGGAAGTCCGACACTGCAGCAAAAGCTGCAGCGCTCAATCCACCGGCACGCATGTCGGCAATGGTTTTGTCCTCGAAGCTACCGAGCTTGGCGTACAGCCAGACCAGACCCGACAGGTTCTCGGCGCCATCGACGAAGCTGCGACCCGGGTGCGCATGGGCGTCCACCGATGGGTAACGGCCCAGCAGTTCACGCGCTGCGGCAAGCTCTTGCGCCGACACCGTGAAACCGATCGGTGCCGGCTTAGGGCGGACCACCCACCAGGTCGCGCCGCCCACGGCTAGCACGGCGGCGCCCAATCCTGTCAACACCCGGCGGCGGGTCACAATGGCCATGAATCCATCCTTGCGCAAGGTTATGTCTGCTGCCATCCATGGTAGCGGCATGCCGGCAGCGCACGGCGGGCAAGGGTTTGGGCAAGGCCGACTGAGCGACCGCGCCGGTGATGGCGGCGGGGTCGCGCTCTCAGGCCGCTTGCAGCCCTGCGCGCTGCACGGTCGCCGGCCGCGATTTATCGGTCGTGCCAAAAATCACTTCGCCGGAGAGCTGGCCGCCCTCTTCGATCACCAGTTTGCCGTAACGGACCTTGCCGGTGATCTTGCCGGTGGCATAGATCATCAGCTTGTCGCGAACCGTCAGATCACCGTCGAAGTTGCCGTGGATCTCGGCAATGTCGATACAGGCCGAGCCCTTGAATGCGCCGCATTCGGCGATCTGCATCAGGCGCGAATCCATCGTTGCCTCGACCATGCCTTCGACCACCAGGGTGTCGCAATCGGTGATCTCGACCCCTTTGAGCTTGATGTTGGGACCCACCGTCAGCGTGCTGCCGCCCTGGGCCTTGGCATTGTCTGAACCTGCAACAGCGGCCGGCGTTTCTGCTGGCGGTGTCACAGCCGCTGCGCCCGGCGCCACACCAACGCCGGTGACGGGCGTCGATGGTGCGCCTTGGGCATTGAGCTGTGCCATGGTCTGGGCGCGCCGCGCTGCTGCGGGATCAGGGTCACGTTTGCCAAAGAAAGGGGGTTGCAGTGCCATCGGTTTCTCCTTGAAAAGAGCTCCATGGTAGGCAGACAGTCGGTTGCACTTGCCCGGTGAGGTGCAAGATGCGTAACGAATTGGGCGCAAAGGGAACTCGCACGTGCACGGCCTGTGTTTGGCGTCGACCGGCAGCATGGCAAGCTGCGCGGAGCAACGCGAGGGTCCGCGCATGGTGCGGCCTTGCGCTGCACCACGGCATCAGCGCGACGCAGACACCTTCGCCCAGGCCTCGTAGCGTGCCTTGTTCTCGGCGTTCGGTGGATACAGCCCCGGCAAGGGGACACCTGCGTCGACCTGCGTCATGATCCAGCCCTCCAGCAATTCCTGCTCCACCGCGGCAGACACCACCTCGTCGAGCATGGCCTGCGGTATCAGCACCGCGCCATCGTTGTCGACGACGACCACGTCGTTGGGAAACACCGCCACGCCGCCGCAGCCCACCGGTTCCTGCCAGGCCACGAAGGTCAGTCCAGCGACCGATGCCGGCGCTGCTGTACCCTGACACCAGACCGGCAGCCCGGTACCCAGCACCCCGTCGAGGTCGCGCACCACACCGTCGCTGACCAGTGCGGCCACGCCGCGCTTGCGCATGCGCGCACACAGGATGTCACCAAAAATGCCGGCGTCGGTGACCCCCATCGCGTCAACCACGGCAATACAGCCGGGAGGCATGGCCTCGATGGCGGCGCGGGTCGAAATCGGAGCACCCCAGGAAGCGGGGGTCGCGAGGTCTTCGCGCGCCGGAACGAAGCGCAGCGTGAATGCGCGCCCGACCACCCTGGCTTGGCCCGGACGCAGCGGCCGCGCGCCGCGCATCCAGACGTTGCGCAGGCCCTTCTTGAGCAACACGGTTGTCAACGTGGCGGTGGTGATGCCCGTCAGCAGGTGCACCAGATCGGGCGAAAGAGCGGTTGGATCCACGGCCATCAGAATTCCTCCAGAGTCTGTCTATAAAAGTGCAGGAAGGTGCGCCGCAGGCGCGCGGCGTACCGGCTTGCACCCAAGGATAGCCGTTTGTGTCGCGGCGCACAGCGAAACCAATGCGGCCTGGATGCCGCCATTCGGTGCGGCTGGGCCAGCACAGGTCTCACCGGGGTCTGCGATGGCCCGATCCGGGTACCGGGCTCAATCACACATCCGTGTCTGGCCGGCAGCGAATTGCCTGCTAACCTATGGTCCATGAAAGAAGTTCCCGGCTCGGCACTGTGCCTTCCGCTCAGCAGCGCCTTGGTGGGTGCAATGGCCCGCATGACCGCGACGATTGGAAGCGCGGACTGGTTCGACGCGGTGCTCAATCTGCTGGGATCGGTCTGTGCATTCGATTCGGGCGGCGCCATGGTCTACCACCGCGATCAACGCCCGCGCCGGATCCTGCACCGATTCAATCCGCAGGAGCGGGGGTTGCCGGAAGATGCCTACGTGTCCGGGCCCTATGTGCTGGACCCGCAATACCAGTTGTTCGCGGCCGGCTGCCCCAATGGGGTGCACTGGCTGCGCGACATTGCGCCTGACGACTTCTTCGAGAGCGAGTATTACCGTGTGTTCTATTCGCAGATCGGCCTGTCTGACTCAATCGAGTTGTTGTGGCACATCGATGCCAATAGCGCGCTCAATTTCTTCATCGAACGAAGCATCCGGCATGCGCGCTTCCACGCCACCGATCTGATGGCCATCGAGATCGTATTGCCGGTAGTGTTCGCATCGGCCGCGAAACACCATGAACTGACCATAGCCGCGTCGCGCCGCGATGCCGACAACCTGACCCACCGCAAAGTTCAGAGCACAATCGAAAACTTCGCCAGTTCACTGTTGACACGGCGCGAGCGGCAGGTGCTGTTCTACATGATCAGCGGATATTCGTCGAGCCTGACGGCGCAGCGTCTGAACAGCACCGAGGGCACGGTCAAGATCCACCGCAAGAGCATTTACCGCAAACTCGACATCGGTTCGCAGGCGGAGCTGTTCTCGCTGTTCATCAACTGTATTCCGTTTGCGGTTCCGGAGTCGCCGGTCGACCCTCTGGCGGGTTATCAGGGCGCGCCAGCCAGCAGCCACCCGCTGTCACTGATTGAGGCAGCACCCAGCGTCCGCTGAGCGTCAGGCGCCCGACGCCGGAAAGGGCGGTGGAATATGAACACCGTTGGCGTTTGCCCGCATCCACGCGTCCAGGTCGATGTCGGCGTCGATCGGAAAAGTTGGCCGCGGTATGCGGGCGTAAGGCATGGCAGCATAGTCCATCGTGCACAAGGCGCCGCTGTCGCAGACGATCACCGCACCGGCAATCGGCTCGAATGCCGCGCGGAAATGTTGCATCGACTTCAGGCCGACGACACGTTTGCTGCGTGGATCAATGCCGAAGGCCTCGAACTGTTGCAGATCCAGTACCTGCGCACGAATCGTCGTGACCAGGATCTCGATGCCCTGCACCGTGATCACGGCGCAAGGACCCCATGAGCGGTGCAGCCCACCGATCATCGCCCCGCTGCCGACATAACGGCCGTCGCTGAGCGACACCAACGTAGCAGTCAGATTCAACGGTCCACCGCCGAAACGCGGATCGGTCTTGCCTCCGAGACTGATCTGCACATGATCACCGGGTTGATGGCGCTGCAACAACGCAACCGTTTCGCGATCGACGATCGGCGCGAAACAGGCATCCTGCACGTCCGCGGCCAGCAGCGCGGCCAACAGGGCAGTCGAATCGCCATACGCTCCCGCACCCGGGTTATCGGCATAGTCGGCAACAATCATCGGTGCGGCGCTGTCGCGTGGATGGGCCTTGCAAATGGCTGCCGCTTGCTCCACCGTATGGAACTGGTTCAGCCGGTGGACGCGTTGCTGCCACATGTCATCCGCCAACTCGCCGGCAAACGCCGCGTGGCGAGCCATGTCGCCTTGAGCAGTGACCAGGATGCTGGGCCCGAGTTCCGCGATGTCGGCATTCGGGAAACCGCCATTGATGCTGACGGCAAATACATCGGGCTCTGTTTCATAGGCCCGCGCGCGCTCCAGTCGCGGCACCATGGCACCGATATCGGTGCGCCCGCCATTGACCTCCTCGATCATCGGTCGCGTCACGCGCAGCGTACGGGGCCGGATTTCACCGGCCATGGTGCGCTGCAACAGGTCGCCGGCATGGCGCGCGGCCACGCGCATGTCGGTATGCGGGTAGGTCTTGAACGACACGATGATGTTGGCCAGGTCGCACATCGCCCGGGTGACGTTCGCATGCGGGTCGAGCGTGATGGCGATCGGAATCTGCATGCCGATTTGCGCGCGCAGGCGGCGCAGCAACTCGCCCTCGCCGTCGTCGCAGAAGTCGAGCACCATCGCGCCATGCAGACCCAGCACGATGCCGTCGAGTTGCCCCAGGTGCTGTCGCGCAGCCGCAACGATCGGTTCAGTCAGCGCGTCGAACGCAGCCCGCGTGACCGGACCTCCAGGCTGTGCGTGGGCGGTGATGACGTGGATCAGCTTCCATCCATGGGCCTGGGCGGCCTCGACGAAGCCGCCCAGTTCAGTGTTGTTGTCCGCACGTTCGGCGACCGCCTCGTCGCCCCAGGCCAGGCCGCGTTCGGCGAAGCTGGCCTCGGTGGTCGGCAATTTGCAGAAGGTATTGGTCTCGTGCAGAAACTCGGCGCTCAGGACAGTGAAGGTTTTCATGGGTGGATTCAATTCAATGGGTGGTGGCAGGCTAATTCGTGTGCGCCATCGCTTGCCAGCTCGGGGCGCTCCTGCCGGCAACGCGCGGACGCGCGGGGACAGCGGGCGGCGTAGGCGCAACCCGTCGGAAGGTCGAACGCGTCCGGGAGTTCGCCCTGCATCAGGGTCACGACGCGCCGGCGTTGCGGGTCCGGCTCGAAGCAGCTGTCCATCAGCGCGCGGGTGTAAGGATGACGTGCCGGCGTGTGTGCCGTAGGCAGGATCTCGACCACACGTCCCAGGTACATGACGACGATCCGGTCGCAAAAATAGCGTACCAGGCCAAGGTCGTGCGATATGAACAGGTAGGTCAGGCCCAGGTCCTGGCGCAGCTGCTCCAGCAGCGCGATGATCTGGGCCTGGATCGATACATCCAGCGATGCGGTCGGCTCGTCCAGCACCACCAGGTCGGGATGCAAGGCCAACGCCCGCGCAATGCCGACCCTTTGCTTCTGCCCGCCCGATAGCTGGTGCGGATAGCTCTCCACCAAGCTCGGATTCAGGCCGACCATGGCCATGAGTTGCTCGACCCGCATTCCTTCTTCTCCTGATGGCGGACGCAGGCCCTGCACCTGCAATGGCTCAAGCAGTGCCGCGCGCACGCTGTAGCGCGGATCAATCGACGAATAGGGATCCTGGAACACCATCTGCATACGCCGACGCAAGGCGCGCATTTCGGCACCGGACACGCTGGCCAGGTCGGTGCCCTCGAACTCGACCGACCCGCTGCTGGGCTCCAGCAGGCGAAGCACCAAGCGGGCCAGCGTCGATTTGCCGCAACCCGACTCACCCACCACGCCGGTGACGGTGCCACGCACAATATCGAGCGCGACATCATTGACGGCGGTCAGCACGCGTTTGCGGCCGAACAGACTGGCTCGGCTGGTGAAGCGTCGCGTCAGCGAGCGCAATGCAACCAGGCTGGCCAATGAGTCAGCGCGCGTGTCACCCATCGACCGGTACCAAGCTGAAATGGCAGGCGACCTGCCCGTGACCCATCGATCTGAGCTGTGGCACCTGCTGCTGGCACACCGCTTGCGCCAGCGCGCAGCGGGGATGAAAGCGGCAACCGCCAGCGTAGTTGGCGACACCCGGGACGATCCCCGGGATGCCTTTGAGACTGCCCGGCGCCTGGCCGTCGCGGGGAATGCAATCGATCAGCGAACGGGTGTATGGATGGGCTGACCTGGCGAATATTTCGGCCACCTTATTGCCTTCAGCGACGCGACCGGCATACAACACGGTGACCTGATCGCAGGCCTGAGCCACTACGCCCATATCGTGCGTGATCAGCACCAGTGCCAGACCACGCGAGCGCACCAGATCGACCAGGATCTGGATGATCTGGGCCTGTATCGTCACGTCGAGTGCCGTTGTCGGTTCGTCGGCAATGATCAGCTCGGGATCTCCAGCCAACGCCATCGCGATAACGACGCGTTGCTTCATGCCGCCGGACATCTGGTGCGGGTATTGCTGGTGCACAGTCGCGGCATCCGGGATGCGCAACTGTGTCAGCAGGTCGATGCTGCGCGCCCGGGCCGCCGCGCCGGACAGCCCCAGATGCATGCGACTCACCTGGTCGACCTGCTCCCCGACGCGGACCATCGGATCAAGCGAAGTCATCGGATTCTGGCTGATCAGCGCCATGCGCCGGCCCCGCAGTGCGCGATAGGCCGGTTCGGCCAGGTCACGCAGCTCAATGCCGTCGAGCCGGATCGAACCGCCAGTGACCCGCCCTCCGATCAGCGGCAACAGGCCCATCAGGCCCATCGCAGTCAGCGACTTGCCCGAGCCCGACTCGCCGACAAGCCCCAGGATTTGTCCCTTGTCGAGCGAAAAGCCGATCCGGTCCAGCGGTTGCAGCGGGCCTATGCCCACCGACAGATCATGTACATCCAGAAACGCCATCAGCACCGCCCGGCCGTTCCGAAGGTACTGACGGTCACCTCAAGGGGCAGCGCGCGAAGCGAGCGTGGGTGCAGTTTCATATCACGCCTCACGCAATCTGCTGCGGATGTCCAGTGTATCGATCAGCGCATCGCCGAACTGGTTGATCGACAACACCGCCAGCGCAATCGCCACACCAGGGCCGACAATCGTCCATGGGGCCAGAAAGATCTGCGCCGTGCCGCTGGCCATCATCGCGCCCCAGCTGGGTTTGGGTGGCTGCACACCCAGTCCGAAAAATCCCAGCGTGGCCTCCAGGATGATCGCGTCTCCGGTAGCCAGCATGCCGGCGACGATGACGGGCGTAAGTGCATTTGGCAGCAAGTGCCGGAACACGATGTGAAGATTCCCGCCGCCCAGGCTGGTGGCCGCCTCGACGTAGGTCTCGCCCTTGATCGCCAGTATTTGGGCGCGGGTCAATCGGCTGAACTGGGCCAGATAGGCAATGCTGATGGCGATCATGGTGCTGTAAAGCCCGGGGCCCAGGATCGCAACGAAGATCAGCGCGATCAGCACCTCTGGAAACGACCATGTCAGGTCCACGACAGCGCTGATCACCCGGTCCAGGGCGCCACCGAAATAGGCCGCTGCCGCGCCCAGGCACATGCCCATCAGTACCGAGACGCCGATGGCCGCCATCGCCACCGACAACGAGACGCGTGCGCCATAGATGATGCGCGACAACACATCGCGGCCGAACTCGTCGGTGCCGAGCCAGTGTGCATGCGATGGCGCCTGATTTGTCGCCGACAGGTTCTGGATGTCGTAGGCATACGGCGCCACCCACGGAGCCAGCACGGCGACAAGCGCAACCAGCGTCAAGCAACCCAGCGCCAGACCCCCGCGCCAGGTGCACATCGCGCGCCACAGCGCCGACCGGCGGATCCGGCCCGTCACCGCAACTGCTCCCGGATGCGCGGGTCCATCGCGGCCTGCACCAGATCGCCGAGCAGCGTGCCCAGCATCACGGCGATTGCCAGCATCAGCAGGCACCCCTGCACCACCGGGTAGTCGCGCTGCGCCAGCGACGTGATCAGCAGTGACCCCAACCCGGGTCGGGCGAACACGAACTCGATTGTCACGGCGCCTCCGACCACCCAGCCGATACGCAGACTCAGGATCGTCGCCACCGGCAACAATGCATGGCGCAGCACGTGCTGCAGCTGGATGCGCCGGTGCGACAGTCCCTTGGCGTGCAGCATCAGCACGAAATCCCTGCTTGCGACATCGAGCATGGCGGCACGGGTGACCCGCGACACCAGCGCCACACCGTGCAAGCCGATCGTCAGCACCGGCAGTACCAGCGCGGTCCAGCTGCGTGCGCCGGACACCGGAAACCATTCCAGCTGCACCGCGAACAGCAGGATCAGCAGCAAGCCCAGCCAGAAGCTGGGCAACGTCGATCCGAGCAGGATCAGCATCATGACGCTGCGGTCGATCCAGCTGTCCTTGTAGACCGCCGCCAGCGCACCAGTGGCAATGCCCACGACCGTCGAGAACAGAAAGGCCAGGCCACCCAGGCGCAGGCTATAGGGCAGGTTTTCGGCGATCAGATCCGTCACCGGCTGGCGCATCACGATGGCGTCGCCCATGTCGCCGCCGAGCATGTTGCGCAGCCAGACTCCGTACTGGACCAGCAGGGGTTGGTCCAGACCGTAACGCGCGACCAGAATGGCCCGTTGCTGTGGCGACGCCCCAACCTGCACCATGTTGTCGATCGGGTCTCCCGGGACCATATGGATGATCATGAAAACGACCACCGACACCGCCAGGAAAACCGGCAGCATCAGCAGCAGGCGTCGGATCAAGTAGGCGAGCAAATCGACATTCCTTGAGCCGATCGAGCCACGCCCTGGTTGAGCGCCTATTTGACCTCGATGTCCATGATCGTCTGCGTTGCCATCTTGATGCCGCGGATCGTGTCAGGCACCTTCAGGCGCGCCTGACTATAGGCAAAACTCTGCGTCGGCTGGTATATCGGAGCGAACACGAACTGGGACATCACATATTCGTGGTAAGCCTTGAAGTTGGCCACCCGCTCCTCCCAGGTGCGCGAGCCCTTCATCGCCTTTGCGTCGAGCTCCTCGGCCTTGGGGTCGTTCCACATCGACACGTTCGGGTAGCCGAGCCGGGTACCACTGAAGAACCAGTCCAGGATGTCAGCGTTCGTGTAGTCGTAGGCCCGCACCGCCAATTGGTGGTCGGTCTTTTTCTTGTACATCGCGTTGATGGATGCAGGGTCCTGCACCGTGATCTCGGCGTTCACGCCAATCGCCTTGAGCTGCGCCTGAATCACCTCGGTCACGCGCTTGAACTGCGTACCGTTCTGGGTCCACAGCTTGACAGTCAACGGCGTGCCGGCCTTGGCACGAATGCCGCCCGCGCCGATCATCCATCCCGCCTCATCGAGCAACTTTTTCGCGCGCTCGGGGTTGTAGCTGATGTTGTATTTCGGGTTGATCTTGGACTCCTGCAGCGAGCTGACCAGGAAGTTGTTGGCCACGGCACCCAAACCGCCAAACAGGCTCATCTGGATTTCCTTCTGGTTGACGGCCAGTGCCACGGCCTCGCGTACCTTGATGTCGGTAAATGGCGCGACCGACGTGTTGATCGGCATGTAGAACAGCTCGGTTCCCGGCATCACGACCACCTTGAGTGATTTTTCAGCCTCGATCCGCGGCATGAATTCGGTCGGCACACTCAGCAGCATGTCGACGCCACCGGTCTTGAGCTCCAGGAACGCGGTTGACTCCTCGGCGATCTCGCGCAAGGTCAGGCGCTTGATCTTGGCCGGACCCTGGTTCACCGACAAATCGCTGGCCCAACGGTAATCGTCATTGCGCACCAGCTTGGTCTGCTGCCCGATCGTGAAGCTCTCGAGCTTGAACGGGCCGCTTCCGACCGCCGCGGTGACGCCGAATTTGTCGCCCAGGGCGTCATACGACTTGGGCGACGGAACGCCCATGAAGCTCGTGGCCATGTTCAGCAAAAGGCTCGGGTCCGGGTTCTTCATCAGCAACTTGACCGTGTAGTCGTCGACGATCACGACCTTGTCGATCGCATCGGTCATGAAGGCATTTTCGGTCCCCTTGAATTTCGGTAACCACCACTCGATGACCTTGGCATTGAACGGTTCACCGTCGTGGAACTTGACGCCCTTGCGCAACTTGAAAGTCCAGCTCATGCCGTCCGGCGCGGACTCCCACGATGTGGCAAGTTGCCCGTGGAAAGACTGATCGGCATCCTGGACCACCATGCGATCGAAGATCAGGTTGTTGCCGACATTGAGCTTGGTGCCCTTGATCGGGTTGTAAGTCGGCGCGCCAGCCTCGCGGGCATTGATGACGAACACTGCATCCTGCGCAAAGGCGGGGGTGAAGGCGATCATGGCGCTGGCACTCGCCACGGCCAAAACCAGCATTTTCAGCGGACGGGTAAGTACGGTCATTGATTGCTCCTGGAGAATGTCTCGCCGCGACCGGCGCCGGTTGCCATGTCATGTACATGGGGAGCGCTGAGAATAGCGGGGTTCACCGGTATTTGTCGCGCCCCTATCCCCAAGGGGATAGTGCGGCGTGGGGATCCGTCGGCAAGTCGGAGCCTCCTATCCCGTTGGAGGTAGAGCGGCGCGGATCCACGGCCTTTTGCGGCCCTTGATGCAGGGTTATGTCTTATTCTCGCGGCATCGTCACCTGGCAGCGTGCCCGTATGCGGGGACCCGACTTCTCTTTCAACTCTCCGACCCATGCACCAACTGCGCAAACCTTACCTGCTCTTTCTAGGCGACGTGCAACTCAAGTCGGATGCCAAGACCGCATTCGGTCTGCGCGACTGGTGCGGACCAGATGTAATCGGGCAATGCAGTCTGCCCGAGGCTACGGTCAGTCTGGATCTGCCGTTGCTGACACCCGAACAAGCCGCGGCACAAGGCGCCGGCTCCATCGTCGTGGGCGTGGCGGCGGTGGGCGGCATATTGCCACCAAGCTGGCTGCCCACGCTCGAGGCGGCGCTGCTGGCCGGACTCGACGTCATCAGTGGCCTGCACTCGCGCCTGACGACGTTCCCATCGCTGGTGCAGGCCGCGCAACGCGGCGGCGGTCGGCTCAATGATGTGCGTCATACCGATCAGGTGTTTGCGCCAGGCACCGGCCGCAAACGCAGCGGCAAACGCCTGTTGACGGTCGGCACCGATTGCGCTCTGGGGAAAAAATATACAGCCCTGGCACTGACCCGGTCACTGCAGGAACACGGCGCCGCCGCCAGCTTTCGCGCCACCGGACAAACCGGCGTGATGATCGCCGGTGCGGGTGTGGCGGTCGATGCCGTGGTTGCCGACTTCATTTCCGGTACCGCAGAGGCACTGTCGCCAGACAACGCGCCAGAGCACTGGGACGTGATCGAGGGCCAGGGCGCATTGTTCCATCCGGCCTACGCCGGTGTCACCCTGGGGCTGCTGCATGGCTCGCAACCCGATGCGCTGGTGTTGTGCCACGACCCGTCACGCAAGAGCATCGAGGGATACCCCGACTACCCGATCCCGGATCTGCAACATGCCATTGACCGTTATGTCGAGGCCGCCAGCCTGACCAACCGCGCCGTGCGTTGCGTCGGCATCAGCATCAACTCCTCCAGCCTGTCAGACGATGCCTGGCGGACATATGCCAACCAGCAATCGGACCGACTTGGCTTGCCGGTGGTGGACCCGATGCGCGGCGGCGTCGACGCCATCACGCTGCGCATGCTGGCCCCATGATCCAGTGTCGAACCAGTGTCGAACACTGGGCAATGAAGGAGCCGTTCGAGATCGCGCGCGAGGTCATCACCGAACTGCCGGTGCTGATGCTGACGCTGACCGACGCGCTCGGCCACGTCGGACGCGCCGAAGCAGCTGGTGTCGACTACGACGGCGAAACACCACAGTCGATGGCCGCGCAGATTGCCGAAATGATGGGCGAGTTGCATGACGGCATCTGCGGGGCCGACCTGCTGCACTTATTGCCAGCTGGTGGAGCCCGCAATGCCCTGGACTGCGCCTTGTGGGACTTGCGCGCCAAACAGGATGTGGTGCCCGCCTGGCAACGCGCCGGGTTGGCATCACTGCGCCCGGTCGAGACTACCTTCACGATCGGGCTGGGTGACGAGGCCACCACACGCCGCAAGCTGCGCGGGGCGCGCGGATATGGTCTGCTCAAACTCAAGCTCGATGCACACCGCCATCTCGAGGTCGTCGAATGGGCACGACAGGAACACCCGCTCGCGCGTCTGGTCGTCGACGCGAATCAGGCCTGGTCACGTGATTTGCTTGACCGCCTGCTGCCCGAGCTGGCCTGTCGCGGCGTCGAACTGGTGGAGCAGCCGCTTGCCCGTGGCGAGGACGCGCAACTCGATGGTCTGGTATCGCCGATCCCGCTGGCGGCGGACGAATCCTGCACTGACCGCGCATCACTGGATCGGCTGGCCGGGCGCTACCAGTACATCAATATCAAGCTCGACAAATGTGGCGGCCTGACCGAAGCTCTGGCCATGTGCGCGCCCGCGGCAGAACGCGGGCTGCGGCTGATGGTCGGGAACATGTGTGGCACTTCGCTGGCGATGGCGCCAGCATTCCTGCTGGCGCAGCGCTGCGCATACGTGGACCTGGACGGGCCCTTGCTGCAGCTGCTCGACCGCGCGACCCCGATGGTCTTTCGCGGTGGCGAACTGCATCCGCCGCCGCCCGCCCTGTGGGGTTGATCGCAGGCCAGAGTGTCTTGTTCAATCCGCAGTGGCGTTCCTGCAAATCGGGCCGTTGTCCGCATGCAATTGGCAGCGCTCCCGACCCAAGCACCGCAAGCTCAGCCGCCAGCCCATTTGCTGCGAAAGATGAAATACACGGCACCGAGAATACACAAGCCGGCCCACAGGTAGTCAAGCTTGATCGGCTCCTTCAAATAGAACCAGGCGAACGGGACAAACACCGACAGCGTGATGACCTCCTGCAGGATCTTGAGTTGCGCGATCGACAACACAGTGAATCCGATACGGTTGGCCGGTACCTGCAGCAAGTACTCGAACAAGGCGATCCCCCAACTGATCAGCGCGGCGACCACCCAGGGCTTCTGGCTCAGTTCCTTGAGATGCGCATACCAGGCAAACGTCATGAAGATGTTGCTCAGCGACAGCAGCAGCACGGTCGTTGCAATGGTGCGCATGGCTTCAGTTCCTGTTCTCCAAGCCTGGCCAGCCGTCAGCTCATGCTGGCGCGTCAAGGCGCAAAATTCGCGCTGTTTCAGCGGGGAATCGCATACGTGCCGACCGCATGCGCCACCGGTTCGTCCTGACCCTCGGAATACAGGCTTACCTCGCCCACGGCCAGAGTGCGGCCAAGTTTCAACAGCCGGCATTCGCCGATGATGGCCCGATCCGATGCCGGCTTGCGCATGAAGTTGAAATTGAGACTGGTCGTGACCGCCAGTGGAACAATGCCGATCTCGTACAGGATGGCGACATACAACGCGACGTCGGCCACCGTCATCATCACCGGGCCGGAGACCGTGCCGCCAGGGCGCAGTTCGGCATGGCCGATCGCGTGGCGCACCGTGGCCGAGCGTGGGCCCAGCACTTCGATCGTGCACTTGTTCTGCGGAAACTCCCGCTTCAGAAAATCGGAGAGTTGTGCCTGCGTCACCATGGGTTTATCACAGCGTCAGCCGCCGCCGCGCTGCATGTACAGGTCAAAGCGCTTCATGAAGAGGTAACGCTGGGCTTCGTCCAGCCTGGCGAAGCGAAAGCTCACCAACAGACGCGGAATCCGCGCCAACGCAATCGCGCGTGGCTCACCCACGCGCCAGGACACGGTGAGTGTGCCGTTCTCGATGCGCGCGCTCAAGGCTTGCGCAACGATCTGGTAGGGATGGGCGCCCATGGCATCGGGCAGCCAGCCCAGCCATTCCTTTTCGGTACAGCCCATTTCCCGGTCGAAATTCTCGGCGTAGAACGCTTGCATGGCGTGCGCAGCAGTTTGCGGTTCAGCCGCCGGCAATCGGTGGCCAGATCGCCAGCACGTCGCCCTCGACCAGCGTGCGGGTCAACCGGTCCGCGGGTTCGACATATTTGCCGTTGACCAGCACCAGATGCACCATCTTTTCGGGCAGCGCCATCGGGCCGATGATCTGGCTGATGCTGGCGTCCGGCGCAACGTCCATCGCCAGCATGTTGGTGTATTTGACGGCTGGCGGCAGGTAGTCGGTCAGCGAGGCGAACAGCTTGAGTGTGATCTTCATGGAGCCCGACTTTACCTGCGGCGCGCGTCCTGAGCGCCGTTCCAGCCGCTGAGACCCTGTGCACTGGCCAGATAAGCGTCCATCAAACGGGTCGGATCCTGCTTGAGCCTGTCCTTCCACGCGCCCAGGCGGATCTGGCCCTCGACCAGACCGCGCATGACGCCGACATGGTCGGTCCAGCCCACGCTGTTGCAGCCGACCAGCACATCGTCCTTGAACTGCAGGCTCAGATGGCGGCCAACCGCTGCATCGGTCAGTTCCACGTGTTCACCGCCGGCCACACCCTCCCAGTTGCCGAAGCTGGTGGAAATCAGGCCCAGCGTGTCAAGCACGTTGATCTGGGTCACGCCCTTGAGCGCGGCGACCTGGCCCACCATGTTCAGCGCCGCAACCCGGGCCTGCTCGGCGGCGTTGGGCTGGATCGCGCTGATGATGGTCTTGCCGCTGACCTTGTCGAAAGCCTCGGCGCAGTCGCCGGCGGCATAGATGCCCGGCACATTGGTCTGCAGATGTTCATCGGTCAGCACGCCCTGCAGGCAGGTGATGCCGGAATTCTCGAGAAAAGCGATGGACGGCTTGACACCGGTCGCGCTGATGACCAGATCCACGTCCATGGTCTTGCCGTTGGACAGCTTGACCTTCAAGGCCGCGCCGTCACTGCCCTTTTCGATCGCCTCGACCTTGGTCTTGGTGAATACCTGCACCCCCTTGGCTTCGCACCAGTCCTTGATCATGCCGCCGGCGGTCGGGCCCATCATGCGCGGCACCATGCGGTCGCCCATTTCGACCACACTGAGCTTCACCCCACGCGAAGACAGCGCCTCCATGATGATGCAGCCAATGAAGCCGGCGCCCATCTGCAGCACCCTGGCCCCCTTGGTCGCCAGCTTGGCGATGGCACGGGCATCTTCCATGGTCCAGCAGGAATGGATGCCGGGCAGGTCCATGCCGGGTATTGGCGCACTGGCCGGGCGCGAGCCGGTGGCGATCAGCAGCCGGTCGAAGGTCAGGCTGTCGCCATTGTCCAGCTTCACACTGCGGGCCCGCGCATCGACGGCGAGCGCCTGCGCATGCACGAGCGTGATCTTCAGGTCGTCGAAATGGGTCAGGCTCTTGCGCAGATAGGTGCCGCGCTCGCCGACGTTGCCCATCAGCAGATAAGGAATCGCCATGCGCGAATACGGTGGCTCCTGCTCGTCTCCCACCACGGTGATGGCATCTGCAGGCGCATGTTTGCGAATCGTTTCGGCGGCAATGACACCGGCCGGGCCGGCGCCGAGGATGACGTGGTGCATGGTCCTACTCCAGAAAAACAAAGGCGGCCCTCACGAGCCGCCTGTGCAGGGACAAGGGAATATTACAACCCCAGCCGGGCCTTGGTCGCAGCCGTCGGGCGCCCCTGCGGATCCCAGCCACGGGCCTCATAGTACTTGGGCAGCATCTGGGGCAACATGCTGACCTTGCCCTTGGCCGGACCGGACTTGGCGGGCTCGGTCAACAGGCGCTTGGGAAGGGTGTCGTCCTTCTCGGTGAAACCGGCACGGTTGTTGAATTCGCGCTCCATGTTCCAGATGCGCTCGCCGATCTTTTCGAGTTCTTCGGTGGTGTACTGGTCTCCACACGCGGCCGAAATCTGGGGAGCCAGGTCGGCCAGGCCCCAGGCGAAGGTCGTGAAGATGCACAGGCCGGACGAATCGAAGGCCGCGGTGGCGTCCTGGAACGCCTTCACCAGCTCCGGCTTGCCTTCATGTTCAAGCGGGTCGGTCTTGACCGGTATGCCCAGCACTTCGGACGCAACCGTGTAACCGCGCAGATGGCAGCCGCCCCGATTACTGGTGGCATAGGCCAGGCCCATGCCCTGGATGCCGCGGCCGTCGTAGGCCGGGAACTCCTGGCCCTTGCTGCTCATCGAGAGGTCCGGATGGCCGTATTTGGCGGTCAGGCGTTTCGAGCCCTGGCCGATTTCCTTGCCAAAACCCACACCGTTGATGGTCTGCTCGGTCAGAAACGCCAGCGCCTGCGCCGAGCCGAAAGGTGCCTCGATGCCGAGCTGTTCCTTGGTGAGCACACCCATTTCATACAGTTCCATGACCGCGCCGATGGTGACGCCGAAACTGATCGGGTCGATGCCCTCCTCGTTGCACAACAGATTGGCGTATTGCAGCGCCTCGATGTCATTGACCCCGTTGGCGGCGCCCAATGCCCAGGCCGCTTCGTATTCCAGGCCGCCGGACGCACCCCAGTACTGCGGCTTGTTGGCCACCGTGAAGTGGCTCTCGTCCATCTTGCTGATGCGGCCGCAGGCGATGGTGCAGCCAAAACAGGCCTGATTCGTCACCAGCTGCTTCTTGCCGTCGGTCTTGCGCGGCGTCGCCATGGCTTCGGCCGAAATGTCCTTGGCACCTTCGAACTGCACATCCTGATGGTTGCGCGTCGGCAAGGCGCCGACCTCGTTGATGACGTTCATCAGCACTTGTGTGCCATAGGTCGGCAGGCCTTGGCCAGTGACGCCATTTTCGGCCAGGATCTTTTTCTTCTCGGCCACCGCCTTCATGAAGGCCTTGGGGTTCTTGATGTTGCCCACGCCCTTGGTGCCACGCACCGCTATGGCTTTGAGGTTCTTGCTGCCCATCACCGTGCCGACGCCGGAGCGGCCCGCCGCGCGATGCAGGTCGTTGACAACGCTGGCGTACAACACGCCGTTCTCACCCGCCTTGCCGATGCTTGAGACGCGGGTAAGCGGATCCTGCAGGCTTTTCTTCAGCATCTCTTCGGTTTCCCAGACGCTCTTGCCCCACAGGTGGGCTGCATCGCGCAACTCGACCTGGTCGTCGTTGATATACAGATAGACCGGCTTGGCGCTCTTGCCTTCGAAGATCAGCAGGTCATAACCAGCCATCTTGAACTCGGCGCCCCAGTAGCCGCCCGAATTCGAGCAGGCAACGGCACCCGTGAGCGGGCTTTTGGTGATGACGGTGTAGCGCCCGCCGGTGCTGGCCATGGTGCCGGTCAGCGGACCGGTGGCCCAGATGATCTTGTTCTCGGGCGACAGCGGGTCGACCTTGGCATCGATCTCCTCAACCAGGTACTTGGTACCCAGCCCGCGCGAACCAATATAGGCCTGTGCCCATTCCATATTGGTGGGCTCGACCTTGACGGTGCCTTTGGTCAGGTCGACACGAAGCATTTTTCCGGTCCATGACATGGCGGTCTCCTTTATACGGCGCTGGGCTGATTGCCCAGCTTGTCGGCCCATGCGGCCATCTTGCCCAGACCGGTCCAGTTGGCGTCGATGAAGGTGATGGCGCCGGTCGGGCAGGCATCGGCACAGGCCGGCTCGCCACCGCACAGGTCGCATTTCTGGACCTTGCCGGTTTCCTCGACATAGTTGATGGTGCCGAACGGGCAGGCAATCGTGCAGACTTTGCAGCCGACGCAGGTGGCATCGTTGACCACCTTGGCCCCGGTAAGCTTGTCGATCGTGATTGCCTCCACCGGGCAGGCATGCAGGCACCAGGCCTCGTCGCACTGCGTACAGGTGTATGGCACCTTCTTGCCGGTATGGTGAAAATCGAACACCTTGATGCGCGATTTGGCGGTGGCAAAAGTGCCGTAGTTCTCAAACGAACACGCCATCTCGCACTGCAGACAGCCGGTGCATTTGTCCGCGTTGATGTGCAACACCTTTTGCATGTGTCTCTCTCCTGTGGGTAACGGCGCCTATGCAGCGCCTTGCCTATGAATGGGTTTACATAGGCATTGTTGGAGCATGACTGCGGTTTGCCCCTAGGGACAACCCTATGTCGCCCCGGTGGCGGGAACAAATATTCTCAATTTGCGACATCACGCACACGGCAATTCCGCCACCGGTCCAGCCCCGCTGTTCGCGCTGGCCCCAGGACGACATCGGCCAGTTCGACCGATGCCGATGACCCGATCTACCGCTGGTCCCGGACTGGCGGCGCCGCGAAACGCGAGTAGCTGCGCAATACCGGGCCCATGGCCTCGAACAGGCCGGGCCCGGCTGCCATGTATTCACGCGCATCGAGAAATTCCGGCGCACCCAGGAAGTTGCCGATGCGGCCGCCGGCCTCGGTAATCAGCAGGCTGCCGGCCGCGACATCCCAGGCATTGAGCCCCTGATCGAAAGCGCCGTCGCACTGGCCCGCAGCCACACGGGCCATGTCCAGCGCGGCCGATCCGCTGCGGCGCAGCGCCGCCACCCGCCCCATCATGTCGGTGAACATGGCAATGGCGCGCGCCGGCTCCGGCACCGCCCGCGCCGGGCAGCTGGTGGCCAGAACGGCAGCCGCCAGGGTGGGCCGCTCGCTGACGCGCAGGGGCGCACCATTGCGCCACGCGCCCTGCCCGCGGCTGGCATGGAACACATCACCGGTGCAGACGTCGAGCACCACACCGTGATCGATGCGCCCATGGATCGCCAGTGCGATGCTGACGGCGTAATTCGGGTAGCCGTGGATGAAGTTGGTTGTGCCGTCCAGCGGATCGACGATCCACATATGGCTGGCGTTGGCGTCCCCGTGGACCCGGGCCGATTCCTCGGTACGCACACCGTGATCGGGATACTGCGCCAGCAAGGCGGCGACGATGGAGCGCTCCGATGCCAGATCGACCTCGGTGACGAAGTCGTTGGGCTGCTTCTCGCGCATCTGCAACGCGCCGGGCACATCGGCGGCGCCGCGGATCAGCGCTGCGGCAGCACGCGCAGCACGGATGGCGCTGCTGCGCAGCGGATCCATCGCAGGGAAAACACAGGCCGGGACGTTCATGGTGCAGCGGTGAGGTTGACGCACGCCGGTGCCGGATCCGACGGGCCACGGTAACAAGTGCGTAGTCGATCAGGCACAATGCCCCGACCATGCCCCATGGTATCTCCAGCCCCACGTTACCGACGCCGCTGGCGCGTCTGGAGGGCATTTCGCGTGCGCGCCAGACCTTGCTGACCGAACGCGTGCCCGACGCAGCCGGCCTGGTCGAACCCTGGATCGCCCGTTCCTGGCAACGCTGCCTGGGCATGGGCCAGCATCCGCGCCAGGCGGTGAACTTTGACTTGCTGCCACGCACCGCGACGAACCGCACCCGCGATGCCAACCTGCAACTCGCGCAGGCCGCACGTGGCGTACTTCAGGACCTGGGACGGGCCCTCGCGGATACCCGCTATTTCGCGATCCTGACCAATGCCGACGGCGTGGTCATCGACAGCAACGGTCCGATCGACCACAGCGACCGGCGTGCAGCGCTGATCACCCGCATCGGCGTCGACCTGTCCGAGCGCAGTGTCGGCACCACCGCCATCGGTGCCGTGCTGAACGAATTGCAACCGGTCTGGCTGCACCGCGGCGAACATTTCTTCGACGTTACCGGTGTATACAGCTGCGCCGGTGCCCCACTGTTCGGCCCTGCCGGGCAATGCGTGGGCATGCTGGACCTGACCGGTGTCGAAGTGCCAGAGCGACCCGAACTGCTGCATCTTGCTGTGCAGTCGGCACGCGGCATCGAGAACGCGCTGGCGCTGAGCCAGGCCCATGCCATTTTGCTGCGCCTGAACTGGCCTGGCCACCCCATCGGGGGCGACGCCGATGCACTGGTGGGGTTGGACGGCGATGGTGTCGTCACCACCTGCAACCGCGCGGCCCGTGCCATGCTGCCACGACTGGACGCGCTGGCGTCGTCCGCAACCGCACGAACCCATGCCGGCGAGCTGTTTGCATTGCCGTTCGAAATGCTGTTCGACGCGGCGCTGCGCGAACCCAAGGCATTCGAGATACCACTTTGGTCGGGCTTGCGATTGCAGGCGCTGGCGCTGGCCAGCGGCCACACCGTCGCGCCAGCGGCCACGGCCGCGCCCGCGCCGCGCACCGCGCCCACGGTGGCCTCACAGCGCCGTCTGCGCGACGTCGAGACGGAGCTGATTCACAAGGCGGTTCAGGAAACCGGCGGCAACGTCGCCCAGGCCGCGATCCGGCTGGGCGTCAGCCGTGCCACGGTGTATCGCAAACTGGGCATCGGCAAGCGCTGAGCGGCGGCGGCCGGCCGTTTGCAGCCCGATCAGATCTTCAGCGCACCGGCGTAGTCGGGGATCGCCGGGCGATTCGCGTAGCGCCGCGCCAGCAAGGCCCCCAGCATCAATTGCATCTGGTGAAACAGCATCAATGGCAGCACGATGGTACCGACCGTGCCCGAGGCAAAAAGGATCTTGGCCATCGGAATGCCGCTGGCCAGGCTCTTCTTGGAACCACAAAAGACGATGGCGATCTCGTCGGCCTTGGCAAACCCGAACCGACGCGCTGCCCAGGTCATCGCGGTCAGCGCGAGGCCGAGCAATACGGCGCAAACCACCAGCAGTCCGGCCAGCGTCGTGGCCGACACCTGTTGCCACAAGCCCTGGATGACCGCGGCGCTGAACGCGGTGTAGACCACCAGCAGGATCGAACCCTGGTCGACGTATTGGAGTTTCGATCCATGGCGCCGGATCGCCTCGCCGATCCAGGGTCGCAGCAGATGACCGGCGAAAAATGGCAGCATCAGTTGCAGCAGGATGCGCCCGATGGCATCGAGCGACGCGGCCGCATGGCTTCCCGGCAGCACGAACAGGCCCACCAGGACCGGCGTGAAAAAGACGCCGATCAGCGTCGACGCCGACGCGCTGCAGACCGCCGCCGACACATTGCCCCGGGCAATCGACACCAGCGCAATCGACGATTGCACCGTCGAGGGCAGGACACACAGGAACAGTACGCCCGAATACAGCGCCGGCGTAACCAGAGCCCCGAGCACCGGACGCAGAGCGAACCCCAGCAGCGGATACAGGATGAAGGTACCGGCAAACACCAGCAGGTGCAGCCGCCAATGTGTGGCGCCACCAAGCAGGGCATCACGCGAGAGTTTGGCACCGTGCAGAAAGAACAGCACACCGATCGCCAGCGTGGTCAACGCTTCGAAATAGCGGGCCACCGATCCGCTGGCTGGCAGCACGCTGGCCAGCGTGACGACGGCGACCAGGGACAGCGTGAAATTGTCGGGAAGACAGGAAGGACGAGCCATGCCGGGAATTGGACTCTGCCAGGGTCCAGAAGAGAAATTGATTTATCAAATAGATATATGATTCCGACGCATGAATGTCAGCCTGCGCCAGCTTCGCGTCTTTCTGGCTGTCGCCCAGCACGGCAACTTCAGCCGCGCCGGCGACTACATCGGCCTGACGCAGCCGGCGATCAGCCGCGCCATCCTCGAGCTCGAATCACAACTGGGCCTCAAGCTGCTCGATCGCACCACCCGCGAGGTGGTGCTGACCGACGCAGGTCAGTCGCTCAAGACCCGCATCGGCCGGGTGCTGGAGGAACTTGACCAGACCTTGCTCGATGTGGCCGGACTGGTGCAGGCGCGTGCCGGCAAGGTGCGCGTGGCCAGCAGCCCCACGTTGTCCGCCAACCTGATGCCCGCATGCATCGCGCGTTGCGAACAGTTGGCACCCGGCATCCAGTTCATCCTGCTCGACCGGATCCAGCAGGACGTGCTGGCCAGCGTGCGCAGCGGCGAAGTGGACTTCGGTGTCGTGATCGAACCGCCAGCCGCCGAGGACCTGCATTGCGAGGTCGTCATGGTCGATCCGTTCATGTTGATCACACCCAAGGCACATCCGATCTCGGCCACGCGATCGGTGCGCTGGACGGCACTGAACGGGCACGCCCTGGTGCTGCTCGACCACGCGTCCGGCAGCCGCCGGCTGATCGACGATGCGCTGCGCCGGCATAACGCAAGCTGCCCGATCAAGCAGGAGCTCGGTCACCCTACAACGGTGTTCCGCATGGTCGAGGCCGGGATCGGCGTCAGCATCATGCCCGCGCTCAGCGTACCCAGCGCCGGACTGCCCGGACTGGTCGTACGCCCGTTGATTCCGACCATCGAGCGCCAGATCATGCTGGTGCGCCGGCGCAATCGGGCCCTGGGCCCCCTGGCCCAGTATGTGTGGGAGCTGATCCGCGCGCGCTAACCACGGGACGGCGCGCGCGCCGGCAGGCCCTTACTCGTTGCCCGCGTTCGGAAAGAACAACTGCTCTGCGCCGATCTTGTAGTGCGCGATCACGTCCTGGCCCTGCGGAGATATCACCCAGTCGATGAATTTCTGGGCCGCCGCAACCTTGACGTACGGATGTTTGACCGGATTGACCAACATCACCCCGTACTGGTTGAACAGCCGCTTGTCGCCTTCGACCAGCACGGCCAGATCGCCCCGGTTCTTGAAATTGAGCCAGGTGCCGCGGTCGGCCATCACGTAGGCATTGCTGCCGGATGCCATGTTCAGCGCCGGGCCCATGCCACAGCCGCACTCCTTGTACCCGCCGCCTTTGGCGTCGGTCAGGCCAGCGGCTTTCCAGAAGCGCAGTTCGGCGGCGTTGGTGCCACTCTTGTCGGCGCGCGAGATGAAGCTGGCATTGGCGGCGGCAATCTTCGTCAAAGCCCCGACCACGTCGCTGCCTTTCACGCCGACCGGGTCGGATTGCGGGCCAATGATGACGAAATCGTTGTACATGACCGGGAAGCGCCTGACGCCAAAGCCGTCGGCGACAAACTTCTCTTCGGCCACCTTGTCATGCACGAACAACACGTCGGCATCGCCGCGCCGCCCCATGTCCAGTGCCTGGCCGGTGCCCAGCGCCACCACCTTGATGTCGATGCCGGTCGCCTTCTTGAATTCCGGCAACAGGTAACCGAACAGGCCGGATTGCTCGGTCGAAGTCGTCGACGCCATCGTGATTGTGCTCTGAGCCAACGCGGACGCCAGGGACAACGTGCACGATGAGGCCACCAGAAGCTGGCGCGACCGGCGCAACCAGGACCGGACAAAAAGTGACAGCGGTTTCATGCAAGTTCTCCTTTGACAAACAAATGGGCCGCATGCGAGGTCGCGAGCAGCCGCTGCGCATGGAAAAAATCGTCGACAGGCAGGTCGGCCAGTACTCGCCCGCCCTCCAGATACACGACACGGCTGGCCAGGCGCTTGACCTGGCCCAGGTTGTGGCTGGCAAACACCATGGTCATGGGGCGCTCGGCGCTGCCGGCTGCGAAATCGGCCATCAGTGTCTCGACCTCACGCTTGGCATGCGGATCCAGACTGGCCGTCGGCTCGTCAAGCAGCCAGAGGTCGGGATGACGGGCCCATGCGCGCGCCAGCGCCACCCGCTGCTGCTGCCCGCCCGACAAGGCCCGCGCATTGCGCGCCGCCAGCGCCTCCATGTCGACCCGCGCCAGCGCCTGCAGGGCCCGGGCCCGGGCCACGCCCCAGCGTTGTCCTGCCAGCCACAGGCCCAGCGCCACGTTGTTCTGAACCGAGGTGCGCAGCATGAAGGGGCGCTGGAACACCATGGCCTGGCGCACCGAAGGGTCGCATCGAAAGCTTCCGCTGTCGGGCCGCCGCAAACCGTGCAGCAGCCGCAGCAAACTGCTCTTGCCACTGCCATTGCTGCCCACCAGCGCCACCCGCTCGCCCGCGTCGATGCGCAGATCAACGCCAGACAATGCGGCCACAGGGCCAAAGTGCAGGCCCACACCGCGCAGCGTGAACAGTGTGCCCGGCATCAACGCGACCGCCCCGCCGCTTGCTGCGAGCAGTGGCGCAGCAGGTTCACGCTGCAGCACCCGCCGGGCCGGCAAAGGAGCCGCCCTCGACCCGCTGCCGCCAGCCGCGCACCAGCGCGATCAGGCTGTTCAGCAGCAACATCACCGACAGCAGGATCAGGCCAAGCCCGAGCGCCAGTGGCAAATCACCCTTGCTGGTCTCCAGTGCGATCGCAGTCGTCATGACCCGGGTGAAGCCGTCGATATTGCCGCCGACGATCATCACCGCGCCAACCTCCGATACGGCACGGCCGAATGCCGCGATCAGCACCGTCAGCAAGGCAAAGCGCTCGTCCCAGGCCAACGCAACGCTGCGCAGCAACGTACCTGCGCCCAGCGAGCGCAACTGCTCGCCGTGGGCATGCTCCGCGTCCTCCACCACCTGGCGCGTCAGCGCGGTCACCACGGGCAACACCAACAAAGCCTGCGCCATCACCATGGCCTTGAAACTGAATAACCAACCCCAGGCCCCGAAAGGCCCCGAACGTGACAGCAAAAGATAAACCACCAGACCCACCACCACCGAGGGCACGGCCAACATGGTGTTGAGCAATGTCAGGCAGATGCCACGTCCCCGAAATCGGGCGACTCCGAGCCATGCACCCAGCACCAGACCCAACCCGCATGCCAGCAGACAGGCGCTCGCGCTGACCCCCAGTGACCGACCCACAATGGTCCACAGGGCGGGATCGAATGAAGTGATCAATTCGAGCGCTGTAGCCGCGCTTTGCGTGAATGTGGACATGTGGGTGTATCGTAGGCGAGCGCACAAAAAACTGCGATATGAAACGCCATGCATAGGATCCATTTCCACTACACGCTGGGGCGCGACAGCGCGCCGGCGTTGGTGCGCAATCCGCTGATCGACCTGCTGCAGGCAGTAGCCACACAGGGTTCGATTTCGGCGGCGGCGCGGGCGCTGGGGCTGTCGTACCGGCATGTGTGGGGCGAGCTCAAGCGCTGGGAAGACACGCTGGGCCAGGCCCTGGTGACGTGGGACAAGGGTCAGCCGGCGCAACTCACCGGCTTCGGCGCCAAGCTGATGTGGGCCGAACGCCAGGCCCAGGTACGGCTGGCACCCCAGATTGCGGCCCTGCGCGGCGACCTCGAACGCGCATTTGCCGTGGCCTTCGACGACAACGCGCACGTGCTGACGCTGTACGCCAGCCACGACGACGCGCTGGCCAGCCTGTGCGAGTACGCACTGGCCAGCGATCCTGACGCAGCGGCACACCACGACGGTGGCCCCGGTCCGCTGCACATGGATGTGCGTTTCTGCGGCAGCGTGGATGCCATCCGTGCACTGAACGAAGGACGCTGCGAGATGGCCGGATTTCACACGTTGGAGAGCCCGCCGGCAAATTCACTGGCCGCGCGCACCTACAAGCCGCTGCTCAGGCCCGGCCAGCACAAGATCATCGGTTTTGCCAGGCGCACCCAGGGCCTGATCGTGGCGCGTGGCAACCCGCTGGGACTGGACTCACTGCAGGACGTGGTGCGCAGCGAAGCACGTTTCGTCAACCGGGCGCGCGGCACTGGAACCCGGGTGCTGCTCGAGGAACTGCTGGGCCGGCAGGGGCTGGCGCCGGCGCAGATCCGGGGGTTCGATCACACCGAACCTTCGCATGCTGCGGTGGCGCATACCGTGGCAGCCGGTCAGGCCGACGTCGGGCTCGGCATCGAGGTCGCTGCACGCCGCCAGGGACTGGATTTCATCGCTCTGGCCAGCGAGAACTACCACCTGGTGTGTCTGCGCAGCGCACTGGACAAGCCAGCCACACTGGCCTTGCGCCATCTGCTGCAAAGTGCCGAGTGGCAGCAACAGCTATCGGCCATGGCTGGTTACATGCCGGCCCACAGTGGTGAGGTGCTGTCGCTGCGCGAGCTGTTGCCCTGGTGGACATTCACAAGGCGCAAGAGCGGAAGCCGGAAAACAGCTGGTCACACTGCGGCAGCTGAAAGTACCTGAAGCGCGGGTGTTTCATGCGTTCACGGCTGGCAAACGAGGCTCCCCGCATCACCTTGTGGCTGCCGAAACAGGGTTGCGAATAGTCTCGCCACGGATCGGCGCTGAAGCCCGGATACGGCCGCGCCGTGCTGCCGGTCCACTCCCAGACTTCGCCCCAGCGAAATCCGCGCCGCTGCGCCGTACGCGCGGCCAGCTCCCACTCGACTTCGGCTGGCAGGCGCCGGCCGGCCCAGCGGCACCAGGCGTCGGCCTCCCACCAGCTCACATGGGTGACACATTGCCCGCCCAGCATGCGTCGGTCGACGCCGAAGCGGGTCTGCATCACCGCACCACTGGCAACGCCGATCTGTTGCACGAAACGCGGCGCGCGTCCACCGGCATCCGATCCTTCGGCCTCAGCCTTGGACTGCAACCACTGCCAGCCCTGCGGATGCCACAACTCGCAGCGGTCGTAGCCACCGTCATCGACGAATTCCACGTACTGCGCCCAGCGCACGACCTGCGCATCGATCTCGAATTCAGGCACCGCCACCGGATGCTGCATGCGCTCGTTGTCGAACGAAAACCCCGCTCCGTCCGCACTACCCATGTTCCACTGCGTTGCCGGCACCAGCAGCGGCGCACGGGACGCCAGCGAGCCCGGCAGCTCAATGTCGAGTGATACGCCCAGCGCCTGCGCCATGACGATCAGGTCTTCGCCGTGCATGTCTTCGTGCGCCAATGCCAGACGATAAAAATACAGCCCCTCGTCGCCATCGCCGGCGGTCTCGAGCAGTTCGAGCGTGCTCTCCAGCGTCGCCAGCAGATAACCCTTGAGCGTGTCGATGTCGGGCAGCACCATGGAGCGGCGCTGTGCGGGCGCCACCTGCCCATCGTCCCACCACCGATCCGCACTGGGTTCGAGCGGCGGCAATCGGGTGGCGAGCGGATCGCAGCGCCGGCCCTTGGCCCGTTGCATGTTGCGCGCAATCCACCACTCCTGGAACCAGCCGATGTGGCCCAGCTCCCATGCCAAGCCATGGGCCCGCGTATCCGGGCCGGCGCGGGCCTCACGCGCCCGGGTGTCCGCCGCAACCAGTTGCGACGCCAGATGCAGCGTGTGGTTGCGCGCGTCCATCAGGGCCACCGACAGCAGGTCCCGCCCGGCAGAACGCATGTCGGGAGAATCGATGCCGCGGATAAGCGATGTGACCATGCATCAATCTTATGCCAGCGGATAAACCTGGAAACAGGAACGTTCTGCCTGGCCGAATGTCGGCGAGACGACAAAGCCAACCCGATTTCCCACAAACTGACCGCGAACTTACTCCGCTACTAAGGGATTGCCCCCTGCCGCCCCGGCACACCTGGCCTGAAAATGAACATGGACAAGCAATCATGGTGACTTCTGAGGGTCACCGTTGTCAAACCGTACCCTGCCACATGGCAGCGGTGCTTTCAATTCAAGAAGGAGATAAATCCATGGATCGTCGTTCCATCATCAAGAATGCAGGCCTCGCAGGCATTCTGGCAGCAGCTGCCGCTCCCGCCATCGTGCATGCACAGACCGCGCTGCGCTGGCGCCTGACCTCGAGCTTCCCCAAATCACTTGACACCCTGTTCGGCGTGTCCGACGTCTTTGCCAAACAGGTGAAGGAAATGAGCGGCGGCAAGTTCGAAATCACCACGCACGGCCCCGGCGAACTGGTACCGGCCTTCGGCACGATTGACGCGGTCCAGGCCGGCACGGTCGAGATGGCCAGCACCGCAGCGTATTACTACTTCGGCAAGGACCCGACGTTTGCCATCGGCTGCGCGATCCCGTTCGGCCTGAACAGCCGCCAGATAACCGCCTGGATGTACCAGGGCAATGGCCTGAAGCTGACGCGCGAGTTCTACGCCCAGTACAACATCATCAACTTCCCGATGGGCAACACCGGTGCGCAGATGGGCGGCTGGTTCCGCAAACCGATCAAGTCGCTGGCCGACATCAAGGGCCTGAAGTTCCGTACCGGTGGTTTTGGCGGCAAGGTGTGGGAGCGTATCGGCGGCATAGCAGCCAACATTCCCGGCGGCGAGATCTACCAGTCACTGGAAAAAGGAACCATCGATGCGGCCGAGTGGGTAGGCCCATACGACGACCTGAAGTTGGGCTTCTACAAGGTGGCACAAAACTACGCCTACCCTGGTTACTGGGAAGGTGGCCCGCAGCTCGACCTGCACGTCAACACCAAGGCCTATGAGGGCCTGTCATCGGAGTACAAGGCAATCATCCAGGCGGCCGCCGCGTTCGCGCACACCAACATGCAGGCCCAGTACGATGCGTGGAACCCTGGCGCGCTGAAGGAGTTGGTCAGCAAGGGTGCCAAGCTGTTCGCGTTCCCGACCGCGCTGATGGATGCTGCGTTCAAGGAATCCGAAGCGCTGTACGCGGAACTCAACAACTCCAACCCGGCCTGGAAGAAGATCTATACCGACTACGCTGCGTTCCGCCGCGACCAGAACCTGTGGTTCCGCTTCACCGAGGCCACGTTCGACAACTTCATGCAACGCCAGAAGCTGTAAGCCCACTGCAAGTCCGGACCGCAGCCTTGCTCCGGCCTGGAACCCCGCCGAAATGCCCCTCATCGAGGGGCTTTTTCATGTGCAGGCGGCAATATCTGGCTGATCCACAACAATCAAGAAAACCTGTTCTAGATCCATTGGGTGCAGCTGCTATCCATTTGCAGTCAACAAGACCCAGCGTCTCTTGCGTGCCCTGCATTGACCGCTCGCGCTGGAAACGGACCCGCCAATCAAGTCGAACTTGTCAGCTTCTCCTGCATCCTGGGAGGGGCCGCACTGCGCAGGTAGTCAGTTAGCGTCTTACCCGACTCATCATTGAACAAACCCGTGCTACCTTCCACGATCGATACAGCAGCCATCCGATCAAGTCGGAAACTGCGGAACGTGCGACGCGCTTCACACCATGCGGCCAGAGTCCAGACGCTGCCCCAATAAAAGCAAGCCAATGGGCGCACGGTCCGCTGACTTGCCGATGCTTTTGCATCGCGGTAGTCAAACTGCACTTTGCGACGCGCTTGCGCGCAATTGCGCAGAATTCCCAATGCGTGTTGAACAGAAGGCTCCAGTCCCACGGGAGGCGCATAGATCGCCATGCTCTGCGCAGCGGCCCTGGCCGATGCCGGCAGCACCGACAGAATTTTCCCCAATGCGACCTGAGACGCCTGGGCCAACTCCGGGTCTTGCCAGACCTGCGCCATGCGAACCGAGGCGACCAGTGCACGCGCTTCGTCTCGCGTGAACATCAGTGGCGGAAGATCAAAGCCACGCCCCAGGCGATAGCCGACTCCAGCTTCGCCTTCGATCGGAACGCCTTGCCGCTGCAGGTCAGCGACATCGCGATAGACGGTACGCTCGGATACCTCGAGCTGCGTGGCCAACAATGCAGCGGTTGTCAGGCGCCGCCCGCGGATGATCTGAACGATCTGGAACAAACGGTCGGCACGGCGCATATGCAAAGCTAGCTGCAGGGCAGCGCATTGATCTGACAGTCATGATACGGTTGAATTCAGTCGCTGAAGTCCAGCGCATCCCGCTTCGCCTTCATGGAATTCGCAATCAATGACATGTCGTGATCATTGACGCGGAACAGGCCGAAGCGAAACTTGTATCCCCATCTGCTGCGGTCTTCGACAAACTCCAGTTGATCCAGCAATGGCGCGATGGGAGCCTCCCGGGCGGCGGCATAAATCACATTCAACCGATAAGGCACAAAACCACCGCCCATGTCGAATGGATACGGTTCGCCTGGCTGCACGATGCCGATGGACACAAAGCTTTGCAGTTTGTCCTTGCCGCCCATAGTGACCGTGGGCGCGTAGTAGACCACGCGATCACCAGGGCCTACACGTTTCAACGGTGCAACCTTGCCATGACATACCTGCATGTAGCCCTGCTCAAGCGTCGCGCACCCGCGTCGCGCATGTTCTGCACTGGCTACAGCAATCCAATTGCCGGTCACGTTGTGTTCCTCGTTCAGGCCAGAGCGTGCAGGCCGGCACGATTGCCATCCAAGTCGTGGATGTGGGCGATGACGCCCAGATCGTCAGTCAGGGACAGCCGGGGCATCACCACAGAACCACCTTGATCAAGTACACGCGTCAGCGCCGCATCCAGTGAGGGTGACGCATCAAGGTATACCAAGGTGCCCGCTTCAGACACCTTTGGCGCGGTCGGTTGTGTCCGGTCCAGATGCGTCGTGGGAATCTCAAACCAGCTGATTGCGTTTGTCATGATGTGTTCTCAGAGAAGTGAAGAGAACGTCATATTGCGCCAGTGCTACTGACAGCGTCATGTCAGCAGGCCAATTTTCAGACGAATTTGTGCATCGTCTAGACAATGCCGTGTCCTGCAGGGCCTTGTTACGCTGTTGGCCCACGCAAGCGCAAAAACCAATGCTCGCGTGTGTTTCCTTGGTTGGCCGACAGCACCGATTTCAATGTCAAGTTCCAGCGCCCTGCAAGAAGTCAAACGGTCTTGCGACCAGGCATGAAAAGGTCGCATGGCGCAACGCGGCAAACATGCTAGCCCCTCGAAAACATCCACTGTGCGGCCGCGACGTTGACTCCGACTACATAGAGCGTGCCAAATTCGGACTTGTTGTTTCGGGCGAGCCACCGGGGAAGGTAGATGTCGAAGTTGGCACTTCTGTCTGGTGCGTATCGTGCAGCGATGACGGTGAGCGGACAACTCCATGCGTTGACGAGGAGCACGACCACCTCGCCAAAGACGATAGCGGCCAACCACGCCGCAGTTCGGAAGTGACCTAGCGACGAGGCTGCGGGAATCGCGAGAACGCAGGAAGCGAAAATGGCTCAGATGGCCGTGTGCGCAATCTTGACGGCACGCAACTTCGTGGACGCCAACTGTTCTTGGGCTTCCAGCATTGTCGATCGCGCCAACGTCACGTAACGAAGCGACAAGGTGGTCTGAAAGCTCGGCGCATCATCACCGTTCAGGGCGCGCTTGAATGCGGATCGAGCCCGACAAGCGAAGCCGTGGCATCACGGCGAACACCAACAACAAAGCGACGTAAACCGAGCCTGAAACTTTGTCTCGACTGCTGATGAACTCTGACAACGTCTTGTCTTGGAGCAGCGTTGCGAGCCCCAATTCTGCACTGACAGATAGTGCAAAGGCCAGAATTCCCGCCCACAATGAACGCGCCGGAGAACGAACGTCGGGGAATTGCCGAAGTATGTAACCTGCCGCCAAGAAAATTACCGTCGCCATAATTGGCATTTCAGCGAGCTCGGCCCATCGCTCCCCGATGCGTGGAACAAGGAATGGAACACGAAGAACTCCAAGCATAAAGCCAACACCGAGCACAAGAGCGAAGTAGATGAAGCCGGCGCGTAGGGTCTGAGACACTGTTGAGGTTCGCGAGAATATTTACTGAAATGACCGATTTTTCATAGACCGTCGGGTCTTACACGAGAGCTGACAGTCAACATCGACTTGCCTCTACTCTCCTTGAAATGGAGTCAACTTCAACCCCACCTTGCTGGGTCGACGCTCGCCATTGACACGGCTACGGAACGGCAACTTCCATGCCTGCTTTTTTCGTACCGCCAGATTCTGGCGCTTTTTGATAGCTGCTCACAACGTTCGCGCATTCCCCAGTCTCGCGGTGGAAAAAAGGAAAAAGGGCATCGAAATCTGTTGAGGCTACCTCTGCCGCGAGGCGGCTCTCCTCCTCATGTATCCTGTCTAAAGTGAGTTGGCGCAATAAATATAGCTTCCCACAGACGCAGCATCGAACAAGCGGGTCCAGAGGAGAAGGACCGTTCACGCGCACGAACTGCTCGGCTTGGCAGTTGATGCAATGAAGCTCGACCTTCAAATCAATTCTCATGTGACCCCCTTGTGACGTATACACCTCCATATTCGGGCGCAAAAGCTGATTGCGATGGTGCATTTGCAACGGCACGTAAGTTCAACGACCCGCACAAAGTGACGATGAGGGCACAGGCTCGCTATCAAATGGCAACCCAGCACGCGCTTAAGCCCTCCTTGTCGCCTCGCCAGCCGTGTCGCAAGATTTCCCACATCACCGGGGCATGCGCTGGCTCCAATGTCGTCAATCGACTGTCCTATATTGGCTTCGGCACCTGTAAGTCGGCAGGGCCCGGCCAAGAGCGGCCATTCCGCGAGTGGTTCTGCACCACTTGGAGGTTGGAAGCCTGCCCACGCGTGGGCGAATGCTTCGCGAGGGTTTGACGCTCTTGTTATGGAGCGACCGATAACGACGTGGGTCGCACCGTTCTCTCGCGCACTGGACGGAGTGGCAACGCGCACCTGGTCATTGCCTGCAGCGCCGCGAAGCTGTATTCCCGGAGTCACGATTGGCACGCAGCAGGAAGACGCCTGGAGAGACGAGCAGCTTCCTGTGCGGCCGCGACGACACCGTGGCAACCACAGTTCGCTTCGAGTTGGGAGAGAAGGTCAACCTGCTGCTCGGCGGACGGGGCTAGGCCGATTTCCGGCAAGTCGCTGTCCGAGAGACTGGTGACGACTGTGAGCGCAAGAACCTTGAGCCTCGGATATGGCACGACTGCGGCGACCGCACTTTGAGAACGGCGCCGCCGCCCGATGAATGCATCGTAACCATGCTCACGCCAAGCTTGCCTGCGGCGCTGCCGCCTCCGATTATGGAGTTCGGTATTTCATGTTGCAGGCCAACGTTGTAGAAGCTTGACTCAGCGCCAAATTGCCGCACCAGATCCATGGCATCAAGCTCGGTCTCAAAGTCGAGGGCGACGATTACAGGTGATTGCACGATGGGCTCCGCATTCGTGGCGACTGGTTTCTCGGGTACCGAGCAAACCGACGCGGCCATTGGTCATCAGGAGTATCTACCGGCCGGCGCCGTAACGAGCGGTTTGTAAAGCCGGCGGACAAGTGTTTTCGATCAATAACGGTCATTGCGGTTCCTACTGCAAGCGCGCAGAATTGCATTTCGAACTGGCGTTACGCCGCCGCTGCATGCTGGCGAGCGTCAGCCGAGGCACAGAATCGCGCTGTCCCAATGAGAGCTATTCCGCCAACGGAGCAGACGCCTATTGGCGTCGCTCGCCTATACGTTGTAATTCGCATCAGAAATTCGGAGGCGCTATGCCAGTTCGCCGCTTGGTCACCGGCCACTCAGACAACCAGAAGGCTGTTTTTGTCAGCGACGAGGAAGTAACGCCACGCGTTTGGCCCGACAGCAACTTTGAGTTCCTACGCTTGTGGGGCGGCGACACGCGTCCCGCGTTCCCAGACGCTGGCGTAGAGCCGACCTACCAAACCTACTTTCCGCCGGATTCCGGCTTCCGGTTCGGCATCTTCACCATCGCTGCCGCGCGTTCAACGCCGCCCAAGCCGGAAGAGGTGCGCGCCTCATACTCCGAGGCGGAGCGCCTCTTTCCTGGGCTCATGTCCCACCTGGAGCAGGACAGCCCCGGTATGCACACCAGCGACAGCATTGACTTCGGGTACATCATCTCGGGTCGCATCTGGCTGGAGCTCGATGACGGCACCGCAAGAGAGCTTCGCGCTGGCGACACCTACGTCCAGAACGGAACCCGCCACGCTTGGCGCAACCGAAGTTTGGAGCCATGCAGCATATTGGTCGTGCTCCTTGGGGCAAGTCGTGACCCCTCCGGTTTGTCACTGGCCCAAAGCCGTGGCTGAACGTGAGATGACGCCGCCTGGCACTCCGCACAAACCGGGCCTCAACGGCAAGGCTCAGTAGCGCCCTCCGGTCGGGGCCTCGCGACCAGGAGCAGACATTGGCAAGTGCTTCTGATGAGCCATACTGAACGTGATTTCAAACGCATCCAACCGTTCACTTCATGGGCGCTACGCTGAAGTGTCTTTACACTTTGTGCAAGAACCGCACACACAGACATTACTCGAATTTTTCTGCGCAATGCATTGCGGTGCGCCTGACCAAGACCGCAATCATCAGCCATGCATCTTTATGAATC
>JBDTMH010000009.1:0-41314 GCA_039934375.1 Burkholderiaceae bacterium | reverse complement strand
ATCAGGATGCCGGGCTCCTGCGTGATCTGGATGTTCGACTTCTGTGTCACCACGGTCTGCCCCGCGGACAGAGGGTTGGGCTGGCTGACGACCGGGGTCGAACTGATGGTGATCGACAGGTTGCCATGGGCGATCGCACAAGGCCCCAGCGTCACCGCCTGGTTGAGCACGATCGAACCGGTGCGGGCATTGATCACGACTTTCGCCGCTGGAATCGAGTTCTCCAGTGACAACTCCTCCATCTCGGCGATGAAGTTGACACGCGCATTGGGATCGATTGGCGCACGCACTTCGACAGTACGGCCGTCCAATGCCCGCGCGAAGCCCTGACCAAAGCGGCGGTTGATCGATTCAGCGACGCGCCGGGCGGTCTGGAAGTCGGAGGCCAACAGGCCCAGCGAGATCGTGTCGCCTTCGAGCAGCGGCGTCGGCACCGCGCGCTCGACCTGTCCTCCGCCCGGTATGCGACCGGCGCTGAGATGGTTGATCTGCACCTTGCTGCCGCCCGCGGAAGCGCCGGCGCCACCAACGATCAGGCTGCCCTGGGCCAGCGCGTAAACCTCGCCATCGACGCCGCGCAGCGCGGTGCTGATCAGCATGCCACCCTTGAGCGATTTGGAGTTGCCCAGCGACGACACGTTGACGTCCATGGCCTGGCCGGGACGGGCAAAGGCCGGCAGCTGTGCGGTCACCAGTACCGCGGCCACGTTCTTGAGTTGCAGTTGCGAGACGCTGGCCGCTGGCAACGTGATGCCCATCTGCTGCAGGTAGTTGCTCAGACCCTGTGAGGTGTAGGGCATCTGCGTGGTCTGGTCGCCAGTGCCGTCCAGCCCCACGACCAGGCCGAAGCCTGTCAGCTGGTTGGTGCGCACGCCTTCGACAGCGGCCACCTCCTTGATGCGCGAGGCCAGGGCCGGCGTGGCCGACACGGCGCAGACCAGCAGCAATGCGGCCAGCCGGCTCCATGGACGCAAGCGGGAATCGACGACGGCGAAGATGGACATGACCTGGTACTCAGAATGGCAACAGGGCCATGAAGAAGCGCGCGATCCAGCCGACGGTCTGCGCCTCGTTTTGCGCTCCCCGGCCACGCGATTCGATGCGCACGTTGGCGACCTGGGTCGAGCTGACCAGGCCGCCGGCCTGAATGGCCAGTGGGTCGACCGTGCCGGAGAAACGCAGCACGTCGACGTTCTGGTTCACGCCGATCTGCTTCTCGCCGGTCACGACCAGGTGACCGTTGGGCAGCACGTCGACTACGGTGGTGGTGATGGTGCCGGAGAACTGGTTGGCGCTCTCGGTGGCGCCGGCGCCCGAAAAGTCGTTGTTGGTCGAGGAATTCAGCGAAAGCTTGCCCAGCGTGGTGGCGTTTGCGAACGGGAAGGCCGTCAGGCCGGCGTTCATCGAAGAGGTGCGATTGGCCGTTGACGTGGATTTCTGGCTTGCCGTGACCTTCTCGGTGATCAGGATGGTCACCACATCGCCGACCAGGCGTGCGCGCCTATCCTCGAACGGCGGACGGTAGCTGGCGGCGTGGTACAGGCTGCCGGAGACGGGGCGGGCCGTGGGCAAGGCCGCAACGACCGGCGAGAGCGGTTGCGTGAATTCGACCCGTTCGGTCTTGGGCAGCGAATCGCAGCCGCTGGCCAGCAAGGCCACCAGCAACGCACCCATGGCGGTTCGGACGAGGGACAGCAGTGGCATCACAACTGGCCCAGCTTTTGCAGCATCTGGTCCGAGGTCTGGATCGCCTTGGAGTTCATCTCGTAGGCGCGCTGGGTCTGGATCATCGTGATCAGTTCCTGCACCACGTTGACGTTGGAGGTCTCCAGGAACCCCTGCGTCACCGTACCGATGCCATTGGCGCCTGGTGCACCGGTGTTGGGTTGTCCCGAAGCCGGGCTTTCCGCAAACAGGTTCTGGCCTTGTGGCTCGAGGCCGGCCGGATTGATGAAGGTGGCCAGGATGATGCTGCCGATCTGCTGCGGCGCCGTGGTGCCGGGAATCGTCGCGGTGACGGTTCCGTCATTCGCTATCGCCACGTTCTTGGCATTGGCGGGTACGGTCACGCCGTTGGCAACCGGCATGCCACTGGCGGTGACCAGCCGACCCTGGTTGTCGACCTGGAACGAACCGTCGCGGGTGTAGGCAGTGGATCCGTCGGGTTGGGTGACCTGGAAAAAGCCGTTGCCCTGGATCGCGACGTCGAAATTGTTCGAGGTCTGCTGGATCGTGCCTTGCGCGAACGAGCGGCTGGTGGCGACCGTGCGTACGCCCAGGCCCAGGTGCAGGCCAGTGGGCAGCTGGGTCTGGTCGGAGGTGTTCGACCCCACCTGGCGCAGGTTCTGGTACATCAGATCCTCGAACACGGCACTGGCGCGCTTGTAGCCGGTGGTCGATACGTTGGCCAGATTGTGCGAGATGACGTCCAGCTGGGTCTGCTGGGCTTCCATGCCGGTTTTGGAGATCCACAGGGAGTTGATCATGGGAGGGTTCCTTGTTCTGTGCCAAGCCGGTTCCGGCTCAGCCTTGCAGGCCGAGCAACTGGCCGGCGGAGCGGTCGTTGGATTCGGCGGTCTGGACCAGCCGCATCTGCAGCTCGAACTGGCGGGCGGTCTGTATCATGCCGACCATGCTCTCGATCGGGTTGACGTTCGAGCCCTCGAGCGCACCGCTTTGCAGCCGCGCCAGTGGGTCGGCGGGAAGGGCGTCGGTTGTGGCGGTGCGGAACAGGCCGTCGTCGCTGCGCTTGAGCGGATCGTCGGCGGTCGGCGTGACCATCTTGAGCTTGCCGACCACGGTGCTGGGTTGCCCGCTGGTCTTGGCGCCAATATCGCCGTTGGGTGCGATCGAGATCTCGGCGCCCACCGGCACGGTCAGCGGCGCGCTGCTGTCGGAGTACACCGGCAAGCCATTGATGGTCTGCAGCGTTCCGTCCGGACCGATCTGCAGCGATCCGGCGCGGGTATAGGCCTCGGTGCCGTCGAGCCCCTGCACTGCGAACCAGGCATTGCCGGTGGCGCGCACGTCCAGCGGACGTCCGGTGGTCTGCGACGGGCCCGGCGCATCCAGGTGGCCCGATGTGGCTTCGAGGGCGAATACCCGCGTCGTGGCGCCGTCGCCGCGCAGCGGAACGGCACGGTAAGCCGAGAGCTCGGCGCGAAAGCCGTTGGTGGACACGTTGGCCAGGTTGTTGGACAACACGGACTGCCGGTGTGCGGCCGCGTTGGCGCCGGTCATCGCGGTGTAGACGAGTCGATCCATGGTGTTGCCTGGTCAGAAGAGGGTCAGTGTCCAGCGGGCCTGTGTATCAGCGCAGCTGGGTCAGCGTCGACAGGACCTGGTCCTGGGTCTTGATGGTCTGCGCGTTGGCCTGGTAGGTGCGCTGTGCGGTCATCATGTTGACCAGCTCGGCGGTCAGGTCGATGTTTGACTCTTCCAGCGCGCCAGCGCGCAAGGATCCGAACTTGCCGCTGCCAGGGGCGCTCACGATCGGCTGGCCGGACGCGATGGTCTCGACCCAGTTGCCGTTGGCGGTCGGGCGCAATCCCTGGACATTGCGGAAATCCGCCAACGCGATCTGTCCGGCGGCCTGCGTCTGTCCGTTCGAATAACGTGCCGAAATCACGCCGTTCTCGCCGATGCTCATGGCCACGAAGTCGCCCGGCGCGTAGCCGTCCTGGCGCAGGTCGGTCACGGTGAATGCCGTGGAATACTGGGTTGCCTTCGAGAAGTCCAACGTCGGGTTGATCGTACCGATGGTCGGATTCGGCGAGGTGATGCTGATGGTCGGTGTGGCTGGCACGCTGTTGGCCAATTGACCATTGACATCGAACGTCAGCGTAGCGGCCAGCGAGGCGGTGGCACTGGCGTCGTTGGTCGGATCGGTGTAGACCTGCCAGGTGTCGTTGGCGGTCTTGCGCATGTAGACCGAAGCCGGAATGGCCGAGCCCTGGGAGTCGTAGGTGGTCAGCGAGGTGCCATAGGTGGTCAGCGCCACGTTGGGCACCGAGGCGTTCCACACCGGCGCTGCCGCGTTGAGATTGAATTCTGCGGTGATGGCGGCGGTGGCGCGTGCCGGGATCGGCGTCGAAGTGGGCAACTGCATGGGCTGCAGCGTGCTGCTGGTGGCGACGCCATCGACCGAGGTGGGATATCCCATCAACTTGGCGCTCGCATTGGTCACGATGTTGCCTTCGGTGTCGAGCTTGAATTCGCCGGCGCGGGTATAGGCTGCCGAACCGTCAGGCAGCGTGACACGGAAAAAGCCCGCGCCATTGATCGCGATATCCTGGGCGCCGCCGGTCAGATTGACCGAACCCTGGGTGAACTGTTGCGAAACCGTCGCCACTTCGACGCCGATGCCTTCGGTATGACCGTTGGCGGCAATCGTCGAGGCTGCGACGATTTCGGAAAATTCGGCCCGCCCGACCTTGGCGCCGACGGTGTTGGCGTTGGCGATGTTGTTGCCGATCACATCAAGGTTGCGGCTGGCGGCGTTCAGGCCGGAGAGTCCGGTTTGGAATGACATGGTGAAGGTCCTGTGAAAACGTGGTGAGACTGGTGGGATGCGGTAACCGGGGGTGCAGTGCCTTAGAAGATCGTCCTGACCTTGTCGTAGCCGACATTGCCCAGATTGCGCAACTGGACCTGCATGGTCCCGTTGTCCGAGCCCACTGCGACCACGCCGTCTTGCGCCAGCGTGCGGTTGGTCACAACCGCGCTGCCTTGAGTGGCAGTCACGCGGTAAGTGAGGCCTTCGGCGTTGGTATGGGCCTGGGCATCCCATTCGAAGGCATTGCGGCCGGCCTTGAGTGCGCCGAGGTTGAAAGACTCCAGCACCTGGCCACCGGCGCTGAGCACATCGACGACCACCTTGTCGGCTGGCAGGTCGAGGTCGACAGCACCGCTGGCCTTGCCGGCCTGGATCGCCAGTCGATTGCCCTCGATCAGCACGTCGCGACCGACCAGCGAGCCGGCCTGCAGCGTCTGCATCGACGCCAGCTGTGCGGCGAGCCCGGCCAACGAGGCATTGGTCTTTTCGATGCTCGATACGGTCGAGATCTGCGCCATTTGCGAGGTCATCTGCGCGTTGTCCATCGGGTTCATCGGATCCTGGTTGCTCAGCTGCGCGACCAGCAGTTTGAGGAAACGGTCCTCCGAGGCACCCTGGTTGGCGCTCGATGTGGTCACGCCACTGGTGGCGGCTGTGGCGCTGGTATTGGAGACGGCGGCGGTGCTGACCATGGTGAATGTTCTCGGTGAACGGTTACTGACCCATCTGCAGCGTCTTGAGCAGCAGAGACTTGGCGGTATTCATGACTTCGATGTTGTTCTGGTACGAGCGCGAGGCCGAGATCATGTTGACCATCTCCTCCACCGTGTTGACGTTGGACTGGGTCACATAGCCCTGGGCGTCGGCCATGGGATGGGTTGGGTTGTGGATCTTGTGCATCGGGGCATCGCTCTCGATCACTCGACTTACCTTGACGCCGGCCGAGCTGTCGCTGCCCATCGGAACGGTCTGGAATACCACTTCCCGTGCCTTGTATGCCTGGCCGTCCGGTCCGGCCACGGCATCCGCGTTGGCCAGGTTGCTGGCCACGACGTTCAGGCGCTGCGACTGCGCGCTGACCGCGCTGCCGGATACCCCGAAGATGGAAAACATGGACATCGTGTGTCTCCTTGGATCTCGTTGTGCTTACTGACCCTGGATCGCGCTCAAGATCGTCTTGGAGTAGCCGTTAATGAATCGCAGGGTGGATTCGTAGCGCACGGCGTTGTCAACGAAGTTGGCCCGTTCGTGGTCCAGGTCGACCGAGTTGTTGTCCATGGCGGGCTGGGTCTGTACCGTGTAGCCCAGTTGCGCCGAGGTGCCGCCAGCGCCGTTGCTGTTTCCCGGAATCGGGATATGGCCAGATTCAGGCGCGGCGCTGACCGTCAGCGGCAAGGTTGCGCTACCGTGCCCGGTGGCGGCCGCCATCGCCTCCTTGAAGTTGATGTCGCGGGCGGCGTAGCCGGGGGTGTCCGAATTGGCGATGTTGCTGGCGATGACGCGCTGGCGCTCGGCCCGCAGGCTCAGGGCGGTGGCTTGGAAATCCAGTCCGGCGGTCAGTTGGGCAAACATGGTGTGGCAACTCTCTTCATGGTTTCGGTCGCCAAGGCTGAGGCAAGGCCAGGGCGTGAAACGATTATGGAAAAGCTTGAACGCATTGATAGCCGGAATAAGCCGGGTTTCCGCCCGCACTTGGGCGCTTCGCAGTGCAGCGCTGCGGTCTAAAGTAGTCGCATGGAAAAGAGTCGACACACCCAGCTGGGGCTGAACCTGAGCTTGCTACGGCACTGTCTGCGCGGCGCGGGCGCGGTGTTGCTGCTGGTTCTGGCGGTGATCGCGCCGGCGCAGGGTCAGGACCAGACCACGCAGATCGCGCAGGAGAGCCAGTCCTGGATCGAGAAGGCCGTTGCCAGTACGCGCCCGGACGGCGCGGCTCCGCTGCGCATGGTGGTGCAAGTCGGCGCGCTGGACAATCGCCTCACGCTGGCGCCATGTGCCCAGATCGAGCCCTATTTGCCGACTGGAAGTCGGTTGTGGGGCAAGACCCGCATCGGTCTGCGTTGCCTCGAGGGCGCGTCGCGCTGGAATGTGTTCCTGCCGGTGCAGGTGCAGGCCTATGGCGAGACCTGGGTAATGCGCTCCGATATTCAGGCTGGCGCCACGTTGGCCCCGGACGATGCGGTACTGGCCGAGGTGGACTGGGCGCAGGAGAACCAGTCAGTGCTGGCAGATCCGCAGATGTGGGTCGGGCAGACTGCGACGCATACGCTTCGCACAGGAATGGTGCTGCGCCGTGGCATGGTTAAACCCGCACAGGTATTCCAGGCCGGAAGCATGGTGCGTATCGTGGCCCAGGGCCCCGGATTCAGTGTGACTTCAAGTGGCCAGGCATTGTCTGCTGGCGTCGTCGGAGAGATGGCGCGCGTGCGGGTTGACAATGGCCGCGTGGTCTCCGGCCTCGTGCTGGACATGCGTACAGTCCAAGTCAACCTGTGAATCCGTGTTTTGTGTGCAGGTATGGCTCAAGTTTCCCGCTCCACGGCCGATAGCTATCGTACGATGCTGTGTCTGTCACAGCCGTGGGGAACATCATGAAAATCGGCCACCAAAACGATCCATCCGTTGCAAACACGTCCAATAGCCAGTCCGCTGCCGCCAAGGTTGGCCCGGAAGTGGCCCACGTTGCGCGCAACGAACGCAAGGCGCCGAGTGCTTCCGTCACGGTGTCTGCACTGGCGCGTGGGCTGGACAAGGAGTCCTCGACCGCAACCGACGTTGACGTCGAGAAGGTCAACGCGATGAAGCAGGCGCTTGCCGACAAGACCTATTCCGTGAACGCAGGGGCGATTGCCGACAAATTGCTGGCAAATGCACGGGAAATGTTGCAGCGCACATCCTCCTGACCGGGCCGGCGCCATTTCCTGACCACACCAAGGAGAGTCGCCATGCCCCTGATCAGCTTGCACCCCGATATCCAGCAAGCGCTGGCCCAGGCCGAGCGCAGTGTTGTCGCGACCGGGCAGGCGCTGTTAAAAGGTGTGCCCGAACAGGTGCACGCCGCCACCCGGGATTTGTACGACAGTGCGCATGCGCTGGCGCTGGTTTTGCGCGGTATCGACGGCGTCTCGGCCATGAGGGAGGCGTTACGCGAGCGTCTGGTGCGGGTTGCCCGCGACATTGCAATGCAACGCGAAGCGCTGCTGCGCCGCTCCGCGGCGGTCGAGCAATCGTTGCACTCGCTGGTGCCGCAGACCCGGTCGGATACCTATTCCGGCGCACTGGCGCGATACGCGCGCGGCAGCACCGGCAAGGCCACTACGTTCCGCAGCTTCTGATTTTCGCCAGACACTGAGGGCTTATGCCACGGCCGGTGGCTGCGGCAAGCCGAGTCGCCACGCCGCGCGAGGTCAGTGCGAACGCATCTTGGCCCGCAGCCGGGCGATGGACTGGCTGTGCAACTGGCAAATACGTGACTCGGTCACACCCAGCACTGCGGCAATCTCTTTCAGGTTCATGTCCTGCTCGTAGTACATGCTCATGACGAACTGCTCGCGTTCTGGCAGGTTCTTGATCGCTGCGACCAGCGATTCGCGCAGGCGCTGGTCACGCAACACGGCCATCGGATCTGCCGAATCGTCTGCCACGTCATGGTGGTCGAGGAAGCCGTCGTCGCCGTCACCGCCCTTGGACATGTCTTCGAGGTAGACCAGCTGCGTGCCGCGCACCTTGCCCAGCAAGGTCTGGTAGTCGGACAGGCTCATGCCCAGTTCCTGGGCAATTTCGGATTCGAGCGGGCTGCGTCCGAGCTGATGCTCGAGCCTGCGCAGCGCCTGTTCGATGTCTTTCTGGCTCTTGCGCGAGCCGCGCGACATCCAGTCGTTCTCGCGCAGCTCGTCGATCATGGCGCCGCGGATGCGCTGGGTCGCAAAGGTTTCGAACTGTACGCCCTGCGTAGCCTCGTAGCGGGTCAATGCTTCCGACAATCCGATCAGGCCGACCTGGATCAGGTCGTCCACCTGCACGCTGGCAGGTAACTTCGCCATCATGTGGTGGGCCAGTCTGCGCACCAGAGGCTGGTATTGTCGGATCAGGGCGTTGCGGTCGAGCTGGCCCTTGGCGGTGTACATCAATAACTCTCCCGTCGGCGCTGCCGGGGCAGGCCGGAAACTGGATGTTGGCTCATGGTAGCGCAAGTCGGGTCCCTGTCGTGGTGTTCCTGGATGTTCAGCCTATGGTCCTGCATCAGGCGTTGGCGTTTGCCGTGCCGGCGCTGCCATGTTCGGGTGCGATGAACAGAAAGCCCAGGTCCGCGGCGCGCGGGTCGAACGCCGATTTGGTATCGGTGCGCATCGATTGGCGCACCAGCTCGCCGGCGTCGGCGGCATCCCAGTCCTGCGGTACCTTCTGGCCGTTGGTCACGCCGCGCAGCACCAGTTGATGGCGGATTGCCACATCCAGCGCCGGGCCGAGCTTGACGGCTTCATCGATCTTGGACAATACGGTAGCCTGCGCTTCGGAGGACTTGAACGCGGCCACTACCTCGTCCAGTGTGTCCCCATGGGTGCCCGCATTGAGCACCAGCAGACGGCGAACGCCGGGGAGGTCCAGCACGTCGAGTGCGTCGTTCTTGCGCGGGTCGCGTGGCGCCAGTCCGGTGGTATCGATCAGCACCATTTTCTTGGCCGAGAACAGGCCGAGCAGGTCCTGCAACGCGGCGCGGTCATGCGCCAGATGTGCCACCAGGCCCAGCCCGCGTGCATGTTCGCGCAGTTGCGCATGGGCGCCGACACGCTGGGTGTCCAGTGTGATCAGGCCGACGCTGGCCGCACCGTGGACCTCGGCGCACAAGCCGGCCAGCTTGGCCGCGGTGGTGGTCTTGCCCACGCCGGTGGCACCAACCAGGGCATACACGCCGCCTTCCTGGTACAGCGGGGCTTGTCCGTCATCGGTATGAATGTTGCGCCGGATTGCCTCCATCATCCAGTGCATGGCTTCCGGCGCGCCCAGTGCCTCGGGCATTCGTTCCAGGATCGCGCGGGCCAGCGTCGGCGAGAATCCTGCGCGCACCAGCTTGAGCATCAGGTTGGAATGAATCGGATTCTGGCGCGCTTGACCCAGCCAGGCGAAGGTGTTGAAGCGATCCTCGATCAGGTCGCGCATCGATTGCAATTCATCGGCGATGCTGCGTGCGCCCACGCTGCGCGCATGGGCCGGTGACGGTGGCGCCGCTGCAGGCCTGGTGTTGACCGGCACACTCGCGCGGACCGGTGCCGGCGCGTTCTGCTGTGGCGCGCGCAGGCCCAGTTCTTCGGCCGCCACTGGAGATTCGGTCTGACGGCGGCGCAACATGCGCTCACGCACATAGTCCTGGAACGACAAGGTGCTCATGGCCATTTGTGCCGTGTCCTGTGCGACCTGCTGGTGCGACTCCGGCAGCACGCGTGCCACCGCCATGCGCTGCGCAGCGGTCACAGTGGCTGGCGCCGGCGCAGTAGCCGGCAGCGGGCGCTGTGCAGGTACTGGTGCCGGCGCGACGCTGGCGCGAACGTCCAGCGTCGATACGCTGTCTTCGGTTGTGGCCATCACCTCGACACCCAGCGCGGTCTGGCGGTTGGACAGGATCAGTGTGCCGTCGCCAAAGGCATGGCGGGCCTTGGCCAGTGCCTCGCGCGCCGTCGCGCCGGTAAATCGTTGGATGTTCATGTTGCTGCACCTCGCAGGATGGGGCCGATTCGGATGGTGTGGGTTTCAGGGATTTCGCTGTGCGCCAGCACCTGCAGGCGCGGCGCGACGCGACGCACCAGGCGCGCGATCGCACTGCGGATCGGGTCGGGCACCAGCAGACAGGCCGGTACGCCGCTTTCTTCCTGCTTGAGGGCGATTTCGGCAGCGTTGCGGGTGAACATATCGGCCACGCCTGGGTCCAGCGCCGGACCGGCGGCATTGCCCAGGGCCTGAACCAGAAGACGCTCGAGTGGCGGATCGATGGCGATCACGTTGAGCTCGCGCGACGGGCCGTAGATCTGCTGCACGATGGCGGGCGACAACGCAATGCGGATTCTCTTGGCCAGTTCGGCCGGATCGGTGACCGTGGCCGCATGTTCGGCCAGCGATTCGACGATGGTGCGGATATCGCGGATGTGCACCGATTCGTCCAGCAACAGCTGCAGGACTTTCTGGAACACGGCGATGGATACCATTTTCGGGACGACTTCCTCGATCAGTTTGGGCGCCAGCCTGGCGACATGCTCGACCAGTTGCTGGGTCTCGGTGCGGCTCAATAAACGCGAGGCTTGCACCTGCATCAAGTGTGACAAATGCGTGGCCATCACGGTCTCGGAATCAACAACCGTAAAGCCGGCCATTTGCGCCGCTTCTTTCTGGCGTTCGTCGATCCAGTGCGCGGGCAGCCCGAACGCCGGATCGGTCGTCGGGGTGCCTATCAGCGGCGTCGTGATGCCGCCCGGATTGATGGCCAGGAACATGCCTGGGAATGCTTCGCCTTCGCCGACGATGACGCCGCGCAGCGTGATGCGGTAGCCGCTGGGCTTGAGTTCCAGGTTGTCGCGCACATGGACCGCCGGCGGCAGGAATCCGACCTCCTGGGCGAACTTCTTGCGCACACCCTTGATGCGATTGAGCAGGTCGCCCTGTCGCGTCTTGTCGACCAGCGCAATCAGCCGGTAGCCCAGTTCCAGTCCGAGCTGGTCGACCGGCTGCAGGTCGTCCCAGCTGGCTTCACCGTCATTGACCGGCACCGCGTCGCTCGCCGCGTCGGGCTGCGGCACCACGACCTTGTGCGCCAGCACCCAGGAGATGTATCCCAGCACCGCGGCGATCGACAGGAACACCAGGTGCGGCATGCCGGGGATGATGCCGAGCACGAACAGAATACCGCCGGCGATGCCCAGCACCCTTGGTGAGACGAACATCTGGTGCACGATCTGGCGCCCGAGGTCCTGCTCCTTGCCCACGCGCGAAACCACCATCGCCGCGGCGACCGAAATCAGCAGGCCCGGAATCTGCGCGACCAGTGCATCACCGACCGCCAGCAGGATGTAGCTGTCGGCGGCCTGCGCGGCAGTGAGCCCGTGTTGCAGCACGCCCACCGTGAAGCCGCCCAGAATGTTGATCAGCAGGATCAGGATGCCGGCCACCGCGTCGCCACGCACGAACTTGGACGCACCGTCCATAGAACCATAGAAGTCGGCTTCTTCAGACACTTCGGCGCGCCGGCGCTTGGCCTCCTTCTCGTCGATGGTGCCGGCGTTGAGATCGGCGTCGACGGCCATCTGCTTGCCTGGCATCGCGTCCAGCGCAAACCGGGCCGACACCTCGGCGATGCGCTCCGCACCTTTGGTGATCACGACGAAGTTGATCACCACCAGGATCAGGAACACGATCAGGCCGACCGCGAAATTGCCACCGATCAGGAAATGACCGAACGCCTCGATGACCGCGCCGGCCGCACCGGGGCCGGTATGACCGTCCATCAGCACGACCCGGGTCGAGGCCACGTTCAGCGACAGGCGCATCAGCGTGGTGAGCAGCAGCACTGCCGGGAATGCCGCGAAGTCCAGCGGGCGCAACATGTAGGCCGCCACCATCATCACCATCAGCGCCACCGCGATATTGATCGTGAAGAACACGTCGAGCAATCCCGGTGGCAGGGGCAGGACCATCATGGCCAGCACGGCGATCACCAGGGCTGGCGCGGACGCGCCCTTGGCGAAGTTCGCGTACGGACCGAGCTTGGCCTGCAGGTTCTTGATCAGCGGATTCATTGCGACCCTTGTGCAGCGCGCGATTGCGGGTCGAGTTCGACCGGGACTTCAGGCTCGGGCGGCTCGCCTGGCATCGGCGCTTCGCCGCGCAATGCCGCCTTGAGCCGGTAGACATAGGCCAGCACCTGCGCCACCGCGGTGTACAGGCTGGACGGGATGTCCTGGCCGATCTCGGCATTGGCGTACAACGCCCGCGCCAGCATTGGCGACTGCAGTACCGGGATTGCATGGGTGCGTGCCAGGTCGCGGATGCGCATGGCCAGCAGGTCGGCACCCTTGGAGATGACCTGCGGCGCATGCATGGACTTCTCGTCGTAGCGGATCGCCACCGCAAAGTGGGTCGGGTTCATCACGACGAAGTCGGCCTTGGGGACTGCCGCCACGCTGCCGCTTTGCGACAATTCGCGCTGGCGCTGGCGCAGCCGGCCCTTCACATGCGGATTGCCATCGCTCTCCTTGTTCTCCTGCTTGTACTCCTGGTGCGACATCTTCAGGCGCGACTTGTGCAGGAATTTCTGCAGCGGCACGTCGATGGCTGCCACCACCAGCATCAGCGCCAGCATCAGTCCCATGCCGTTGGTCAGCCAGTCGCTCATGTACTTGAGGGCCCTGACCGAAGGCTGCATGATCAGCGATGCCACCGGCTGGATCGTCATGCTCATGTAGACCACGCCGATGCTCGACAACACGCTGACGATCAGCAGCATCTTGCCGACTTCGGTCAGCTTGTCCTTGGTGAACAGGCGTCCGAAGCCGCTCAAAGGGTTGATGCGACTGAAGTCGGGGACCAGCGGCTTGGATGAATTGACCCAGCCGCCGACCGCGATGTTGCTCAGGATGACCGCGGCCATGATGGCGCTGGCGAACACCGCGCAACCGATCAGTCCCCACACCGCCATGTCCTGCAGGCGGTCGAGCATGACTCCTGGCGAGCGCACGGCGGCCGCATCGAACGATAACTGGCGCGCCATGTGCATCTGCAGGCGTTCGAGCATGGTCGGGGCCAGGGCCATCAGCATCAGCGCGCCCACGCCCAGCACGGCGAGATGGCCCAGATCGCGCGAGCGTGTGACCTGGCCATCGTCGATGGCTTTTTGGAGCTTGCGCTCGGTTGCCGGTAGGTTCCGGTCCTGACTGGACGATTCCATGACGCTCGGGATGTGGTGGTTCCACGATTGTCATCAGGGCACGGTCAAACTAAAGCCCGAATAGGCGGCGTATGACCGGCCACTTCGCCCGGCTCTGCGACTGCCGTCCAGAAGCGTTGCCAACCTGCAGGCAGCCGGCCCGCGCTGCGCGCTGACGGCAAACTTCCGGTGCGCTTATTGCAGGCCGAGTTTCTTGAGGATGTAGATCACTTTTTCCTCGAGGATGGCCTTGGTGAATGGCTTGACCACGTAACCCGCAGCGCCGAGCTGCGCTGCCAGCAGGATATCTTCCTTGCGCGCCTCGGCAGTCACCATCAGGATCGGGATGTGCTTGAGCGCCGGGTCCTTCTTGACCTCAGCCAGCAGTTGCAGGCCGTTGACATTGGGCATGTTGATGTCGCACACGACGAAGTCGAAATGCCCGTTGCGCAGCTTGCCCAGGGCGGCGGTTCCGTCCTCTGCCTCTTCCAATTCGGTGAAGCCGCTCTCCTTGAGCAGATTGCAGACGATTCGACGCATGGTCGAGAAGTCGTCGACGACCAGGAAGCGCAGGTCACTGGTCATGATGGGGGAGTTTTGCGCTGTTCACCCGGCCGATTATGACCAAACGGCGCGCACCAGAATCATCGCTTGACTGCGGTGCTGGCGGCAGCGGCTGGCTCCGGCGCCTGCGCAGCAACATCGACGGCCGTGCGTGCACGGCCCAGCAGGCGCTCCTCGGCCTCGTGTGTCATGACCAGAATGCTGATGCGCCGGTTCACCGGACTGAGCGGGTTCTGTGGCTCGAGCAGGTAGCTCGACGCCATGCCGGTGACGCGGGCCAGCTTGTCGTCCGGCATGCCGGCGGCGACGAGTTCACGGCGCGAGGCATTGGCCCGATCCGATGAGAGCTCCCAGTTGCTATAGCCGCGCTCCCCGCTGCCGTAGGGACTGGCGTCGGTATGGCCGTCCAGGCTGATCTTGTTATTGACGCCGTTCAGGGCACTGCCGATCTCGCGCAGGATATCGCGCATGTAGACCTTGACCAGTGCACTGCCGACGTCGAACATCGGCCGGTTCTGGTCGTCGACGATCTGGATCTGCAGGCCATCGGGCGTGATCTCGAGCCGGATCTGTGCCTTGTACTCGGCCAGCTTGGGGTTGTTGTCAATCAGCGAGCTGATCTTGTCCCGCAGCAATGTCAGCTTGCGGTTGTCCTGCTTGGCCAGTTCCGCGCGCGCAGCATCGGCTGCCGCCTTGCGCGCGATCGGATCATTTTGCTGGCTCTTGGAGTTCTGCCCGGACGTCTTGGTCAGGTCTGCGCCACCGCCCTGGATCACGCTGTTGCTGGCACCGGCACCGGTACCGCCCATCAGCGCAACTTTCAGCGGAGCGGCGAAGTAGTCCGACAGCCCCTTCTTGTCGCCCTCGGATGTCGAGCCCAGCAGCCACATCAGCAGGAAAAACGCCATCATCGCTGTCACGAAGTCGGCGTAGGCGATCTTCCAGGCGCCGCCATGCACCGCATGGCCGCCCTTCTTGATGCGCTTGATGATGATGGGCTGGAGCTTTTTGGCGTCGGTTGCCATGGTGCTTGCGGTTGCGCGCCCCGTTACTTCTTGCCGCGCACGTGGGCTTCTAGTTCAACGAAGCTCGGGCGCTCGGTCGAGAACAGCACCTTGCGGCCGAACTCGATCGCGGTGGACGGGTTGTAGCCTTGCATGCTGGCCAGCAGCGTGGTCTTGATGCACTGCAGTTCCTTGGAGGTATCCTCCGATTTCTGCTCAAGCAGACCGCCCAGCGGTTCGACCACGCCATAGGCCAGCAGAATGCCCAGGAAGGTTCCGACCAGCGCGGAGGCGATCATGCCGCCCAGCACAGCCGGCGGTTGACCGACCGAGCCCATGGTGTTGACCACGCCCAGCACGGCAGCCACGATGCCGAAGGCCGGCAAGGCGCCCGCCAGGCGTGCAATGGCGGCAATCGGTGCGTGCGCTTCCTGGTGGTGGGTGTCGATTTCGCTGTCCATCAGGGACTCGATCTCATGGGCATTGAGGTTGCCGGAGACCATCATGCGCAGGTAGTCGGTCATGAACTCCACCACATGGTGGTCGCCTCCGACCGTGGGATATTTGTTGAATATCTCCGATTCGCCGGGCGTCTCGACGTCCTTCTCGATCGCCATCAGGCCCTCTTTGCGGGCCTTTTGCAGGATATCGTAGAGCAGCGCCATCAGTTCCAGATAACGCGTCTTGGTGTATTTGGAGCTCTTGAGCGCCTGGGGAATCAGCGCAATCGTGGCCTTGAGCACCTTGGGCTGGTTGTTGACGACGAAGGCACCCATGGCCGCGCCCAGGATGGTGATCAACTCGAACGGAAGCGCGTGCAGGATAACGCCGATGTTTCCGCCGTGAAGGATATATACGCCAAATATGCACCCCATGGCGACGACGTAGCCGATGATTACTAGCATGTGTGCGGGGTAGGTGCGGGGGCATTACCGAAGGTTCAGCATCGGCATGAGATAGTGATGGGCCATTCTATGAAATTGCAGCCACCCCAAAAGGCGAAAAGGGCCCTTAATGGGCCCCTTAATGCCGGTTTGGCTCGGCGCAACCGGCACTGCCGAACGGCTTCAGTGCAGCAGGATGCCGCCAGCAGCGGCACTTTTGCCGGCACGCGCCGGTGGCTCGCACAGACCACAGACGAAATGGCGGGCGTTCTCGTAGGGCTCGGTGACGAAGTGCCCGCCGCAGCGCGAGCAGCGGGTCATCGTCAGCATCTGGTTGTTGACGAACTTGACCAGTCGCCAGGCCCGCGTGATCGACAGCAGTGGCTCGACATCGCAGCAGGCGATCTGCTCGCTGTACAGCTTGTAGGCCTTCATCACGGCATCGATGTCGTCCAGGGCGCTGACCTTGCACAGGTACTCGTAGGTGTTGAGAAACAGCGAGGCATGGATATTCGGTTGCCAGGTCAGGAACCAGTCGGTCGAGAACGGCAGCTGGCCTTTGGAGGGTGAGCGTCCGGCGACTTCCTTATACAGGCGCAGCAGCCGCTCGTACGACAGACTGGTCTCGCTTTCGAGCACTTGCAGACGCGCGCCCAGATTGATCAGCGCGACCGCGCGGTTGATTTCCATCGATTCGTTCAGAACGCTCTTGCTGGCCATGGTAATTCTCTCCGGGACAGTGTCTTGACAGAGGAGACCTTACAAGGTCTCGGCGAATCGTCCCGCCATCAGGATGTTGGCGTGCAGCCGGCTGGTGGCGTCGTTGTTGACCTTGCTGGTCGTGTGATTGGTCAGCAGGTTCCACACAATGTCGTCGTCGACGCGGAAGCGACACAGCAACATGTTGCCCGAAGCGATTTTGAGAATCTGCGCCGGAGAAAGCGCGGCGATCAGGTCTGCCGACTCTTCGGACATGCCCAGGCGGAACAAGGCCTCGGCACGGTCCGAGCGGATCAGGTTCTGGGCCAGCATCAAGTAGGTGAGGTTGGCTTCTCTGATCTCGGCAAGAATCTGGTCGTTGGTCATGGGATCTCCTGTGGGCTTGGACGCCGTTTGCAGCGCTGGGGCCGATTGTGATTGGCAAGTCAAAAACTTGAATCGGTAAACGGCTGTGTCCTTTGTCAGGCTTTGCAGCCGGGCATGTAAGGTAAATGCTAACGACGCGTATCCAATCGTCGAAATGGATTGGGAAAACACCACAGTTCCTGCAATTCACGGCGCCCGCGGCATGGGCTGGCTACCGGTCGCGGCCTAAAGCTTCGAATTGTCTGGAAACACCGTCGCTTATCCGGCTTTTCGGGATCGCCGGTTTCCGTACGCTTGACCCCGTGCCTCATGAAATGAATATGTGATACGCGCAGGTTGGCTCGAAACGGCAGCCGTGGTCCGTTTTCCGCTCTGTATCGGCAGCTCGGATCAGACGTCCTCAATTTGCCGAATCGTCCCGCTTAACAGGAGTTCCCAATGGCTTCGATCATCAATACGAATATCGCCTCGCTCAATGCGCAACGCAACCTGGCTATGAGTCAGACTTCACTTGCGACATCGATGCAGCGGCTCTCGTCCGGCCTGCGGATCAACAGCGCCAAGGATGACGCCGCAGGCCTGGCGATCACCGAGCGATTCACGACGCAGATCCGGGGCTTGAACCAGGCGGCACGTAATGCCAATGACGGCATCTCCCTGTCGCAAACGGCCGAAGGCGCGCTGGGCGAGATGACCAGCAACCTGCAGCGTATTCGCGAACTGGCGGTGCAATCAGCCAACTCGACCAACTCGGCATCCGACCGCGCGGCACTCGATCAGGAGGTACAGCAACGCCTGTCCGAGATTGACCGGGTGGCGACTCAGACCGCGTTCAACGGCCTCAAGCTGCTTGACGGCTCGTTCGGCAACTCTACGTTCCAGGTGGGCGCCAATGTCGGTGACACGATCTCGATATCGCTCGCAACCAGCATGCGGATCACGGCGATCGGTCGGACCGCCGATTATGTTGACAGCACAACGCCTCTTGACACCACGAAAAACATCGGCGCGCAGGGGGCGGGCGTAACGACAGGGGTTGGCGCGGCATTGACGGGCGCGTTGACGCTGGCGGTCGGTCCGGGCCAGGCGGTCGCGGTGGGTGGATCCGTCGCCGGCCCGGCCGGCGCCAACGCGGGGCAGACCGACTCCAGTGCCTACGCCAAGGCCACAGCGATCAATGCGGCCGGTATCAACGGACTGAGCACGCAGGCCGATACGACGACGACATTCGCATTCAACAATGCGGTGGCGCTCGGGTATGCGTTGTCGATCAACAACGTTCCGGTGCAGGCCGCGACGACCACGACGCCGCTGACAGGAACGCAGCTGGTGGTCGCGATCAACGCGAACTCGGCAGGCACCGGAGTGACCGCGACATACGACGGCAGCGCGGGGACGATGACGCTGAATGCCGCTGACGGCCGTGACATCATCCTCAGCCAGACCGCAGCGGCCGGACAGGGATTGGGTGCCGCTACGGGCAGCAACAACACGAAAAATGCTTTGCTCACTTTGGCTGGCGGCACTGCCGCTGCGACCGCGGTCGGCACGCTGCGTCTGTTTTCGTCCGATTCGATCACGATTGCCGGCCTTGATGCCGCCAAGATCGGATACGTCGCCACCACGCTGGCATTGGGCAACTCGGCGCTCAATACGGTCGGAGTGACCACGGTGACCAACTCCAACACGGCGATCACCCGCGTCGATGCTGCGCTGACCTCTGTCAGTGGACTGCGCAGCACGTTTGGCGCGATTCAAAATCGCTTCGAATCGGTGATTGCGAACCTGAGCACCACATCCGAGAACCTGACCGCGTCGCGCAGCCGTATCCAGGATGCCGACTTCGCGCAGGAAACCGCAAACCTGTCGCGGGCCCAGATCCTGCAACAGGCCGGCACGGCCATGGTGGCGCAGGCCAACCAGTTGCCACAAGGCGTTCTGGCGCTACTGCGCCAGTAACAAGACCGGCATCGTCCCACCCGCAATTCATTCTCTGCGCCCCCGATCGGTTCTGCCGGTCGGGGGCGTTCTGTTTGGTGGCCAATGAAGGCTCAAGTTTTTCCACAATGAGCCGTTAACCGTTGCGTGGGCTTGCGCAATCGACTTGTCTCAAGTGATTTTGTGCACATGAATCACCTGATCAGCGGGGGAAAAAGCCGATATTTCTCAAGTTTGGACGTGATAACGCCGAAGTCAAAGCCAACGGGTTCAGATTCGGACTCGTCGGCCAGCAGCAGAACAGGGGTTCGGGCAGGTCTTGGCGGCCGGTTCAACGACCGGCGTTGGGAATGGCGACAAACCCGTAGTAGTCCAGCTTTAAAGGAGCTTTTCAAATGGCCTCGATCATCAACACGAATATCAATTCGATCACCGCGCAACGGAACCTGGCAATGACCCAGTCTTCGCTGGCGACCTCCATGCAGCGCCTGTCTTCCGGGCTGCGCATCAACAGCGCCAAGGACGATGCCGCCGGCCTGGCGATTTCCGAGCGTTTCACGACGCAGATTCGCGGCCTGAACCAGGCTTCGCGCAATGCCAACGACGGCATCTCGCTGGCGCAAACGGCTGAGGGCGCGCTCGCCGAAGTTACCAGCAACTTGCAGCGTATCCGTGAACTGGCTGTGCAATCGGCCAACTCGACCAACTCCGCCTCGGACCGCTCGGCACTGGACCAGGAGGTGCAACAGCGTATCGCCGAAATCGACCGTGTGTCTTCGCAGACATCATTCAACGGCCAGAAGATTCTGGATGGCTCATTCGGAAACGCGGTGTTCCAGGTCGGTGCAAATGTAGGCGAGACGATCGGCGTAAACCTGAACACCAGCATGCGTACGGCCGCAATTGGCCAGATCGCGAAGGGTACTTCGTCCGTGGAAGCTACCGTGGCCAACCTGACCGGGTCTGGCACTATCCAGGTGGGTTCGGGCGCCGCAACGACGATCAACGCGGCGGTCCAGGGTTTGGGCGCCGGCCAGTCGGTTGGCAGCGCATATGCCAAGGCACAGGCCATCAACGCGGCTGGCGTTCCCGGGTTGGCGGCTTCGGCGACCAATAATGTCGAGTTCACCGTCGCAGCTACCTCTGGCATCGCAAGTGGCGATACCTATAGCTTGCGCATCAATGGCCAGGACATCTATGCCGCATTCGATCAGAATGCAAGCGGGGTGCTGAGTACGCAACAGATCACCGACGCGATCAATGCCCAGGCGGGTAATACCGGCGTGACGGCCACGCTGAGTGGCGGAAACCTGCGACTCAGCGCGACGGACGGACGTGATATCAATATTGCACAGACTTTTGGCGGTTCCGCTGCAGGCGGCATCACCGCAGGCAGCGGCGGAAATACCACGGTCAATGGCACGGTGTTCCGTGACGGCCAAATCTCCGCCACCATAACCGATGCAGCGGCTTACAGCGCGGTCGCTGCTGGCGTCAATGGCGGCACGGTGACACTCTCGGCCGCTGAGAACATCGTGATTACCGGCGATGGCGCGATTCTGGGTTATGCAACTGCCGGCATCACTATTGCAAAGGATACGACGACCTTGGCTTCGGTCAACGTGAAGACGGTCAATGGTGCCAACGACGCACTGCAACGCGTCGACTCCGCACTGACCTCAGTCAGCACACTGCGTAGCACCTTCGGCGCGATCCAGAACCGTTTTGATTCGGTCATCGCCAGCCTGAGCACCACGTCGGAAAACTTGACTGCATCGCGTTCCCGTGTGCAGGATGCTGACTTCGCCCAGGAAACCGCCAATCTGTCGCGGGCCCAGATCCTGCAGCAGGCGGGTACGGCGATGGTGGCGCAGGCCAACCAGTTGCCGCAGGGTGTGTTGGCTCTGCTGCGTTGATCACGCGGTAGTCGGAGAGACGGTCGCCAGGCCTGCAAAGGTCTGGCGATTCACCTGGCGGTGACGGGCGCATAGCCGGTCACCGCCTTTCGTGTTCTGGAATTGCGGGGCTTTTCAGGAGATTGGCAGACGCCGAATTCACCATAATGGGATGCGGCAATTTGGGCAGGAGATCGACATGGCAACCATTTCATCGGTAGGTATCGGCAGCGGACTGGACGTCAAGAGCATCGTGACCCAGCTGGTCGCGCTCGAAAAGCAGCCGCTCAAAACGCTGCAGGCCAAGGCCACCAACTACCAGGCGCAAGTGTCGGCGTTCGCCAAGATCCAGTCGCAATTCTCCGCCTTGTCCGACGTCGCCAAACGTATTTCGGCTACCGGCGCCTGGGCCGCGCGCACCGCCAGTTCATCCAACACCGCAGCGGCGACCATCAGCGCGTCGGCCACTACGGCAGCGACATCGTTCACGCTCGACGTTGACGCACTCGCGCAGGCACAGTCGGTTTCGTCGGCACAACTCGGATCCGGGCAGCCGATCGGCTCCGGCACGCTGACCTTGCAGCTCGGCAGTTGGACCGGCGGCGGCTCGACCTTCACACCGGCGGCGTCCGGGCCGGTGCAAGTGACCGTGACGGCGACCGACAAGGTCGTCGACATTGTGGCCAAGATCAATGCTGCGGGGGTGGGTGTGGTTGCCACCGCATTTTTCGACGGATCCCAGGATCGCCTGGTGTTGACCTCCAAGGGGACAGGCGAGGCGGCGGGATTTCGCATGCAGGTGGCTGATGCTGATGCGGGCCCTCCCAATGACGAAGCCGGTCTGTCGCGCCTTGCGTTCGACCCGGCGGCCGGCGCAAACGGCATGGCCCAATCCGGCCATCCGGTGCAATACGGCCAGAATGCTCAGGCGCGCATCAACGGGTTGGCCGTGACTTCGGCGACCAATACGCTGGAAAACAACATTCCGGGTGTGACGATCAAGCTTGCGGCGATCACCACCACTGGATACGGAACGCCGGGCGAATTGCGGTCGTCGGTCGCGATGAACATCAGCGAGGACGTGACCCTGGCCGTCAAGAACGTGAGTGATTTCGTCACCGCTTACAACACGCTCAATGCGACGCTGTCCGATCTGACCAAATACGATGCCGCGACCAAGACCGGGGCCTTGTTCCAGGGCGATTCCTCGGTTGTGGGGCTGCAATCGGTGCTGCGCAACATGGCGTCGTCGATCAGCCAGGGTGCAGGCGCATACCAGCGCCTGTCCGACGTCGGGCTGGAGCGGCAACTCGACGGATCGCTGGTCATCAATACCTCCAAGCTGAGTGTCGCGGCCAACAACGGCACCGCATTGCAGGACATGTTCACGAAGAACAACGGCGATCCGCTCAGCAACGGATTTGCGCTCAAATTCGACACTTTGAGCAGCGGCGTGTTGGCCAGCAGCGGCGCGGTGACCAACAAGGCGGCGTCATTGCAGCGGGAAATCGCAAGCAACAACGATGCGCAGGACAAGGTCAACGAGCGCGCGGCCACGGTTGAAGCCCGGCTGAACAAGCAGTACACCGCGCTCGACGCACGCATGGCGCAATTGACGGCGCTCAACGCCTTTGTCGCGCAGCAGGTCACGCTCTGGAACAGATCCAGCACCAATTGATTTGTGCCGATGGTGGATGTCGCGCCGCTCGTTCGTTGTGGCCGGTCAGGGTGCGGCCCACGGCAACCTGCCGCAGGGCGGAGCAACTTGAGGCCGAATAACACCGGAAAATGGCCGCACCTGGTGCGTTCAACGCGGCACAATACGCTTGAGTTGCCTGCCCGTTTGCCGATAACCAATACATACACAGATTGGATCGTCGCATGTTTAATTCCGTTGGATCGCGTTCAGCCACCGCCTACCGAAAGATTGGTGTCGAGACCCAGGTCGACCAGGCCAGCCCGCACGAGTTGGTCGAGATGCTGTTCGAAGGCCTGTTGGTGGCGATCGGTCGGGCGCGTTCGGCCTTGCAGCGGGGCGATATCAGCGCCAAGGGGCACCAGATCGGCATCGCGGTACGCATTCTCGACGAGGGCCTGCGCGGCGGCTTGAATATCGAGAAGGGCGGGGAACTGGCGGGCAATCTGCATGATCTATACCAGTATTGCGTGATGCGACTGACCCAGGCCAACCTGCGCAACGACGAGCAGCTGCTGGCCGAGGTGCAAAAGCTGATCGAACCGGTGGCAACCGGATGGAAACAGATGGGTGAGGCGATGACGCCGCACCTGCAGGCAGCCTGAACGCCCGGAGCACGGAATGAGCCAGAAACTGATCGAATACTACCGGGCCATCGAAGCGGCCAGCACCCAGATGTTGGAGGCTGCCAAGGCCGATGACTGGGATGGCGTGGTTCGCCTCGAGGGTACATGCGCCGTTTTGATAGAACAACTGCGATTCGCCTCGACCACCCAGGAACTGTCGAAGGAAAACACGGGCGAGAAAACCGGCATCATGCTGCGCATCCTGGGTAATGACGCGCAGATCCGTTATCTGGCCGAGCCCTGGATGGCGCATTTCGAAACGAAATTTGAGGGCCTGCAGCAGATGCTGCACTAAACCGGTGTCTGGTCGTCTTCACACCTGCATGTTCATGATGTCGGTGTAAGCCTGGACCATCCGGTTGCGTACGTGCAGCGTGGCTTGAAAGCCGATCTGGGCCTTCTGGATGGCGACCATGGTGTCCTCCAGGCTGACCGTTGGGTTCTCCATCTGGACTTCCCGCTGCATCTGGACCGATTGGTTCTGCGCGGCACTGACCTCGTGTAGCGCACTTTTCATTGCGCCGGTGAATCCGCCTGGCATCCCGGTGACGGCTCCATCGCTTTGGGGCCGGGCGAGTGTCGTGGGCTTCAGGGCGAGCGACAGATTGGCAGGTGGCAGACGCAGATCCATAGTGTTCTCCCGGGGCTTGCCCCATCAAGCACTCATATTACCCAGGGCTGCCGGCAGAAAATAATCGAATTGACGGGTGATTTCGGGCCTTATCGGACCAATGTTCTGCCCGTGGCCCCGAATAATCGACGGAATCGTTGGTGCAACCTCGCGCCACGCCGTTTCGGATTGCTCGATGACTGCAGTTGCCACGCTACCCCCCAATGCCACGCTGGCAAATCGGCTGTCAGGGCTGGAGTCCGGCCAGCGCATGCGCTTGGCAATCGGCGCGGTCATCGCCATTGCGATCGTGATAGCCGGCATCGTGATGGGCAGCACACCCGATTGGCGCGTGCTGTACGCGAACCTGGCCGACAAGGACGGCGGGGCCATCATCGCGCAGTTGTCGCAGATGAATATTCCCTACAAATATACCGATGGCGGTTCGGCCATCCTGGTTCCGGCAGACAAGGTGCACGATACCCGGCTGCGACTGGCGTCTCAGGGGCTGCCAAAGGGATCGGTCACCGGATTCGAGATGATGGAGTCCAATCGCTTTGGCATGACCCAGTTCCAGGAGCGGTTGACCTTCCAGCGGGGGCTAGAAGGCGAACTGACCCGATCGATCCAGGCCTTGTCGTCGGTGCAGAGCGCGCGCGTGCACCTGGCGCTGCCGAACCAGAATGGATTTTTCCGTGAGCAGCAAAAGCCGTCGGCGTCAGTGCTGGTCAGCCTGTACCCGGCGCGTACGCTGGACCGCACCCAGATTGCGGGCATCGTCCATCTGGTGGCATCCAGCGTACCGGAGTTGTCGCCGACAGCCGTCAGTGTCCTGGACGACACGGGCAAGCTGCTGTCGTCGCCGGCCGACGGCTCGGGCGACGCGCGCGGTGTGGATGCCGAGCAACTTCAATATACGCAGAACATCGAACAGTCGTTTACCCGCCGTATCCTGGACATTCTGGAGCCGATTGTCGGCAAGGGCAATGTGCGCGCGCAGGTGACGGCCGACGTCGATTTCTCGCAGACCGAGTCCACGTCCGAGTCGCACCGACCGAACCAGACGCCCGACAGTGGCGCGGTGCGCAGTCAGCAACTGGTCGAAACCGGCGTCGGCGCCGCTGGGGCGACCGCGCCATCGGGCGTACCCGGCGCGGTGACCAACCAGCCACCTGGCAATGCGTCGGCGCCAATCAACGGTCCGGCGCAAACCATGGCCGCCGCCGGAACTGCCGGCGCGGGTGCACTGGGATCGGCCGCGGCAGCAGGCAAGCGCGAGTCGATCATCAATTACGAAGTCGACAAGACCGTGCGTGTGGTACGTGGCGGCACCGGGCAGGTCCGGCGGTTGAGCGCCGCCGTCGTCGTCAACCACCAGGCAGGCAAGGACGCGACCGGAAACCCGACCTCGGTCGCGCTGACCGCCGACCAGATCGACAAGATGACGGCATTGGTGCGCGAGTCCATCGGCTTCAACAAGGAACGCGGCGACTCGGTGAATCTGATGAACGCGCCGTTCGCGCTGAACAAACAGGTCGAAGTGGTTCTGCCCCTGTGGCGTCAGCCCGAGATGCAGGACCTGGCACGCAGTCTGGCCTGGCCGATCGGTACTGTGTTGCTGGCTGCGCTGGTGCTGCTCGGCCTGGTCCGACCAGGACTCAAGGCGCTGGCGCGCCCGGCAGCTTCGCAGGCCGCGTCGGGGGGTGCCGAACATGCATCCGGCCAACTCGATGCATTGGTTGCCGACGGCACCGAGCGGCCACCGCTGCTGACCCATTCTGCATCCGAGGTGATTCCCGGGCCGACACCTGAGGCGCTGCGCCTGGAGGGCGCACGCAAGCTGGCGCGCGAGAATCCGATCGCGGTGGCCAATATCGTCAAGGGCTGGATGGGCAGCGAGGCCCCGGCCTGAGCCGGGTCTGGTAAAACACGCGTATGGCTGACGACGGACTCCAGGACGCTGCGATATTGCTGATGTCGCTCGGTGAAGCCGAGGCGGCAGAGGTGTTCAAGCATCTGTCGCCCAAGGAAGTGCAGAAATTGGGCGAGGCGATCGCACGCACCAAGGCGATCACGCGCGAGCGGGTCGACAACGTGGTGGAGAAATTCACCGAAGTGGCGGCATCCCAGAGCCTGCTGGTGGCCGACTCGGGCGACTACGTGCGCAACGTGCTCAAGCGTGCGCTGGGCGACGACAAGGCGACCCTGCTGATCGACCGGATCTTGCAAGGTGGCGACGTCTCGGGCATCGAGAGCCTGAAGTGGATGGATGCATTGTCGGTGGCGGAATTGCTGCGCAGCGAACATCCGCAGATCGTTGCCGCGATCCTGGTGCATCTGGACTTCGACCATGGCTCTGAAGTCCTCAAGCTGCTCAGCGAGCGCCAGCGCAACGAGGTGATGTTGCGCATCGCGACGATGGAGGGCATACAGCCCACCGCCCTGAAGGATCTCAACGAAGTGCTGTTTCAGGTGTTGCAGGGGACGGACAAGGTGCGCAAGTCCTCACTGGGCGGCATCAAGACGGCCGCCGAGATGATCAACCTGATGGGCGCAAACATCGAGGGTACCGTGATCGAGTCGATCCGCAGCCACGACCCGGACCTGGCGCAGAAGATCATGGACAAGATGTTCGTGTTCGACGACCTGCTCAAGCTCGACAACAAGGCGATCCAGACCGTGCTCAAGGAAGTGGCCTCCGATACGCTCATCTCCGCGCTCAAGGGTGCCCAGCCTGAACTCAAGGAGAAGATCCTGGCCAACATGTCGTCGCGTGCCGCCGAGACCTTGCGCGAAGACCTGGAGTCGCGCGGCCCGATGCGCCTGTCTGAGGTCGAGGCTCAGCAGAAGGAAATCCTCAAGACTGTTCGACGGCTTGCCGACGAAGGCCAGATCGTGGTCGGCGGCGGCGGCGCCGACGACGCCATGGTGTAAACCGCGGATGAGCAGCGCATGCGCAACCTGACGCGATTCATTCCCGGCGAAGACATCCATGCCGTCACGCAGTGGGATTTCGGTGATGTTGACGCTGACTTGCTCAAGCTGGCCGAGCTCGATCGGGCGCGACAGTCCGAGGCCGATAGCGCGCGCGACGAAACCATGCGCGGGAAGTCGCACTCCGAGGGATTCGCCGAAGGATTTGCGCAGGGCCAGGCCATGGCGGTATTGCAGGGTGAGCAGCAACTGCTCGCCTATATCGATGACCAGGGGCGCGAGCTGGCGGCGCAGTTTGCAAAATTGCTGGAATCGACCCAGGCGCAGCTGGCCGAATCGCAACAGGTGATGGCGCGCGGCGTGCTGGAATTGGCCTGCGAGGTGGCCCGGCAGGTGCTGCGCCATGAGTTGTCGGTCAATCCCAACGTCGTATTGCCGGTCGTGCGCGAGGCCCTGACCATGTTGGCCGATGACAGCAAGAGCGCGGTGGTGCGGCTCAATCCGCTGGATCTGGATGTGTTGCAGGAGACACTGCAGAGCGAGTTTGCCGGCCTGTCGCTGACGCTGATGCCGGACAGCAGCATCGCGCCCGGTGGTTGCCGGATCTCCAGCGCCGGTGCCGTCGTCGATGGCGACTTGCATCTGCGCTGGCGCCGCGCCATTGCCAAACTCGGTCTGGAGCTGGACTGGGATGACTGATGCCGTGGTCACCGACCCTTCGGCGCTCTGGCAGCAATTGCTCGATGACGCCTGTGCCCGGGTACGGGTGGGTACCAGCCTGGAGCAACGCGGCACGCTGACGCGGCTGGCGGGGCTGGTGCTGGAGGCCAGTGGCCTGCGACTGCCAGTGGGCAGCCAATGTTTTATCCGCTCCCCGGCACGCGAGCCGGTGCTGGCCGAAGTGGTCGGCTTCTCGCAGGATCGGGCCTATCTGATGCCGGCAGGCGATGTGCATGGCCTGACCAGCGGCGCCGCAGTGGTGCCGGCAGCGGCCTTCGTTCCGATGCCGCGGCTCGGACAGGCAACCCACCAGGTTTCGGATCTGGATGTGGGACGTCTGCGCCTGCCTCTAGGTGATGGATTGCTCGGCCGTGTGGTCGACGCCCATGGCGCGCCGATGGACCGCATGGGCCCGATTCTGGACGTGGCGCCACTGGCACTGGACCGCAATCCGGTCAACGCGATGGACCGTGCCCCGGTGCGTGAGGTTCTTGATACCGGAATCCGGGCGATCAACGCCTTGCTGACGATCGGGCGGGGACAACGCATCGGGCTTTTTTCCGGTTCAGGCGTCGGCAAAAGCGTGTTGCTCGGCATGATGGCGCGTTACACCAGCGCCGACGTTATCGTGGTGGGGCTGATTGGTGAGCGGGGCCGTGAGGTCAAGGAGTTCATCGAGGACATCCTGGGGGATGACGGACGCGCCCGCTCGGTGGTCGTGGCCGCGCCGGCCGATTCCCCGCCAATGGTGCGCATGCAGGGCGCGGCGTACGCGACCGCGATTGCAGAGCATTTTCGGGATCAGGGCAAACACGTTCTGCTGCTGATGGATTCGCTCACGCGGTTTGCGATGGCGCAGCGCGAGATTGCGCTGGCCATTGGCGAGCCGCCAGCGACCAAGGGATATCCACCTTCGTGTTTTGCCAAGCTGCCACAGCTGGTGGAGCGCAGCGGAAACGGCCTGCATGGGGTGGGATCGATCACCGCTTTTTATACGGTGTTGACCGAAGGCGATGACCAGCAGGACCCGATCGCCGATGCTGCGCGGGCCATTCTGGACGGGCATATCGTGTTGTCGCGCTCGCTGGCCGAGGCCGGGCACTATCCGGCCATCGACATTGCGCAATCTGCGTCGCGGGTCATGCATAACGTGGTTCCCTCCAGCCACTTCGAACTGGCACGGCGGTTCCGTGCCGCCAGTGCGAAGTACGAGAAGGGGCGCGATCTGGTGCAGATCGGCGCCTATGTTGCGGGATCGGATCCGGCGATGGATCGCGCAATTACCTTGCATGAGCCGATGCAGGCCTTTCTGCAGCAGGCGATGCAAGCCCCTGCGACGCTGGCCGACAGCCTTGTGGACATGGCCGTGGTGCTGGGCGAGGGCGCGCCATGACGCAGCCCCGCGCTCCGGCAACCGGCAGGAGCCGGGCATGACAACACTCGACTCCCTGCAGGTCGCGATCGACCTCGCCACGCGCCAGCGCGACGACGCCGGGCTGGCGCTGGCACAGGTGATTCGCCGGTTCGAACACGCGCGCCAGCAACTGGAACAACTGCAGAGTTATGCCGCCGATACCGCAGCGCGGTGGTCAGTGACGTCGCAGGCCAGCGCCTCGCCCCAGATCATCGGCCACTATTACCAGTTCATGGAGCGGTTGGACCAAACCATTGAAATGCAGCAAGGCGCCATCGACGATGTCCAGCGCCAGCGCGAGGCAGCCCGCCAGGTGTTGCTGCAGGCCGAAGTCCGGATGGCCGGGCTGGGTCGGTTGCAGGAAAAGCGGCGTTCGGAAATCGCGCGTTTGCAATCGCAGCGCGAGCAGCGGCAGTCGGACGAGTTGGCGGCCCAGATGTATCGGCGCCGGGCGCTTGTCAACGAAAACAGGGGAGAGAAATGAGTATCGAGATCCGCCCGCCCGCGACCCCAACGAATGCGCCGGCGAAGACCGCGCCGGATGCCGGGCGTATCCGCTTGCCCGCAGCGCAAGCGCAAGGTGATGCGCCATCCGCATCGTTTCTGTCCTTGCTTGGCGCCATGGCAGAAAGCGCGCCGCAGGTGCCATCGGCCGACACGGTGTTCGCGGACGGCGGCGCGCTGGCGCAAGATGCGTTGCAGTCGGGGATACCGTTGCAGCCAGACCTGGTGCCGGCGCAGACACCGGCGCAAGAAGGCGGGTTGTCCGGACTTTTGGCAGCGTCGGACGGTGCGCCACGTCCTGGCGGCCATGGCTCGGGGGGCCATCGGACCGCGATGCAGGGCGGTGGCGCTGAAGCGCGACAGCCAAACTTGTCCGATGCGGCGCAAGTGCCAACGCATTCCGGCGGCCACAACAGCACCCATGCGTTGCAACTGGCGACCGCAGATGGGGCGCAGGGACAGGCCGAGAAATCGACGCCGCCCGAGTCGCCCCGGGATTTCATGGCCCGGGTAGAGGCGGCGCGCACGGCCGCTGCAACTGACGCAGCGACGCCGCGTACAACTTCAGCGGCAACGGGCGTTGGGCTGTCGGCAACGCCGCAAATCGCTTCGATGTTCGATGCCTCGGCAGCTGGACTGGGGTTTGGCGGTCTTTCGCGCGGCCAGGAACGGACTTTGGCCAAGGCGCCGGCACACAGCGCAGGCCCGGGCTTCGTGGCCTGGGGCGATGCGACGCCGGCTGGCACCAGCCATGGTGCCAGTGCCGTATATGCGCCGGGCGCGATGACGCCGGCGCCCGCGACTGCAATGGCGGAGAAGATGCATTACTGGGTGTCGCGTGGTGTGCAGAGTGCCGAATTGCAGCTCGATGCCTTTGCCGGCGGGTCGGTCGACGTCAGCATTTCCGTCAAGGGAGATACAGCCATGGTCGAGTTCCGGACTGATCAGCCGCAGGCGCGTCAGATGTTGCTCGACGCGATGCCCCAGCTCAAGGACTTGCTGGCCAGCGAAGGTCTGATGTTGTCGGGCGGATTTGTCGGCGGCTCGACACAGCAAGGGGCCCCGTCACGCGAGCGCGAGGGCCGGGCCGCGATCGCGCGTCCGGCAGCAGGCCCTGCGCGAGCGCAGGCGGCGACCGGGAGCCCCACCAGGGCGGCTACGGGCGGCAGCGTAGACCTGTTTGTCTGACACCCGCTGATGGGGCAAGCGGCGGGTATTGCCATGGAATCCGGGTCCTTATCCGTACTTCGGCCTGCTGCGGGTGCAGAATAATCCCCCTTGCAATGTGCTATCGAGGATGATTTGTGTCTACCAAACCCGCTGAAGCTGCCCCAGCCCCACCGAAAAGCAAGAAATTGTTGGTGATCGTGGTCGCGCTGGTGCTGGTCCTCGTGCTGGCCGGGGTTGGCGCGTTTGTCTACTTCAGCAAGCAGCGCGCAGCCGCCGCCTTCGATGATCCGGAGCAGCCCCAAGCCGCGGCCCATCATGTCCCAGCAGGCCCGCCGGTTTACCTGCCGCTGGACAACATGGTGGTCAATCTGGCCGATCCCGGTGGCGAGCGGGTTGCGCAGGTGGGCATCACGTTCGAGTTGCGCGACGCCGCCGCAAGTGAGACGGTCAAGCAGTATCTGCCCACGATCCGCAGTGGAATTTTGCTGCTGGTGTCGCAAAAAACGTCCGAGGAACTGCTGCAGCGCCAGGGCAAGGAAAAGCTGGCCAGCGACATTCTGCGCGAAGCAGGGCGGCCGTTCGGCGCAATCGATGGCGAAGAGTTGGCGGATCAGGTGGCCAAGCCGGGTAAGTCGACCAAGTCTCCCACCCGGGTGCGTGCGGGTGATCTTCCGGTTCAGCGGGTGCTGTTCTCGAGTTTCATCGTCCAATAAACCGCGCCGCAGGAAAGTCCATGAGTGAATCGTTCTTGTCGCAGGAAGAGGTCGACGCCCTGTTGGAGGGGGTTACCGGCGAGAGTCAGAAGGAAGTCGAGCAGGCTGCGCAGAAGGGCGAGGTGCGGCCGTACGACATTTCCAGCCAGGAGCGCATCGTCCGCGGTCGCATGCCGACCATGGAGATCGTCAATGAGCGGTTTGCCCGCAATCTGCGCCTGGGTTTGTTCAACCTGATCCGCCGTACGCCTGAAGTCTCGATCGGTTCGATCGCCGTACAGCGGTTCGGCGCGTTTTTGCGTGAGCTGTCGGTTCCGACCAATTTCAACATCATGGCGGTGCGGCCGCTGCGCGGCAATTGCCTGATCGTGTGCGAACCGGCGTTGATATTCGGCGTCATTGACACCTTGTACGGCGGGACCGGCAAGTTCCAGACGCGTATCGAAGGGCGCGACTTCTCCGCGACCGAGCATCGCGTGATCGCCCGCTTGGTCAAGGTGGTGGCCGACGAGTACAAGAAGGCCTGGAAGGGCATTTATCCGATCGAGCTGGAGTACCAGCGCTCGGAGATGCAGCCCCAATTTGCCAACGTGGCAACTCCCAGCGAGGTGGTGATCTGCACCTCGTTTCAGCTTGAGATCGGCGAAGTCGCGGGAGCGGTGCACTTTTGCATGCCTTATGCGACGCTTGAGCCGATCCGCGATGTGCTGTATTCGTCGACGCAGGGTGACTCGATGGAGGTCGACCGGCGCTGGGTCAATGTGCTGACCCATGAAATCCAGGCGGTGGAGATCACCATGGTGGCGGAGCTGGCGCGTACCCGCACGACGGTCGAGCAATTGCTGGCCATGAAGGCGGGTGATTTCATCGAACTCGACCGCGCACCGAGTATTCAGGCGACGGTGGACGGGGTGCCGATGTTCGAATGCCAATACGGAACCCATAACGCGAAATATGCGATCCGGATCGACAAGAGCCTGAGGAAATACGACCTGGACTGGATGGGAGACAGACATGGCAACTGAGGATGCGCAAGACGGCGGCAAACCCGGCGCAGGTGCGGCCGGCGCTGGGGACAGTGCCGGTGAATGGGCCGAGGCGCTGGTAGACCAGAGGGAAGGCGGCGGCCTGAATGAAGATCCGCCGGGCGGTGTGCTGTCGGGTGATCGGCCTGCGCGTCCGTTCCCGGGCTCTGGCGAGGGGCAGGTCAACGATATCAACATGGTGCTGGATATTCCGGTCCAGTTGTCGGTGGAACTCGGGCGTACCCGTGTCTCGATCAAGCACATTCTGCAATTGGGACAGGGTTCGGTGGTTGAACTCGACGCCCTGGCCGGCGAGCCGATGGATGTACTGGTCAATGGCTATCTGATCGCCCAGGGCGAGGTCGTGGTCGTCAATGACAAGTTCGGCATCCGACTGACCGACGTGGTGACGCCCTCTGAGCGGCTGCGGCGCATCAACAAGGGTTGAGAGCGTGAGAGTCAATCGCTTGAGCCAACGCAAGACCCCGCGACCAAAGCCGGGTGCTTCGGGCAACGGCGATGCGCGGCGTCTTGCCCTGCGGGCCGGGGCACCCAAGGGCGTCGTGCGGCGTTGCGCCACTTGCCCATGTCGCGACATGGGCTGCGCGTCGCGCCTTGCCCGCCACGCTTGGGCACCCCGTCGTGGGCCCAATCGATTGCCTCTCACGCTCAGAGCCGACGCATGACACAGACGCTCATCACGGTTGCTGCATTCGTCTTGTTGCTGGCGATGGTGCCGATGGCGATCAAGTGGTTGCAGAGCCGGGGCGTTGCCACCGGACCCACGGGCGCGGCGGCCAGCCGTGTGTTGTCGGCCGTGGCTGTCGGGCCGCATCAGCGAGTGGTGACGGTCGAGGTCGGGCCTGTGCACGACCGTGTGTGCCTGGTGCTGGGCGTCACGGCCCAGACCATCGCCTGCCTGCACACCTCGGCGGCCGGCGCACGCACTGCCGACGGAACTGTCGAAGCCTTTTCGGTCGCCGGGCCTCGCGCCTGAGCGATCGAAAAGCCCGGCCCATCCGATGCGCACTGCCGGCAATCGCCATACGGTGTGGCTGATCCGAGGCCTGCTGTTGCTGCTGGCGGTCTTGGCCCATGGTGCGGTGGCGGCGCAGACCGCGCAGTTGCCGGGCCAGCTTCCGTTGCTGGTGGGTACCGGGCCCGGCGGCAACAGCTATTCGGTTCCGATCCAGACGCTGCTGTTTTTCACGGCATTGTCATTTCTGCCCGCAGTGTTGCTGATGATGACCGGCTTCACGCGTATCGTGATTGTGCTGTCGCTGCTGCGCCAGGCACTGGGGACGCAGGCATCACCGCCCAACCAGGTCATTGTCGGTTTGTCGCTGTTCCTGACTGTGTTCGTCATGGGGCCGACACTGGACCGGGTCTACGCGGATGCCTACCTGCCCTACAGCAAGAACACGATCACGTTCGAGCAGGCCCTGGACAAGGCCGAGGTGCCGATGCGCGAGTTCATGGCCAAGCAGACGCGGCAGTCGGATCTGTCGCTTTTTGTCCGCCTGGCCAAGCTCGATCCGGCTGCCACCGCACGGACTGTTCCGATGCGGGTTCTGGTTCCGGCCTTCGTGACCAGCGAACTCAAGTCGGCGTTCCAGATCGGTTTCATGATCTTCATCCCTTTTCTGGTGATCGATATCGTGGTGGCCAGCGTGCTGATGTCGCTGGGCATGATGATGTTGTCGCCGGTGCTGGTGGCCTTGCCGTTCAAGCTCATGCTGTTCGTTCTGGCCGACGGCTGGAACTTGCTGATCGGCTCGCTGGCCGCCAGTTTTGCGCCTTGATGGCCTGACCAGGAGAGCCGGATGAATGCGCAGATGGTGTTGACTATGGGCCAGGATGCGCTGCTCACGCTGCTCATGGTGGCGGCGCCTATTCTCGGGGTCGTGCTTGTCGTGGGATTGATCATCAGCCTGTTTCAGGCCATTACCCAGATCAACGAAGCCACTCTGACCTTCATCCCGAAACTGATTGCCGCCATGCTGGCGATGGCCATTGCCGGACCATGGATGCTCAGCATTCTGGTGGACTTCATTCGTCGCACGATCGAATCGATTCCGGGCTCGCTGGCCTGACGGGCAGGGGCGGCCGTGATATCGATATCCGAAGCCCAAATCGTCGGCTGGTTGTCGCCGATCCTGTGGCCATTCTTGCGTGTGTTGGCGGTGTTCACGGCAGCACCGGTGTTTTCGTCCCGTGCGTTTCCGGTCCGCACCCGTATCGGATTGGCCTTCCTGATCGCATATGCGGCTCAGGCCAGCATGCCGGATCAGCCGGTGATCGATATCAACGGGCCCGAAGCGCTGGGCGCCGTGATCCAGCAGGTGGGGATCGGTCTTGCGATCGGCTTCGCGGTTCGGTTGATCTTCGGTGCTTTTGAGCTCGCGGGCCAGATCGTCGGATTTCAGATGGGCCTGGGATTTGCGTCCTTTTTCGACCCTTCGACCAGTGCCCAGTCCAGTGCCATGGGCCGGTTTTATAACAACATGGCGGTGCTGCTGTTCGTCGTGCTGAATGGTCATCTGCTGGTACTGATGGCCGTGATGCACAGCTTCAAGGCGTTTCCGGTCGACCAGAACTTCCTGCTGGCGCTGAAGGATCTACGTATGTACGAACTGGGCGCAGATCTGTTTGCGAGCGCCTTCTGGATTGCCTTGCCGGTTGTGGCCATGCTGATGTTTGCCAACCTGGCGCTGGGCATCATCTCGCGCGTGGCTCCCCAGATGAACATCTATGCGATCGGATTTCCGATCACATTGTCGGTCGGCCTGATCGGCGTGGCCGTCACCTTGCCCATGCTCGAGCACCCGTTTGCAGCGTTGATGCAGCGCATGCTGGACATGTTCAGCCGCTGACCAGCAGGCAAATCAGACCATGTTGTTGCGGATTGCGTAAACCGTCAGTTCAGCGTTGTTCGACAGTTTGAGCTTTTCCAGCACGCGCGAGCGGTAGACACTGACCGTCTTGGGGCTGAGCATCAGTTCGGCGGCGATGTCGGACAGGCGCTTGCCCGAGGCAATCTTGAGCAGCGTCTGCATCTCGCGCTCCGACAAGGATGCGTGCAGCACTTCGCTGGTGGGCGCATGCAGGTTGTCCACCAGCATCTGGGCCACGGCCGGGCTGACGTATTTCTTGCCTTGGGCGACGGTCCTCACCGCCTCCACCAGTTCGCTCGGGTCGCCCGCCTTGTTGACATAGCCCTGGGCGCCAGCGCGCAGGCAGCGAATTGCGTATTGGTCCTCCGGGTACATCGAGACGATCAACACACGGACTTGCAAGTCGGTGTCCTTGAGGCTTGCGAGTACCTCGAGACCACCCCGCCCCGGAAGGCTCAGGTCAAGAACCAGCACGTCGCAGGGCGTGTTGCGCAGTGCATCGCGCACCTCTGAATAGCTGCCCGCCTCGGCCACCACTTCGATGTCCGACGCGTCGGCCAGCGTGTCGCGAATTCCGCGCCGTACCACGGCATGGTCATCGCAGAGAATTACCCGTGTCATTCCAGTATGTCCTTGACGCTCGATTCAGAGCTTGGGGTCAATGGTACCGACAGGATGATCGATGTGCCTTTGCCAGCCGAGGTGCTGACGTCGAGCCAGCCTCCTACCGATTTTGCGCGTTCATGCAGGCCCTTGAGTCCATAGGCATTGGGCTTGCCTTGCTCGAGCGCGGAAAACCCTTGTCCGTTGTCATTGATCTCGAGGGTCAACACCTTGCCGCTGTCGGTCAGTTCGATGGTGACCAGATCACAACGCGCATGTTTGGCGATATTCGTCAGTGCCTCCTGGGCCGTACGGTAGGCAGTCAGCTGGACTGACTTGGGCAGTTCATGGTCGGGTTCGCGGGCGCGCAGCGTCGTGCGAATACCGGTTCGGCGCTCGAATCCGGCGGCCAGCCAGTCGACTGCTGCGGCCAGACCCTGATCCAGGATCGCCGGACGCAGATTCATCATGATCCGTTGGCTTGCGCCAAGCGCGTGCTGCAGCATTTCCGTAGCCGCGGTGACATGGCCGAGGGTCACCGGGTCGCTTACGTGGCGGCTGATCCATGCCAGATCCAGCTTGGCAGCGGCGAGGGCGCCGCCAATGTCGTCATGGATCTCGCGCGCGATCGACGCCCGCTCCTGTTCGATGGTTGTCTGCAAATGGTCCGCGAATTCGGCCAGCCGGCGCTCGGAGATGGCCAGTTCGGCGTCGGCGCGATCCTTGGCCAGTCGGATCTGCTGCAGGTCGATCGCGCGCAAGATCACCGGTGCGAGTTTTCCCAGGTGATCCTTCTGCAGATAGTCGCTCATGCCGAGCTTGATCGCCGCGACGGCAGCCGATTCGCCAATCGCGCCGGACAACAAGATGAATGGTGGCGGATTCTGCTGCAACTTGAGCAGGTCCCAAGCGTCGATCGCCGTGAAGCCGCGCAGGCGGTAATCGGCCACGATTGCATCGAAGTTGTCGGTGCTGATTGCGCTTTGAAAATCATCGAGGGACTCGACATGCTCGAGCGTGCACGTCAAACCCGAACGATGCAGTGCGCGGCGTACCAACTCATGGTCAACAGTTGAGTCTTCCAGATGCAATATCCGCAGGGCGCTGTCTGAAGTTTCGTCGTACATGCGTGGTGCAACCTATGCAATCAAGGCTGGGGCAGGCGGAGTCGTCTGCTGGGGTTGAAAGAGGGAAGACGCTACTGTCGCGTCAAGGCGACATTCAGGCGGCGGATTCCTGATAACCTTGCCGTGCACAAATTCTAGTGCCTTGATTGCGCTGGATGCCGTGTCGCCAGAGACTGCGCCGAGGTCGATGGGATTGGGGCATGCGTGCAATTTCCGCGCGACGCAAGACACTCAGGCGGCGTCGCGGTTGTGTGTAGGGCGTTGCCGGTCCTGCCTGGCGCGCTTGGTGGCCGGGTCACCGGGTCCAGGACGGTGAATTTCCCGTTTGCGGAGTTTGACTCAAATTGAAGCAACCTGATCCGATCTTCGTCGACGAGGCGCTGGCCAACCTCGATGCCATGGCGCAGTCCTTGACGGCTGTCATGGCGGATGGCCCGGGCCCCGAGCGGATCAACACGATCTTTCGGCATGCCCATTCGATCAAGGGTGGTGCAGCGGCCTTTGGGTTCGGGAATGTCGCCGATCTGATGCACCAGGCCGAAACATTGCTGGATCAGTGGCGTAAAGATCGCCTGGACCCGGATGGGGACGGTGTTGCATTGCTGCTGGAGTCGGTTGCCCTTGCCAGAGATGGGTTGACCGGGGCACCGACAGACCCGTCGATCACGCAGGCGTTGCTGGCGCGGTTGCAGGCTGCCGCCAGTGTGCAGATGCCCAAGGAAATCGCGCGAAACCGGTGCATCCGCATTTCAGGACTCCATGGGCCGGACCTCGTCGACGTCGTCACCGCACTGTTTCGCGATATTGCCGGCTTGGGCGCGGTGCTTTCGGTAACCGGAAACGACGCTTCGCCCAGAGTCTTCACGGTGCGCACGCCTGCGGCCGATGCCGAGTTGCTGGATCTGCTGGCGATGCATGTTGATCGCGCGTCGATTGGGATTCAGGATCCACCGCCAGAGTCGGCAAGCCCGCCGTCGCTCCCGTCGCCTGGGGTGTCGGATGGCCATGGCGCTTCTTTTGTTCGGGTTGGCCTGGACGAACTGGCGCAGATGGATAAATTGGCTGCCGAGTTGTCACAGGTGATATCGGAATTGGCGGCTGGGCCAGTGCAGGCAGAGGGGCGCCCGCTGAAGGCTGAAGTCGGTTTTCATGTGGCACATCTGGAGCAAATTGCGCAACTGTTGCGGCAGACCTTGCATCGTGTGCGAAGCGCACCGGTATCGGATTTATTTGCCCTTGTGCCCCCATTGTTGGCGAATCTGGCCCACACGCTTGGCAAGTCATTCACTTTGGCAACATCAGGCGAGTCGGTGCGACTGGACCGCCGTGTCATCCAGGGGTTGGCCGATCCGCTGGTCCAGTTGGTGCGCAATGCCTGTGATCATGGGATCGAGTCGGCGCAGGATCGCTGCGCCGCAGGCAAGCCACCCGATGGGCGTATCGCACTGTCGGCAGACTTGCGTGACGGCGCGGCGGTACTGATGGTACGCGATGACGGCCGAGGGCTATCGCGCAGCATGTTGTTGCAGGCAGCGCATACGCGTGGTATTGACGTGGCTGCGGATGCGCCGGACCAGGACTTGTGGCGACTGGTTTTTTCGCCGGGTCTGACAACTGCCGGCACGGTGACTCCGGTGTCCGGGCGTGGCGTCGGCATGGATGTGGTGCGGCGCAAGGTGGCCGCGCTGGGCGGCGCTGTGGAGATCGAATCGGTTCCGGGATCGGGTACTTGCGTTGTCATTCGATTGCCTGTGCAAAAGCACGAGATCCGCCAGGATTGAATCTCCGACTTCGTCAGTTTGGGCAAGTTACAGCTGATGGCACGTCTCGCGCTTGTGCACGAAGGGCTGCAGTCCTGTCGCTTCGATGTGCTTCGCGTTGATCAGGCCGGGTCATTGCGCGTCGAGAGCGCAGTCCAGCGCTCCAGCGCTTTCATCAGTTGCTCTTCGATTGATGAGTCTCGCGTGTGCAGCGTGATCGCGCGATCCGGGTCGCGCTGGTAAAGACTGTTGTCAGCGAGCTCTTCACGCAGGGATTTCTGTTCCAGTTCGAGTGCGTCGATCGAAGCCATCAAGGTGTCGAGTTCGCGCCGCTCCTTGAAGCTGAGCTTGCCTGCGAGTGCGGTCTTTTCGCCCGGGGTAGGCGCGATCTTGCTCGGGGACGCGGTGACGGAGGGTCGACCCTGTTGCCCGTTGGTCTGGCGCGCAGCCCGGGATCGGGTCGATTGCAACAACCAGTCCTGCACACCACCTTCATACTCGCGCCAGCACCCGTCGCCTTCAAATGCGATGGTGCTGGTTACCACATTGTCCAGAAATCGGCGATCATGGCTGACCAGGAATACGGTGCCGTCGTATTCTTCGAGGAGCCCTTCGAGCAGTTCCAGTGTGTCGATGTCCAGGTCGTTGGTGGGTTCGTCGAGCACGAGTACATTGGCCGGCCGCGCAAACAGACGTGCCAGCAGCAGGCGGTTGCGTTCGCCGCCCGACAGCGACCGAACTGGGGAATTTGCGCGCGCAGGTGAAAACAGGAAGTCGGACAGGTAGCTCTTGACGTGTTTACGCTGGTTCCCGATCTCGATCCACTCGCTGCCGGGACTGATGAAGTCCACCAACGTGGAGTTCAGATCCAACGCGTCGCGCAACTGGTCGAAATAGGCAACCTGCAAATTGCTGCCTTGCCTTACCTTGCCGGTATCGGGTTGCAACTCGCCAAGAATGAGTTTGAGCAGTGTCGTCTTGCCAGCGCCATTGGGTCCGATCAGGCCGATCTTGTCGCCGCGCAGTATCGTCGACGTGAAGTGCGCGACGATCCTTTTGTCGCCAAACCGCAGGCTGATGTCCGTCAACTCGGCGACGATCTTTCCGGTGCCTGCGCCGGTCGCCACATCCATGCGAACGCTTCCCAACGTATCGCGACGGGTCTGGCGCCGCGCCCTCAGCACATCGAGTCGATTGATCCGGCTCTGGCTGCGAGTGCGTCGCGCTTCGACGCCTTGGCGGATCCACACCTCCTCTTGTGCCAGCAGCTTGTCTGCTTTGGCATTGATCACGTATTCCTGATCCAGTTGCTCTTCTTTCAGCGTTTGGTACTGCGTGAAATTGCCCGGATAGGATCGCAGCTCGCCGCGATCGAGTTCCACAATTCGGGTGGCGACTCGGTCCAGAAAGCTTCGGTCATGGGTGATTGTGATGACACTGCCCTTGAATTCCAGCAGGAGGTTTTCCAGCCACTCAATCGAATCCAGATCCAAATGATTGGTGGGTTCATCGAGCAGAAGGACAGACGGCTGCGCGACCAGGGCTTGCGCCAGCGCCACTCGCTTGCGGGTTCCGCCCGACAGCGTGCCGATCCGTGCATCGGCATCGAGATGCAACCGATGCAGGGTTTCAACGACACGTTGCTCCCAGTTCCAGCCGTCCTGTGCCTCGATGGCGTCCTGCAGCGCATTGAGGTCACCGATCCCCTCGCTGTAGGCGTCGACAAGATCCTTGATATTTGCTACGCCGACGCAAACTACATCAAAGACTGTCAGGTGCAGATCCAGAGCCGGTTCCTGCGCCACGTGAGCAATTCGCAGACCCTGTTGCATTTGTAGTGTTCCGTCGTCCGGCTTTTCCATGCCCGCCAGGATCCTCAGAAGTGATGACTTGCCGGTGCCATTGCGCCCTATCAGTCCAACACGTTCGTCGCTTTCCAGCGAAAAGTCTGCATGATCAAGAAGTGCGACATGCCCAAATGCGAGTTGTGCGTTGAGTAGGGATAGAAGTGCCATAGGGGCGGGATTATCGGATGTGGCGCGGAATGCAGGGCCGTACGGACGCATTGCTTCTGCATAGTTGCGCTTTAGGAAGGCCGTGCCAGCTGTGTGCCACTTGTTGCTCCTGCAGCGCGATTGCTGCGCGCGTTGCAAGGTCACAGGCGCTGCGTCGCGTCTGCTTTTGTCGAGATCATCGATGCGCCTCTCTGATGAATTGCAATAGGTTGTTCCCGCTCAGTCGGGAGTCTGGACGCCGAATGCCAAGATTGCTGTCGTTTGCGGCCGTCGTAACGGGCCAAAGGCGCCATCGCAGAAAATCAGGCGGTGCGAACGGGAAATTTCCGTCGTACGGACGGCGATACAGGTAGACCGAGGGCCTCGGATTGGCAACGCCACCTTATGTCTGTATGGTGGGTGGCGGTGCTGACATTCAGGTGGTTGGCCGCGTGATTGCCGCCTCTGAAATTGGTCGTTCCGGGCGGGATCAGCCGAAAAGACGCTGGCCCCATCTGAAGTGACGGGGCAAGGCGGTTGGATAGGTGATAGTTCGGTATAGAATCGCAGGCTGCGCTAGGTGTGGTGTTCGCTAAACTGGATTTTGGCCCAAGAGGGCGTCATGGCGGTGAAAAAGTTTTGAAACCTTTGACGAACGTAAAAAACTCGGTATAGAATTCAAGGCTC
>JBDTMH010000008.1:0-41834 GCA_039934375.1 Burkholderiaceae bacterium | reverse complement strand
GCCATTTTTCTTTCCTATCGTCGCGACGACAGCGCGGGATTCGCTGGTCGGCTGGCCGATGCGTTGGAGGCGGAATTCGGCCCCGGTAGCGTGTTCCGCGACGTGGACGACATCCGTCCTGGTGAAGATTTTGTTCAGGCCATTGAGTCGCATTTGCGCGAAGTGAGCGCGGTGCTGGTGATGATCGGCCCGACCTGGCTTGGTGCCAGTAGTGGCGGAAAGCGGCGGCTGGATGATACGGGCGACTTTGTCCGCCAGGAAATCCAGGCCGCCCTGGCTTCGGGGAAACCGCTGATTCCCCTGTTGGTGAGCAATGCCACCATGCCCCTTGAGGCCGACCTGCCTGCCGCCATCGCGGGCTTGTCTCGGCGTCAGGCTGTGGTGTTGTCCGACAGCAATTGGCGGGGTGATGTGCAACGATTTGTGAAGGATTTGCGAATACTGTTGCGGGGCGGCGGCAACGTCTGGGTCAAGCGGCACTGGGTGCCTGCAATGATCGGCGCCGTCATCGGGCTCGCGGCGATGGGTTGGGCGTTCCAGGCTTGGCGACTGCCGCTGCTCGCGGAACCGGTACAACCTGCCGCATCGTCCTCCCCAACAGTCGATGTGATAGGACGCTGGACAGCGCGGGTGAAATACGACTGGGGCGATCAGTACGAGGAGGTTTTCGAGTTCAAATACCTCGGCGATGCCCTGCACGGCACGGCCAGCTACCAGACCGGCCGGCTGACCATTGAGCAGGCCAGCCTGAAGGGCAACTGGATCACCTTTATGACCCGTAGCCAGGAAATGCTGGGCAGCGACAGCCCCTGGAAAGAAGTCACCCATCGTTATACGGGGCAGGTGACGCCCGAAGGGATTCACTTCACCCTGGAAAGCGGCGGCGGCTATTCCATTCACCCGACGCTAACGTTCACCGCCCAGCAGGTGCAGAAACCGTGAGCGAACAGGGGCAGTCTCAAGGGCGTGGACAGCCGGCGCATGATGGTGCGCGGGACGGGAATCGAACCCGTACACCCTTTCGGATACGGGATTTTAAGTCCCGGGCGTCTACCTATTCCGCCACCCGCGCGATGTAAGCGCGCATCCTAGCAGATGGCCCGTTGCTGCGATTGTGCCGGTTGCGTTGCCTGCTGCGCCACCGGGTTTGAACCTTCGCGCGGCAGTTGCGCAGCGGCGCTCGGGAGTGGCGTCGGCAAGTGCACAGGGCAGGGCGGGCATGGCACAATGATCCTCATGCCGATCCGGGGCCGACGGCCTGAAGCTGTTTCAGTCCCAGGCGCCGGACGACAGACCTACAATGAATCGACCTTGCGTCATTGCGGCGCAGCCCAAGGCTGTCCTATCCCCATGGTCGCACTTTTGACCAGCCCCAAACACGCCATGCCACGTTCAGACCCTGATTTCGAAATCCACCTGCATGGTGAAGTGCAATTGCGCGCAGAAGCGCAGTTCGAACAGATCCAGGAGGCGCTCAAGCCGATCTGGAAATATGCCGGCGCTCGCTCGCTGGCCGACGGTGCGCGCAGTTCCTACGAAGACGAACCGGGCATCCGATTCGACGCGTCCAAGCAAATGCTGCAATTCTGCTGGACCGTCGCCGGCAATGACGATTTTCGCCAGACACTGGACGAGATGTGCATGAACCTCAACGATCTGGCCGACTCCGGCGCCGCGATCGAGGTCAGTTTCTATGACACCGAGTTCGATGACGAAGATGGCGAAGAAGATCCCGAAGCGGAGTCGCGCGACGATTTCATGATGTTGTTCGTTGGCCCCAACCCGGCCGCGATCATGCAGGTGCAGCGCGACCTGCTGGTGCAGGACCTGGTGGCGCTCATGGAGCGTCACTTCGACGGCTCCGAACTCTCCGGTGTGGTGGCCGAGGTCGACAAGCTGTTCGCACAGCGTTTCGATGCGCTGGTGAGTTCGCTGGAAATCGGCAAGCCGCGGCGCGGGCCTGGTGGCGGCCATGGTGGATCGGGGCACGGGGGTGGCGGACGCAAGCCACGTCATTTGCACTGAAGTTGGCCGGGGGTCCGTCATGCGCGCGCTGAAAGCGTTGCGCTGGCGTAGCAGCGTGCGCTCGGTGCATTGCTGTGGTGTTCGATCCAGAAACTTGTCATGCTGGCGCAGGTACGTTGTGCCCGCATCCAGCAACAGGCGGTGGTAGGGAGATTTCTTGCGCAAGAAGATCGGTGTCGACTATCTGGAGCCGGGCATGTTCCTGGAGCAGATCTGCGGCACCTGGATCGAGAATCCGTTCTGGCGCTCCCAGTTCATCATCTCTGACCCCAGGGACATTGCGATGTTGCGTGCCAGCAAGGTGCGCGAGGTCTGGATCGATACCAGCAAGGGCAGCGACATCTGGCCGGAGACGGCTGTCAGTGAATTGCGGGCCGAGGATGGCATCAGCGCAAGCGCCGCTGGCTGGCGCGACACGCAACAAAACGTCGGCCATGGCATGTTTGCGGGCAGCGCATCGCGTGCGCCGATACCGATTGCCGAAGAGCTCGAACGTGCGGCGCAAATCTGTGCTGCCGGAAAGGCTGCCGTGACAACCATGTTCCAGGAGGCGCGCATGGGTAACACGGTCGACGCGGCCGGCGTGGCGGACCTGGTGGAGGAAATTTCCAATTCTGTGGCGCGCAATACCAGTGCCTTGATCAGCCTGGCGCGACTCAAGACGGTGGACGACTACACCTATATGCATTCGGTGGCCGTGTGCGCAATGATGATCGCGCTGGCACGCCAATTGAACCTGAGCGACGCCGAGGTGCGCTCCGCCGGTATCGCAGGGCTGTTGCACGACGTGGGCAAGATGCTGGTGCCGCTTGAGATCCTCAACAAGCCGGGCAAACTCACGGATGCCGAATTTACCTTGGTCAAGGACCATCCTGCCAAAGGACACGCGTTCCTGGTCGAGAGCCGCAATATCGATCCTATAGCGCTCGACCTGTGCCTGCATCACCATGAGAAGATGGACGGATCGGGTTATCCCAAGGGGCTCAAGGGCGATGCCATCAGCCTGTACGCAAAGATGGGCGCCGTATGCGACGTCTATGACGCCATCACGTCCAACCGACCCTACAAAGCCGGCTGGGATCCGTCCGAATCCTTGCGCCAGATGGGCCTTTGGGCCAACGGGCATTTCGATCTGCCGGTATTCCAGGCCTTTGCCAAGACCTTGGGCATTTATCCGGTTGGTTCGCTGGTCCGTCTGAACTCGGGCCGCATTGGTGTCGTCATCGAGCAGTCCAAGAGTACATTGACCTTGCCGGTAGTCAAGGTGTTCTACGTCATTGCGACGAAGGAGCGCATCGTTCCGTTGGTGAGCGACCTGTCCGTGCGCGGCGTCAACGAGCGGATCATCTCGCGCGAGAACCCGGACCAATGGAAATTCGACGACATCAACGCCATGTGGTCGACGCCTTCGGCATGACGCGCGTGCTGCCATAAATGACACGCTTTCCTGGTTGATCAGCTGCCGCGAGTGACGGGCATCGCGACGGGCCGCGGATGGGCCGCGTATTTGCCCAACTCCATCTTGGCGATTGCATTGCGGTGCACCTCGTCCGGGCCATCGGCAAAGCGCAGCGTTCGGGCGTTGGCATAGGCATAGGCCAGCGGGAAGTCGTCGCACATGCCGCCGCCGCCGTGCACTTGCATGGCCCAGTCTATGACCTGGCAGGCCATCGACGGCGCGACCACCTTGATCATCGCGATCTCATTCTTGGCGACCTTGTTGCCGGCCACGTCCATCAGCCAGGCAGCCTTGAGTGTGAGCAGACGTGCCATGTCGATCTTGCAGCGGGCTTCGGCGATGCGTTCCTGGGTGACCGTCTGCGCGGCCACGGTCTTGCCGAAGGCCACCCGGGCCGACGCGCGGCGGCACATCAGTTCGAGCGCACGTTCGGCCAGGCCGATCAGGCGCATGCAGTGGTGGATACGTCCCGGGCCAAGCCGGCCCTGGGCAATCTCGAAGCCTCGCCCTTCGCCGAGCAGAATGTTGCCAACCGGAACCCGGGCGTTCTCGAACACCATCTCGACGTGGCCATGCGGCGCATCGTCGTAGCCCAGCACGTTCAGCGGGCGGATGATGCGGATGCCCTTGGTATCGGCCGGTACCAGCACCATGCTTTGCTGCGAGTGGCGCGCGGCCTCGGGATCGGTCTTGCCCATCGTGATGAAAATCGCGCAGCGCGGGTCGGCTGCTCCGGAGATCCACCACTTGCGTCCGTTGATGACGTACTCGTCACCCTCGCGTTCGATGCGCGTCTCGATGTTGGCAGCGTCGCTGGATGCCACGTCCGGCTCGGTCATCGCGAAAGCGGAACGGATTTCGCCTTCGAGCAGCGGCTTGAGCCAACGCGCCTTGTTCTCGTCCGAACCATAGCGCGCAATGGTCTCCATGTTGCCGGTGTCGGGGGCCGAGCAGTTGAACACCTCGCTGGCCCAGGGCACACGGCCCATGATCTCGGCCAGCGGCGCATATTCCTGGTTGGTCAGGCCAGCGCCGGAATAACCGGAGGCCGCAGCGCTGTCGACTGGCAGGAACAGGTTCCACAGGCCCGCGGCCTTGGCCTTGGGTTTGAGTTTTTCGATCGTCTGCAAGGCGCTCCAGCGTTTGCCCGCCGCCGTGTTGGCTTCGAGCTCATCCCGGTATTCGGGTTCGGCCGGGTAGACGTGTTCGTCCATGAAACGCTGAACCTGCGCCTGCAGGGCCTTGGTGCGGGGTGAAAAGTCGAAGTCCATATCAGTACCGCCCGGCCGTTCCGAAGGTACTGATGGCCCCCTTGGGGCTGAGTCCTGCGGCTATGACTCTGCTTGCGCAGAGTCGGACAGGACGAAGAGCCGTGGCCTCTGGCCGGGGCACGTACAGCGAAGGCAGTGAGCGTGGGGGCAGTTTCATTTCATTCTCCAGTTGCAAGCGAGGTTACCCGCGGGGGAAACTTGCGTTCGGCGCGTGCTCAGGCGCGTTGTGCAAACTTCCAGGCCATTTCTGCCAGGGGTCGCACGCCGGCCGCCGAACTGTTTGCCTGCGCGCTCGATGCAGTGCCATCCTCGACCCGCTTGGCAATGCCTTGCAGGATGGCCGCAATCCTAAACAGGTTGTAGGCCATGTAGAAGTTCCAGTCGACCTTCAGCGCCTCGGGAGTCGTCAGTCGGGTGCGTTCGCAATAGCGGCGGATGTAGGCGTCTTCGTCGGGGATGCCCAGGCTTTGCACATCCAGACCTCCGATCCCGCGGAAAGCCCCCGGCGGGATATGCCAGGCCATGCAGTGGTAGCTGAAGTCGGCCAGTGGATGGCCGAGCGTCGACAGCTCCCAGTCGAGCACGGCCAACACCCGGGGTTCGGTTGGGTGGAACATCAGGTTGTCAAGCCGGTAATCGCCGTGCACTATGCGCGTCATGCCGGTGTCGCGCGCGCTATCGGGAATATGCACGGGCAGCCAGGCGATCAACTGGTCCATCTCGGCAATCGGTTGCGAGCTCGAGGCAGCGTACTGCTTGCTCCAGCGACCGATCTGGCGCTCAAAATAGTTGCCGGGTTTGCCGTAGGTCGCCAGTCCGCGGCTGGCGTAGTCCACACTGTGCAGCGCGGCGATCACTCGGTTCATTTCGTCGTAGATCGCAGCGCGTTCGCTGTTGGACATGCCGGGAAGCGACTGGTCCCACAACACGCGGCCCGGCACGAACTCCATCACGTAGAAGGCCCGCCCGATCACCGATTCATCTTCGCACAAGACATGCATGCGGGCCACCGGCACATCAGTGCCGTGCAGCGCGCCCATCACCTTGTACTCACGCTCGATCGCATGTGCCGAAGGCAGCAACTTTGCGACCGGTCCCGGTTTGGCCCGCATGACATAGCTGCGCGACGGCGTCAGCAACTTGTATGTCGGGTTGGACTGTCCGCCCTTGAACAGTTCGACCGACAGCGGACCGGCGAATCCGTCCAGGTGGGTCTGCAGCCAACGCGACAGGGCGTCGACATTGAAGAGGTGTTTGTCGCTGACGGTCCCGGTTCCCTCGAAATGGCTGTAATCGGTCATGCGGTGCTGTTGTCCTTTGCTGTCAATGTTCGGCCTCGACGATGCGCATCAACGCCGCAGTGTCGCGCACGATCAGGCCGCTGGTCTCGATGCGGATGCTTTCTTCGCGCTCCATGGCCTTGAGTTCCTGATTCACCCGCTGGCGCGAGGCTCCCAGCAACTGGGCCAGTTCTTCCTGGGCCAGGTGCAGGCTGATGCGCATTTCGCTGGCATTGGCCAGGTTGGCAACGCCATAGCTGCGCACCAGGTGCAGCAACTGCTTGGCCAGCCGCGCGCGCAGCGGCAGCGTGTTGAGGTCTTCGACCAAGCCATACAGTTGCCGTATGCGTCGCGCATGCAGCCGCAACATCGCTTCGTACAACTCCACGTGTTGTGTCAGGATCTTCATCAGGTCGCCGCGTGCAATGCACAGGATGCTGCAATCGCCATGGGCATAGGCGTCGTGGGTGCGCCGGTCGCCGTCGAAGATGGATACATCGCCGAACCAGATGCCCGGCTCGACATAGGTCAGTGTGATCTGCTTGCCCGACAGCGAGGTCGAACTCACGCGTACCGCACCTTTGGCGCAGGCCATCCACTCCTCGGGTGCATCGCCCCGAGCACAGATCAGGTCGCCGTTCTGGAATCGTTTGACGTAGGCGCATCGCAGGATATCGTGCCGCAGCGAAGGCGACAAAGTGTTGAACCAGCGACCGGAATTGATCGCTGCACGTTCTTCAATGGTAAGGATTGGCTCGTCCATGGCCTCACATCTCCTCGTGCAACAGGCTCAGGCCAATGGCGCCACGCCGGCGCAGCCAGGGGCTGGGACGGTAACGCGGGTCGCCGTACACCGTCTGCATGTTGAACAATACCTCGAGCACGTTGGTCGGCCCGACGTGATTCCCCAGGGCCAATGGACCCATCGGGTAGCCCAGCCCGAGCGTGACAGCGATCTCCAGATCTTCCGGCGAGCAGATCGCTTGCTGGCACATGTCTGCGGCGATATTGACGATGGTGGCCACAACCCGTTGGGTAACGAAGCCGCCGCTGTCGCGTATCACGCTGACGGCCTTGCCGTCGCGCGCAAAAAGTGCATGCGCGGCGTCGCGCATGTCGATGCGGGTCGCCGGGTTGGTGGCCAGCACGCGGCGCCGGGTCGTGGCGTCGTCCATCAACATGTCGATGCCGACGGTGCGTGCGGGATCAAGTCGCTCGACGACCGCGACCGTGGTGACGTCAAAGCCCAGCGGTGCGACCAGTGTCAGTGCATCCGGTGAGGGGCTTTGTCCGGTTTCGATTCGTCCCCCCAGGCTCTTGAGCAACAGTAGCAGGTCGGCACGGCGCGCGGCGCGGGGTGACAGCCATACCGGCGGCAAGTCGTTGACCTGGGGCGTGGCCGGTTCCGCCGGAACCTGCGCGGCCCCGTTGTCGTAGCGATAAAACCCCTGGCCGACCTTCTTGCCGACCATGCCGCCGGCCAACCGCTGCGCCGTGATGACGCTGGGACGATAGCGCGGCTCCTCGTAATACTGCCGATACACCGATTCCATTACCGGGTGCGAGACATCGAGTGCGGTCAGGTCCATCAACTCGAACGGTCCGAGCTTGAATCCGACCTGGTCCTTGAGAATTCGGTCGATGGTGGCAAAGTCGGCAATGTTCTCGCCGGCGATACGCAGGGCTTCGGTGCCATATCCGCGGCCGGCATGGTTGACGATGAAGCCGGGCGTGTCGGCGGCCTGTACCGGCGTGTGACCCATCTGCTGTACGTAGGCCGTCAAACGGTCGCAGACCGTGGGGTCGGTGCGCAGTCCGGCAACGATTTCCACCACCTTCATCAGGGGGACCGGGTTGAAGAAATGCAGGCCGGCGAATCGCTGCGGAGCCTTCAGCCGCGCCGCGATCGCCGTGATCGACAACGACGATGTGTTGCTCGCCAATACCGCGTTGTCGGCGACGATGTCCTCCAGCGCGGCAAACAGTGCGGTCTTGACCTCGAGCTTCTCGACGATGGCCTCGATCACGAGATCGCAATCGGCGATGGCGGCCAGCGTATCAGCACATTCCAGGCGGGCTTTGTACGCGCGGTTGCGGGCGTCGTCGATGCGACCTTTTTCCAGCAGCCGGTCCCACAGTGCGAACAAATCCGTGCGCGCCCGCTCGCTGGCGCCACTCTGGTTGTCGAACAGCTTGACCCGGCTTCCTGCCTGGGCCGCCATTTGTGCGATGCCGCGTCCCATGGCACCGGTGCCGATGATGGCCGTGGTTGGAAACTGTGTTTGCATGGTTTGGATTATTGACCGAAACTTTTTGGGCGCGGGCAGCGGGCGCTTGGCGACCTGCCTGGGACGCGATGCTGCAGCTGACGTTACCGGGCCATGTGCTGCCAATGGTGCTTCGCTGCAACACATTGGCGAGACCTGGCGCAGGCTCAGGCACAATCGTGTCGATTCGCGGGCGCGCACGAGGCCGTCGGCGAGCGGTATGGGTCGCCCCGGGCCTCTGCTGCCAGGGTTTTTCATTTTCAGGTGACTATCGACCAAGACCGATGCCAATTGCACAACTCCTGTCGAAATTTCCCAAGCGACCGTTGGCGCTGCTGATCCTGCTGGCAGCCCTGCAGAGCCAGGCGCTGACGCTGGGCCGAGTACAGGGAGTCGCCCTGATTGGTCGTCCGCTGGTAGTCTCCGTGGCCGTGCAACCGGATCCGGGGCAGACCCTGAGCAGCAGCTGTTTTGAAGCCGATGTATTCCATGGTGACAGCAAGCAGGACGCGAGCGGTGTAAAGGTCCGCCTGGAACCTGCGGCGTCGGGCCAGGGCAGCGTCTTGCGTGTGACTTCTGAAAACCCGGTCAACGAGCCCGTCGTCACGGTTTATCTCCATGTCGGTTGCGATCAGCCGATCAGCCGCCGTTACGTGATGCTTGCAGACATCATCAGTGAGCAGGCGGCACTGCCGGTCGCACGCGTCGGTGTGGTTCCGCTGGTGTTGCCCGGGCCGGCGACTCCAACCTCCACTGTACCGACGGCAAAGGCAGCACCGTCAGCCGCGCCATCGGGCGGGACTGGCGCAGCCGCGGTGACAGCAAACGCATCCAGGACGCAATCCACCGGGGTGCCGGTCCGCGCCTCCGCTGCGCCGCCGGCCACGGGGACCAGGCGGGCGGCCAAGCTTGCGTCAGCGAGGCCGGCCGCCGCCAAGCCGGCGCCCGTGGTCAAACTGGTGCCGGCAAAGCCTGCCGCCCCGCCTGCAGCGAACCTGCCGGTCGACAAGGCGGGTGCGGGCCGAGCGGCCGGGCAATCGCGCCTGCAGCTCGATCCACTCGAGTTGTTGTCGGAACGGGTGGCGACGCTGGAGACCGTCAACGCCAATGCGCCAGTCGAGGCGGCAGCCCGTGAGGCGCGCGATGCGCAGCGGCTCGACGATCTGGAAGCTGGCGTGAAGTCGCTGGTGGCGCTGGCAGCGAAGAACGAGGCCAGCTTGCTCGAGTTGCGTTCCCGCCTGGAGCGGGCGCAGGCCGAGCGCTACAGCAATCCGGTCGTCTACCTGCTGCTCGCGTTGTTGCTGGCCAGCCTGATGGCGATTGCCTATCTGATGTCCCGCTCCAGCCGACGTGCCCATGCAGAGTCGGACGATAAATGGTGGGATGGATCTGGCGGACCGCAAGCAACGATGGCGCAAGCCGTTGCACGGGTCGAAGAGTCTGCCCCTGGCCGGGTGCCGGATTCCGGTCTCTCGGCGATTTCGGAGCCCTCACCACTGTCGCAACCCGTCGGGCTCACGCAGCCCGAGCGTACGTCGATACAGCAGACACAACCGATGACGCAAGGCCTGCGCATGCGCCATGCCGGCGCCATCCCGGCCCAAGTTGACGTCAGTCTGGTGGAGATGAGCGAGTCGACCTTTGACCGTCTGATGCAATCGGGTACGGCGCACAGTGCTGTGCGCAAGCCGCGTGGCGACGAGGTGACCTCGATCAGCCCGGGGCAAGCGCCCGGCGCCGCCTTTGCTGGTTCTGCCGGCGCCCGCGTGCGTGCCCGGCGCATCGACTCCGACGAGTTGGTCGATATCCGCCAACGTGCCGAGTTCTTCGTGTCGCTGGGGCAGACCGATCAGGCGGTTCAGGTGCTGGAGGCGCGGATCGCGCAGGACCGCGACTCCTGCCCGCAAGCCTATCTGGATTTGCTCAAGCTGTTCCATTCTCTGGGACTGAAGGCCGATTTCCTGCAGGTGCGCGGCGACTTTTCGCGGATATTCAATGTTCGGATCCCTGAGTTCGCCGATTTCGACGACGAGGGCCTCAGCTTGGAAGACTATCCCGGCACGGTGGACCGACTGATCGCCGTCTGGAATCGGCCATCGGTACTGGACGTGATCGAGCATCTGTTGTACCGCCAGGAAGGCGACACCGCGCATCAGCCTTTCGACTTGGCGGGTTTGCGCGACCTGCTGATGCTGCACTCGGTGGCCCAGGTGGTGCGCGGCGGGCACGCATCGGATTCGGGTGCGGTTGGGGCGCACAGTTACGCCGGACAAACCGGTTCGGCGGTCGACATCGATCTATCCGAATTGATTGACGCGTCGACCCCCGCAGCGAGCGGCTTGTTCGATTCGGCATCGGGTGCGAGCGCCGTACAGAAATTGCCACGTACAGGCAACCTGATCGATTTCGATCTGAATGAGATCCCGCTCGACGACAAAAAGCCCGAAACGCCCTGACGGTTCAGTACGTCGGACCGGTGGCTGGCAGTTGTCGACCCGGGTTTGTCAGCGCCGTACCTGCAATGCCCCTGGATTGACGATGTTGCTGGGTGTTCCGCGGATGAAGTTCACAACATTCTCGAACGCGTCGCTGAACATGCGTTCATAGTTCTCCTGCTCGACGTAGCCTATGTGGGGCGTGCAGATGCAGTTTTCGATCCGCAGCAAGGCATGCCCCTGCAGGATGGGTTCAGCTTCAAATACGTCCACCGCCGCCATGCCGGGTTTGCCCCGATTGAGCGCGGCGATCAGCGCATCCGGTTCGATCAACTCGGCCCTGGAGGTGTTGACCAACAGCGCGGAGGGCTTCATGGCTGACAGGTCGTCGAGGCGCACCATGGCGCGGGTCTCATCGTTCAGGCGCAGATGCAGGCTCAGGACGTCGCTGTTGGCGAAGAAGGCTTCTCGGCTCTCGGCGTTCGCATAACCGTCGAGCGCCGCCCGCTGGCGCGATGACTCGCGCCCCCAGACCATGATGTGCATGCCGAAGGCCTTGCCGTAGCCGGCAACCAGTTTGCCGATTCTTCCGTATCCCCAGATACCCAGGGTTTTGCCAGCCAGTTGGCTGCCAAGTCCGAAATTCGGCGGCATCGACGCAGCCTTCAGTCCGGATTGCTGCCATACCCCGTGCTTGAGGTTGCCGATGTACTGCGGCAGGCGACGCATCGCGGCCAACACCAGGGCAAAGGTCAGCTCTGCGGTTGGTTGCGGCGATCCGGAGCCTTCTGCCACGGCGATACCGCGTTCGGTGCAGGCCTGCACATCCAGATGGCTACCGACCCGGCCGGTCTGTACGATCAGCTTCAGGCGTGGCAGTTTTTCGATGATGGCGCGGGTCAGGTGGGTGCGTTCGCGGATCAGCACCACGATATCGGCGTCCTTGAGCCTGATCGAGAGCTGGCCCATGCCCTTGACGGTATTGGTATAGACCTTGGCTGCGTAAGGCTCCAGCTTGCCGGCACATGCCAGTTTGCGCACGGCGTCCTGATAGTCGTCGAGTATCACGATGTTCATGGCTGCATTGTGCCCTGAGCCGATCTGGCCGGCCGTGTCGAAAGCCGTCCGGCAGCACGGCTGCCAGGCCAATGCGACACACGGAGGTGGTCCGTTCGCGGTAGCATCCGACGCTCACACTCACAACTGTCAAGGAAACCCCATGTCCATCTCGATGTCGTCGGCCAGCGTACCCGTCTGTGTCACCATGCTCGGCAACCTCAGCCATTTCCTGGACAAGGCGCAGGCATTTGTCGATGCACGCAAATGCGACCCGACGGCCTTGACGCAATACCGGCTGGCGCCTGACATGTTGCCATTTACACGCCAAGTGCTGATTGCGTGCGACGCCGCAAAAAACGGAATTGCCCGTATCTCCGGCGAGGCGGCGCCGAAATTCGAGGACAACGAGACCACGTTTGCCGAACTCAAGGAGCGTATTGCCAAGACCATCGCATACCTGCAGTCGGTGCCGGCAGAGAAAATAAACGGAACCGAGGCGCGCGAGATCACGTTTCCGGTGGGACGCGACGCGACCCGGACGTTAAGCGGCGAGGCCTACTTGAAGCTCTGGATGCTGCCCAACCTGTTTTTCCATGTCACGACGGCCTACACGATCTTGCGCCACAACGGCGTCGAGCTGGGTAAGGCTGACTATTTGCTGGGCGCGTCCGCCTGAACAAGCAGGGTCCCCTCACTCGAGTCAGCGTGCAGCCGCTTGGTGCAGCGCTCAGGCCCGTGTCTGCAACGCGGCCTCGCGCTCCACCATGCGGTCGAGCTCGGCACATACGTCGGCCATGCGACCGGACATCAGGATGCGACCGGCCGATGCTTGGCCAGCATCCATGATACGAATCACCCGCAGCAGCGAATGCGCCGGCCGGATCGGAGCGGGTGGCGCGACATGACGCAAAGGTGCCGGGCGAATCACCCGTGCTTGCGTGCGGGTTGGCCGCGCGCAGACCGGTGTGTCCGGCATGCAGGGAGCGCCACCGTGGTCAGACCGGAGGCGGCGCAGCAGTTCGCCCCAGGGTGCAAATCGAGAGGCAGCTCTGAACAGGTTTGGGTGCATGCTGGTCATCATGAATGGCCTCCCGGGTTCCGGTTACATCAACATGGTGTTGCGGATCAGGCCAACGGCCAGGCCTTCGATTTCGAAGGGTTCGCCGGGCTCGACCACGATGGTCTGGAAATCGGGATTCTCTGGATGCAGTTCGATCAGATGCTTGTTGCGCTTGAATCGCTTGACCGTGACCTCGTCGCCCAGCCTTGCCACGACGATTTGCCCGTTTTTGGCGTCCTTGGTCGCCTGAACGGCGAGCAGGTCTCCATCCATGATGCCGGCGTCGCGCATCGACATGCCGCGCACCTTGAGCAGGTAGTCCGGACGACGCTGGAATAGGCTGTTCTCGACGTAGTAGGTCTGGTCGACATGCTCCTGGGCCAGGATCGGCGAGCCGGCGGCCACTCGGCCGATCAGCGGTAGCGCCAGTTGGGCCAGACCGGGAAGGGAGTACTGTTTGCTGCGTGACTCGTTGATGGAACGCAAGGCTTCGCTGCGCAGGCGGATGCCGCGTGACGTGCCGCTGACCAGTTCGATGACGCCTTTGCGTGCCAGCGCCTGCAGGTGCTCCTCGGCGGCGTTGGCCGACCGGAAGCCGAGTTCGGACGCGATCTCGGCTCGCGTCGGGGGCGCACCGGTACGCGCGATGGCACTCTGGATGAGGTCCAGGATCTGCTGCTGGCGCGCGGTAAGCTTGGCTTGAAATTGCGGCATGTCCATGTCGGTCACTCCTGCGGGGCCCTGCGGCCGGTTACTGGTTGGATGAACAGTGACTGTATTTTTAACCAGTTTCCCACGAAATGCAAGCCATGAATGAATTTTTTCGCAAAAAGCTGGTGCTTCTCGGTACTGGCGGGACCATCGCTGGTCTGGCTCACGACGCCCACGACAACGTGGGTTACAAGGCGGCTCAGCTGGGGGTGGATCGATTGCTGGAAGCCTTGCCGCAGGCGCAGCGGCCGCGCGCCACACTGGTCTGCGAGCAGGTGGCGCAGATTGACAGCAAGGATATGGATCCGGACGTCTGGCAAGCGCTGGCACAACGGTGTTTTTTCTGGCTGGCAGATCCCGACGTTGCCGGCATAGTCGTGACGCATGGAACCGACACTATGGAAGAGACGGCGTTCTTTTTGCACGAGGTGCTCGCCGGCAGTGGCACGGTGACCAAACCCGTGGTGCTGACCGGTGCCATGCGGCCGGCATCGTCGCTGACGCCTGATGGCCCGCAGAACATGCTCGATGCATTGGTGGTGGCTGAAGATCCGCAGGCGCGCGGCGTAATGGTGGTATTTGCCGGATGCATTCACGCGGCCCGCGGCGTGCAGAAGGTGCACGCCTATCGGCCGGACGCGTTCCGCTCCGGCGAGGCCGGTACGTTGGGCCGCGTGGAAGAGGGTGTGGCAGTGTGGGTGCGGCTGCCCGAGGCTGCGCACGCGCTGTCGCCGCCGCAGACCGGCCAGGCCGTGGACTGGCCTATGCTGCTGCAAGGTCCGCTGGCATGGCCGCGTGTCGAGATCGTCACCAGCCACGCCGGGGCTGGCTCTCTGATGGTCGATGCCTTGCTGGCACAGCGTGCTGCAACAGGGCTTGCCGGTATCGTGGTGGCCGGCACCGGCAACGCCAGCGTGCACCAGGCACTCGAGGCTGCCCTGTTACGGGCGCAAAGTGATGGTGTGGTGGTCTGGCGTTCCACTCGGGGCGGCAGCGGCCACACGGTCGGGAATATTCATGCGCAGCTGCCTGATGCGGCCGGCTTGTCGCCGGTCAAGGCACGGGTTGCCCTGATGCTGCAGCTGTTGCGCAGCAGCGCCGGTGGCACCACCCCGTTCGCGGACGTCAGTGGGCCGATGTCAGCGCGTTGAACGCCCGCTCGCGGATTTCCTCGACCGTTCCGGTTCCTTTGATGGTGCGGTACCGCGGTGCACCGGCCGGGTCGTTGCGGGCCCAGTCCTGGTAGTAGGCCACCAGCGGGCGGGTCTGTGCGCTATAGACATCTAGCCTCTTCTTGACGGTTTCTTCCTTGTCGTCGTCGCGCTGGATCAGGGGCTCGCCGGTCACATCGTCGATATCTGCCACCTTCGGCGGGTTGTGCTTCACGTGATAGGTACGGCCCGAAGCCGGATGGGAGCGGCGCCCGCTCATGCGTTCGATGATGGCCTCGAAGGGCACATCGAACTCCAGCACGAAATCGAGCTTGACGCCGGCGACCTTGAGCGCGTCAGCCTGCGGAATGGTGCGTGGAAATCCGTCGAACAGGAAGCCATTGGCGCAGTCGCTCTGGCTGATACGCTCCTTGACCAGACCGATGATGATGTCGTCGCTGACCAGGGCACCCGCGTCCATGACTTTTTTCGCCGCCAACCCCATCGGCGTGCCGGCCTTGACCGCTGCCCGCAACATGTCGCCGGTCGAGATTTGAGGTATCGCGAATTTCTGGCAGATAAAGGTCGCCTGTGTGCCTTTTCCGGCGCCAGGTGCGCCCAGCAGTATGAGTCTCATGGGGTGTCTCGCGTGAGGGAATTATGGGACTGTGGCAGGCCTACCGAAGGGTCACCTTGCCACGGATTTCGCTAGCGCAAGAATAGCATGGGACCGGAGCCTGTCACTTGCGAAAAAGCTGCCTGACACGCTCCAGGTCCTGGGGCGTGTCGACGCCTGCACCCGGGTCTTTGTCGGAGACATGCACGGCGATCCGATACCCATGCCAGAGTGCCCGCAATTGTTCCAGTGCCTCGGCGCGTTCAAGCGGGGCAGGCTCCAGTTGCGGGAACAGGCGCAGGAAGCCGACGCGGTAGCCGTAGATGCCGATATGGCGCATCGGGGCAGCCTGGCGCAACAGCGTATTGCCCGGCGTCGCAGCTTGCATCCACCAGGCGTCATCTGGATGGTCGCGGGCCAGCGGGATCGGTGCCCGGCTGAAATACAGCGCATGACGCCGCGCATCCATGACCACCTTGACGACATTCGGATTGCGGAATTCCTGCAGCGTGGAGATCGGATGTGCCGCCGTGCTCATGCTGACTTCGGCGTGCTCGCGCATCAACTGCGCCACGGCGCCTACCAGCAGCGGGTCGATCAGGGGTTCGTCGCCCTGCACATTGACCACGATCTGGTTGTCGTCCAGGCCCAGTCGGTCGCAAGCCTCGGCCAATCGGTCACTGCCGCAGGCATGGTCGGTACGCGTCAGGACAGATTCGATGCCATAGGCCGTACAGGCGTCGGTGATCGACACGTCGTCTGCTGCGACCACGACACGAATCGCAGCGGCCCCGGGCACGGGGGTGACACGTTGTGCCACACGCACCACCATCGGCACGCCGGCAATCGGCGCCAATGGCTTGTTCGGCAGCCGGATGGATGCGAGGCGGGCGGGAATCAGAACGGTGAATGTCACAGCGGCTGATTCAATCAGTATCGGGCTGCGGGCCGATTGCTGCGCAACGCAGGCCTTGTTTCTGGACGGGCGCCACTACTCACGGGCCGAGTTCCTCGTCGCTGAGCGTGCGCGCTTCGTTCTCCAGCATCACCGGGATGCCGTCGCGCACCGGATAGGCCAGCCGCGCGCTGCGCGAGACCATTTCCTGGCGTTCCCGGTCGTATTCGAGAGTGCCCTTGGTGACGGGGCAGACCAACAGTTCAAGAAGGCGTGTGTCCATGGGGTGATGATAACTTTGCGCCCCAGCGGGTGGGACCGGTTTGCCGCAACAACTGCGTGAGTGCCTTCCAAAAGGCCGGCTCCAGTGTCACCACCAGCGGAACCGCCCATGCATCCGGGCGAAGTCGCCACAACTTGACGGCGTCCTTTTCGGTACACAGCAGCGTGGTGTCGGTGACGCTCGCCCAGGGAAACTGGTCGAATGTCGCATGATCGGGCAGGGCCCAGGTGGCTTCGAGCGCCAGGCCGCGCTGGCGCAGCATCGCGAAAAATGCCTGCGGGCGAGCAATGCCGGCGATCGCATGCAGCGGGCGCGACGACCCGCTCAATGCGAGGTCGGCAAGAGCCAGCGAACGGCCATCGGCGCGCAGTGCATGGTCGGCCAGGCGCCGCACGATGCGGTGAGCCGCGCCTGCGGGCAGATCGCCGCTGCGAACGACCAGGTCGGCAGCGCGTGGCCAGGGTTCGCGCAGCGGGCCGGCCGGCAGCAGGAAGCCGTTGCCGATGCCGCGATCGTCGAACACGCAGATCTCGATGTCACGGTGAAAACGCAGATGTTGCAGACCGTCATCGCAGACCAGCAGGTCGATATCCGGATGTGCTGCCAGCAGTGCTTGCGCGGCGTCGATGCGCCGCTTTGCCACCTGAACCGGTGCACCCGTGCGGTGGTGTATCAGCAACGGCTCGTCGCCGACCTCGCTCACCGGCGCGTCGCTGCGCACCGCGCGGCAGTCATGGCCCGACCTCCCGTAGCCGCGCGACACGACGCCAGCGCGCAAACCCATGGCCTGCAGTTGCTGGACCAGCGCGATGACCAGCGGTGTCTTGCCGCCGCCACCTGCCACGACGTTGCCGACGACGATGACTGGCACCGCTACCCGCTGGGTTGCCAGCAGCCCGCTGCGGTACAGCCAGCGGCGCACATGCCATGCACTGCGGTAGATCAGTGACAGTGGCCACAACAGCCAGGCCAGCCAGCCGCGACGCTGCCAGGCACCGAGCAGGGTCTGCTGCAGCGCTGCGCCCGCCATGGCCCTAGCGCGTGGCTGCTTTGCCCGAAGGCTGGGTTGCAAAGGTGATCTGTGCCAGCCCTGCGCGCCGGGCCGCTTCCATGACCGTGATGACCGCCTGGTGTTTGGCACTGGCGTCGGCGTTGATGACGACGACGGTGTCCTTGCCGGACTTGGCTGCGGCCAGCATGGCATTGGCCAGCAGGTCGGGACTGCGTCCGGCCAGAGGTATGGCATTGACGGAGTAGTCGCCATCGCTGCTCACAGTCACAAGCAGTTCCTTGGGATAGTCACGTTGGGTCTCGGTGTCCGCCACTGGGAGCCGCAACTGGATCTCGGTGAATTTGCTGTAGGTGGTCGTGAGCATCAGGAAAATCAGCACCACCAGCAGGATGTCGATGAATGGAATCAGGTTGATTTCCGGTTCATCGCGGGAGGCGCCGCGAAAGTTCATGAGCCCTTGCGCAAGTTGTTGAGATGCCTTGCCAGCCGGTCGGCAGAGAGTTCCAGTGTCAGCAGATAGGCGTCCACCGTGGCCCGGAAGTAGCGCCAGAAGATCAGCGCAGGGATCGCGATGATCAGGCCGAATGCCGTGTTGTAGAGTGCCACCGAGATGCCGTGCGCCAGTTGCGCCGGGTTGCCACCGGGCGCACCATTGGAAGGCCCTTGCGAACCAAAAATCTCGATCATGCCCACAACGGTACCGAACAGGCCCATCAGCGGAGCGGCCGATGCAATCGTCGCCAGTGCGCTGAGATAGCGTTCGAGTCGATGCGCCACTATGCGTCCGGAGCCCTCCATCGTGGCCCGCAGTTCGGCTTCGGTCAGCCGGGGATTGGCGTTGACGGCCTTGAGTCCACTGGCCAGCACCTCGCCCAGCGCCGAGTTGCGTTCCAGCTGGGCCACCATGTCGGCCGGCGGGACACCGTTGCGCGAGACTGTCAGCACTTCATCGAGCAGGCGTGGCGGCGCCACCTTGGCAGTCTTGAGGCTGACGAAGCGCTCGATGATCAGTGCCAGAGCCAATATGGAACACGCGACCAGTGGCCAGATCGGCCAACCTGCGGCTTGTATGATCGAAAACAAGAATGAACCCCACGCGGAAGGAAAGCCGGTCGATTATGGCGCACGCACCAGTCAATGCGACGTCGGATTGTGACGGCCGGGTCTGATATGGGGTCCAGCTTCACCCACAGAACATGTGGATAACATTGTGCAAAAGCCGGTTGAAAACCGGCTATGGCCTGCGTTCATGCGGCCTCGCCTTGGGGTGGTCAGAAATAGAGCAGTGAAAAATAGAATGAAATCAACGACTTGTTGCATGAATGCAGGATGTCCGCGGGTCCTTGGAGGTCATCGCCGCATGGCGGGCGTGTTGTGGAGTAGTCGGAGTGCGACAAAGGGGGTCTTGACTGTCTTGACCATTGCCGTCGGCCGTGCAGCATGTGATGTGGGGGGCCTCTGATGAGCACGGCGCAGGCCACGCCCAGGGTCTGGGCCGTTGCCGAACTGTGCCAGGCGGTGGCGGATGCGCTGGATGCGCGTTTCAATCCGGTGTCCGTTCGTGGCGAGATTTCAGGCTTCGCGCGCGCTGCCAGCGGGCATTTTTACTTCACACTCAAGGACACGGCGGGCCAGATCCGGTGTGCGATGTTCAAGCGTGCGGCCAGTTTGCTCGACTTCGCAGTTCAGGACGGTGACCTGGTCGAGGTACGCGGGCGGCTGGGCGTGTATTCGCAACGCGGGGACCTGCAACTGGTGGTTGAATCGATGCGCCAGGCCGGGGCAGGTGCCCTGTTCGAGGAGTTTCTCCGGCTCAAGGCCCGGTTGCAGGCCGAAGGGTTGTTCGATGCCGGGCGAAAGCGCGAACTGCCGATGATGCCGCGTGCGATCGGACTGGTGACCTCCCGCGGCGCTGCGGCGCTGCATGACGTCGTGACGGCATTGCAGCGCCGAGTGCCGCATATTCCGCTGGTGCTGGTGCCGGCGCCGGTGCAGGGTGCAGGCGCGCCGGGGTTGCTGGCAAAGGCGCTGGAAGCCTTGTATGCCATGGTTGCATCGTCGCACTCCGGCGTCGCGCAGGGTGACGATTCGGCTGGCGCCAGTATGGCTCCGGACGTCATTCTTCTGGTGCGCGGCGGTGGCTCGATCGAAGATCTGCGCGCGTTCAACGACGAGGCGCTTGCGCGCGTGATTGCACGCAGTCCGGTGCCCATCGTCTGCGGCGTGGGGCACGAGACTGACTTCACGATCGCGGACTTTGTTGCGGATCTGCGCGCGCCAACGCCAACGGCTGCTGCCGAACTGGTTGCCACCGCTCGCGAGGTCTGGCTCGGTGCGCTCGCGCTCATCGAAAGCCGACTCCGCGATTCGATAACCGACAGGCTTGACCAGGAAGCCCAACGCGTGGACGCTGCCGCGGCTCGGCTGGGCCGACCGTCGGGCCTGGCGACGGCACAACGTGTGGAACTGGTTTCGATCGGCCGGCGCCAGCGACTGGCCACGCGCGTGCTGCTGTCGCGCCAGCAGCAGGAACTCGGCCAGTTGCAATCGCGCTTGCTGGCGGGCCGTCAGCGCGGCATCGAACGCGCACACGAACGGCTGGCGCGTGGTCACTTGCGCCTCGGTCTGCTTGACCCGGCCTTGGTACTGCAACGGGGATACGCATGGATCACCGATACGCAGGGCCATACTGTCACCCGTGCAGATCAGGTGCGGATCGGGCAGCAGGTTCGCGCGACGCTGGCGGTCGGCGCCATCGATTTGCGCGTCGACGAGCAAGGATAAGCAAAGTTCCTACAATCGAGTTTTCGCCAACCATTTCAAGAGGACACCATGGAACATACTCTGCCTGACCTGCCTTACGCCATCGACGCCCTGGCGCCCCACTATTCCCGCGAAACGCTCGAGTATCACCACGGCAAGCACCACAAAGCCTATGTTGTGAATCTCAACAACCTGCAAAAGGGCACCGAATTCGAATCGATGGCACTTGTGGACATCATCAAGAAGTCCAGCGGCGGCATCTACAACAACTCGGCGCAGATCTGGAACCACACCTTCTTCTGGAGTTGCATGAAGCCCGCTGGCGGTGGCGAGCCTTCGGGTGCACTGGCGGCAGCGATCAACGCGAAGTGGGGCAGCCATGCCGCATTCAAGGAGGCCTTCGTCAAGTCGGCAGTCGGCAACTTCGGCTCTGGCTGGACCTGGCTGGTCAAGAAGTCGGACGGATCGGTGGACATCGTCAATATGGGCGCAGCCGGCACGCCGCTGACGACGGCGGACAAGCCGCTGTTGACGGTCGATGTCTGGGAGCACGCGTATTACATCGACTACCGCAATGCCCGTCCGAAGTTCGTTGAGACCTTTCTTGACAAGCTGGTGAACTGGGAATTCGCGCAGACCAACTTCGGCTGATCCCGGCAATACAGTCCGTTGCAAGGCCGGCGTGTAGCCGGCCTTGTTGTTTGATGCGGGGTGGGTGTGCGGGAGTGCCGTGGTCTTTGCATGGCATATCGGGCAAGTGGGCGGTTGCGCCAGGCGTTCTCAGCGTGTGACGTCGAAAGGCTTTCCGGTGAGCCTGAAGCCGGCCTTGATCGCCTTCTTCGCAAACCAGCCCTGGTTCATTTCCAACACATAACGCACGGGTTTCGACGAGCAGTGGGAGTCGGTGGTTTGCGGCTTCATGTCGGCCAGGTTGACGATGGTGCCGTCGTCGGCAACGAAGGCGGCAGTCAGCGCGAGCAGTGTGTTCTTCATCCAGAAACATTGCTGTGCAGGCTCTTCGAACACGAACAACATGCCCTCGTGTTGTGGCATGTCCTTACGATACATCAGGCCGATCTGGCGTTGGTCGGGGGTCAAGGCAACCTGGGAGTCGATCCGGTACATGCCGGCACCGAGTGCGACCCTGGGCAAGTCAAGTTGCGGTTGGTCCTGGGCGATGGCCCAACTGCTGGCGAGTGTGAGTAGCCAGAACGAGAACAGGCGCAGTTTTTTCATTTGCGGATTGTGGCGGACAAAACGCGAAATGCCCGCGTTGCGGGCATTTCATGCACTGTGGGCCACGACGGACCCGACCGGACCTTTATCAGGCCTTGGGCGCTGCGGGAGCGGCTTCTTCTTTCTTCATCTTCTTCGTGGCCTTGGCTTTCTTCGCCATTTTCATTTCGTCGGCCTTGGCCTTCTTGGCTATTTTCATTTCGTCGGCCTTGGCCTTCTTGGCGGCAGCTTTCTCTTCCTTCATCTTGGCTGCTTCGGCCTTGGCATCCTTCTTCTCTTCCATCTTCGCAGGAGCAGCGGCTACGGCAGGAGTTGCGGCAGCAGCAGGTGCAGCGACGGTAGCTGCGGCAGCAGCGGGTTTGGCTGCGGGGGTCTGGGCAAAAGCGCCGACGGCGAACAGGCTGGCGATCAGGGTGGCGAGGACTTTGTTCATGATGAACTTTCTTGAAAGTTGGGGTGGGTTTGTTTCTTCCGTTGCGGGAAGCCCTCCTGTAACGGGGCCTTGTCACCCGCGGTTGACAGCTTCGTGAAAATATTTGCAGCTAAAATTCCATCGATTGCCGGCAGCAGGTCCCTCGCGGAGCCAGAGTCGCCCCATCTGCGGCGCCCGCCGCGCCCTTCAACCGAGACCCCTATCCATGTACCAGCACATCAAGATCCCCGCTTCCGGCTCGAAGATCACGGTCAATTCGGACATGTCGCTGAATGTGCCCAACGAGCCGATCATCCCTTTCATCGAAGGCGACGGTATCGGCACGGACATCACTCCGGTGATGCTCAAGGTGGTGGACGCCGCTGTGGCAAAGGCCTACGGTGGCAAGAAGAAGATCCACTGGATGGAGGTTTTTGCCGGCGAGAAGGCGACCCGGATCTATGGCCCCGATGTCTGGCTGCCGGCGGAAACGCTGCAAGCGGTGAAGGACTATGTAGTGTCGATCAAAGGCCCTCTGACCACACCGGTCGGTGGCGGCATCCGCTCGCTGAACGTGGCCTTGCGTCAGGAACTCGACCTGTACGTCTGCCTGCGGCCGATCCAGTACTTCAAGGGGGTTCCGTCCCCAGTCAAGGAGCCGCAAAAGACCAACATGGTGATCTTCCGCGAGAACTCGGAAGACATTTATGCCGGTATCGAGTTCGAGGCCGAATCGGACAAGGCCAAGAAACTCATCAAGTTCCTGCAGGACGAGTTGGGCGTCAAGAAGATACGCTTCCCGAACACCTCGGGCATCGGTATCAAGCCGGTTTCGCGCGAGGGCACCGAGCGCCTGGTGCGCAAGGCGATCCAGTACGCGATCGACAACGACAAACCCAGCGTGACCATCGTGCACAAGGGCAACATCATGAAGTTCACCGAAGGTGGCTTTCGCGACTGGGCCTATGGCCTGGCGCAGAAGGAGTTCGGCGCCGAACTCATCGATGGTGGCCCATGGTGCCGGATCAAGAGTCTGAAGAGTGGCAAGGAGATCATCGTCAAGGACGTCATCGCGGACGCCTTCCTGCAGCAGATCCTGCTGCGTCCGGCCGAATACAGCGTGATTGCCACGCTGAATCTCAATGGCGACTATGTGTCCGACGCCCTGGCCGCGCAGGTTGGTGGTATCGGCATTGCCCCAGGGGCCAACCTGAGCGACACGATTGCCATGTTCGAAGCCACGCACGGTACCGCTCCGAAATATGCAGGCAAGGACTACGTGAATCCGGGTTCCGAGATTCTCTCTGCCGAAATGATGCTGCGCCACATGGGCTGGACCGCTGCCGCCGACCTGATCATCAGTTCCATGGAAAAGTCGATCGCCAGCAAGAAGGTCACCTATGACTTCGCCCGCCTGATGGATGGCGCCACCCAGGTCAGCTGCTCGGGTTTTGGCCAGGTGATGATCGACCATATGTGATGGCCGGGGCGGTTTTGGCTGGTCATCGCCAAAGCTCCATCAGCGCCCGGGTCGAAAGGCCGTCGGGCGGTTTTTTTGTTCGGCGGTCTTGAATCCCCGGGCTGTGCCACCAATTCCTGTGAGACCGACGTTGCCACCCGCGCGTCGATAGAATGATCCGATGGCAACAAAGCAACCCGTGAAACCACCTGCGCCGCCGGTCCAATTACCCCGGCCGGACGACGGTGGCGCCGTGGTTGCAGAACGGCAGACACAGAAGGTCAAGCCGCCCCAGATGTATCAGGTCGTCATGCTCAACGACGACTACACGCCGATGGAGTTCGTCGTCGTCGTGATCCAGGAATACTTCAGCAAGGACATGGAGGCGGCGACCCAGATCATGCTGAAGATTCATTTGGAGGGACGGGGCGTCTGCGGGGTTTATTCGAAAGACGTCGCAGCGACCAAGGTCGACCAAGTGCTCGATGCGGCGCACAAGGCGGGGCACCCGCTGCAATGTGTCAGCGAGCCTGTCGATTGAGGGTGCATGGGTTTGTAAGATTTTGACCGTGATCGGGTCGGGCGTTCAAATCGGTTTAAAGTAAAGCATCAACGCAAGGCAAAAGGAATTCACATGATTGCCCAGGAACTGGAAGTTAGCCTGCACATGGCGTTTGTCGAGGCGCGCCAGCAGCGCCACGAGTTCATCACCGTCGAGCATCTTTTGCTCGCGTTGCTGGACAACCCCAGTGCAGCAGAGGTGCTCCGCGCCTGCTCCGCGAACATCGACGATCTGCGCAAGTCATTGTCGACCTTCATCAAGGACAACACGCCGCAGGTTGCGGGGACCGACGACGTCGATACCCAGCCGACGCTGGGTTTCCAGCGTGTGATCCAGCGCGCCATCATGCATGTGCAATCCACCGGCAGCGGCAAGAAGGAAGTCACCGGCGCCAATGTGCTGGTTGCCATCTTCGGCGAGAAGGATTCGCACGCTGTCTACTATCTGCACCAGCAGGGCGTGACCCGACTCGATGTGGTCAACTTCATCGCGCACGGTATCAAGAAGTCCGACCCGCCGGAGCCTACCAAGTCCGGCGAAGGCCAGGCCGAGGCTGAAGAAGGTGGTGAGAAGTCCGAGAAGCAGTCACCGCTGGAGCAGTACACGCAGAACCTGAACCAGTTGGCCAAGGAAGGCAAGATTGATCCGCTGATCGGCCGCGAATACGAGGTCGAGCGGGTGATCCAGATCCTGTGCCGCCGGCGCAAGAACAATCCCTTGCTGGTAGGTGAGGCCGGTGTCGGCAAGACCGCTATTGCCGAGGGCCTGGCATGGCGCATCACGCAAAAGGAAGTGCCCGAGATCCTTGCGGAGTCGGTCGTGTATTCGCTCGACATGGGCGCACTGCTGGCTGGTACCAAGTACCGTGGCGATTTCGAGCAGCGGCTCAAGGGTGTGCTCAAGTCGCTCAAGGACAAGCCCAATGGCATCCTGTTCATAGACGAGATCCATACGCTGATCGGCGCGGGTGCCGCTTCGGGCGGTACGCTGGATGCGTCCAATCTGCTCAAGCCCGGCCTGAGTTCCGGTGCTCTGAAGTGCATTGGAGCGACCACATTCACCGAGTACCGCGGCATCTTCGAGAAGGATGCGGCCTTGTCGCGGCGCTTTCAGAAGGTCGACGTCGTCGAGCCTACGGTGGAGCAGACGGTCGAGATCCTCAAGGGTCTGAAGTCACGCTTCGAGGAACACCACAACGTCAAGTACGCGGTTGCGGCGTTGCAGGCGGCGGCCGAGCTCAGCGCCAAATACATCAACGACCGGCATCTGCCGGACAAGGCCATCGACGTCATTGACGAGGCCGGTGCAGCGCAGCGCATCCTTCCGGTGTCCAAGCGCAAGAAGACCATCAGCAAGACCGAGGTCGAGGATATCGTGGCCAAGATCGCGCGGATTCCGCCGGCGAATGTGTCCAACGATGACCGCGGCAAGCTCAAGACGCTGGAACGCGACCTCAAGAGCGTGGTGTTCGGTCAGGACAAGGCGCTGGATGTGCTGGCCTCCGCAGTCAAGATGGCGCGCTCCGGACTGGGTCGAGGCGACAAGCCGATCGGCTCGTTCCTGTTCAGCGGCCCGACCGGCGTGGGCAAGACCGAAGCGGCCAAGCAACTGGCTTACATCATGGGCATCGACCTGATTCGCTTCGACATGAGCGAGTACATGGAGCGTCATGCGGTGAGCAGGCTGATCGGCGCACCCCCCGGCTACGTCGGCTTCGACCAGGGTGGCCTGCTGACAGAGGCAGTCACCAAGAAGCCGCATTGCGTGTTGCTGCTCGACGAGATCGAGAAGGCGCACCCGGACATCTTCAACGTGTTGCTGCAGGTCATGGACCACGGCACGCTGACCGACAACAACGGGCGCAAGGCCGACTTCCGCAACGTCATCATCGTCATGACCACGAATGCGGGCGCCGAGGCCTTGAACAAGACGGTGATGGGATTCACCAACAAGCATGATCCCGGCGACGAGATGGCCGACATCAAGCGACTGTTCACGCCCGAGTTCCGCAACCGGCTCGATGCCACGGTCAGCTTCAAGGCGCTGGACGAGAACGTGATCCTGCGTGTAGTCGACAAGTTCCTGTTGCAACTTGAAACCCAGTTGACCGAAAAGAAGGTCGACGTCACCTTTACCGACAAGTTGCGCAAGCACCTGGCCAAGAAGGGCTTCGATCCGCTGATGGGCGCGCGCCCGATGCAGCGGCTGATCCAGGACACGATCCGGCGCGCGCTGGCCGACGAGTTGCTGTTCGGTAGTCTGACCGAGGGCGGGCGATTGACCGTGGACCTGGATGACAAGGACGAGGTGATGCTGGACATCGCCCCACTGTCCAAGAAAGAGGGCAAAGCCAAGCCGGAAGAGGCGGCTGTCGGCTGAGAGTGTGAGGGGCAATCACTTGCCTCTCGCGCTCTGAGGCGCCGTCAGCTCACGGCTTGAAGCGCAGGCGAATCTCCTCGATTCGCCTGCGGTTTGCGCCCAGGTCGGACTTCCCGAGCCGACTGGCCGATCGCACTTGAATTGCTTCAGCAACGGGGTCCTGCCAGAATTCCACATCGTCGACGAAGCCCAGCCACCGGGTTTGGAACTGCGCGTACAGGTAGTCCGGCTTCTCGCTGACGACGTGTGCGCCGTCCATGTGCCGGATCACGTCGACCAGCCGCGCCATCGCCGCAGCCCTGTCCCCGCTGTAAGCCAGTGGCGCAATGCGCGCATGCTCGCGCTGTGGATGGCCGGGGTAAAGATCGGCCTGGCTGGACACGCTGTTGGGTGTCATCGCGGGTGGCGCCAGTCGGCCGTCGTGCACGCCCAGGCTCGCCGGTTGCGAGCCGGCCAGCAGCCCCGACTGGCCGGCGCCAATGAGCGCAAGAGCCAGCACCATGACTGCGATCAGGATCCGCTTGAGTAGTTTCATGCTTGCCACCTGCGGCGTCGCCACAGCTTGTCGTCCGTTGCGCTGGGCACTGCAAATGGTGCTCGCGCAACGGCGCAAACCCGGCGTCACCGGGTTTGCCTTGCCTGGGTTATCTGAACCCGACCCGGTCGAGCATTTGCTGGACCCGGATCTGGTTCAAGCCGATCTGGCTGATCGGGGTATTGTCGCTGTTGAAGCTGCCGCCTGTCATGGCCTTCAGTGCCGGGTTGTCGATGACGATGCCCCTGGCGGCCGGCCATTCGTTGTTGCCGTTGGCAAAGTGATTCTGCGCGGCGGGACTGGCCAGGTATTCCAGGAATTTGACCGCATTGACTCGGTGCTTGGCGTTGCGTGCCACGGCGCCACCGGCGACATTGACATGGGTGCCCCAGCTCGACTGGTTCGGGAACACGACGCCCACCCGGTCCGCGATTCCCTTGTTCTCCGGGGTATCTGATCGCAGGATGCGGGCCAGATAGTAGGAGTTGGTGACCGCAATTGCGCACTCGCCGGAAGCGACTCCCTTGATCTGGTCGGTGTCTCCGCCTTTGGGGGAGCGTGCGAGGTTGGCAACGACGCCGCGCAGCCACTGCTCGGCCTTTTCCTGGCCCATGTGCTCGGTGACGGCACCGAACAGCGACAGGTTGTACGGGTGCGAACCGGAGCGAATGCAGATCTTGCCCTTGTTCTGCGGATCGGCGAGTTTTTCGTAGCTGTCAACGTCCTGGCGCTTGACACGTGCCTTGTCGTAGACGATGACGCGGGCGCGGGTCGAGAATCCGAACCAGGTGATGTTGCCTTCGGCGTCTGGGCGGCTGTGCAGGTTGGCCGGGATGGCTGCCTCCAGCGCGGGCGACCGGATGCCCTGGAACAGGCCGTCGGCCTCACCGCGCCACAATCGCGCCGCGTCGACCAGCAGGATGACGTCCGCCGCCGACGCCGTGCCCTCGGCCTTGAGTCGAGCGAGAATACCGGCGTCGTCGGAATCAACCCGGTTGATCTTGATGCCGGTGGCCTTGGTGAAGTCCGAATACAGGGCTTCATCGGTCGGGTAGTGGCGCGCCGAATAGATGTTGAGTTCAGCCGTCTGGGCCTGGCTGATGGAAACGCCGAGCAGCAGGACGCTGGCGGCAAGCAATGATTTGATGAACATGGAAGGTCAGAGAAATAAAGTGGACAGGAAAATGCGGCGGATGCGCACAATCATAAGGCAAACGCGAATCATTCCCAATAACAATCCCGACCGATGTGTGGTGGCATCGGTGATTGCGACGGCTGGCCGTGTGTTCCATGAGTGAACGGCGCGCCGTCACCAGGAACGCGGCCTGCGTGTATAGCCGATCGTGGGCCGTAGTCTGTCTGGCCCTGGTACTGGTGCTGGCGGGTTGCGCGTCAACGCCATTGCCGACACCGCCCGCGCCGCCACCCGCCGTTGTCGTTCCGCCGATTCCCAGGCCTGCGCCCCGGATCGGGCTGGCATTGGGCGGGGGGGCGGCCCGTGGTTTTGCGCACGTGGGTGTAATCCAGGTGTTGGAGGAGGCGGGTATCCGGCCATCGCTGGTGGTGGGAACGTCGGCCGGAAGCCTGGTGGCTGCGATCTACGCCAGCGGCCGCACTGGAGCCCAGTTGCAGCAGATAGCCGAAGACATGGAGGAGGCCAGTTTGACCGACTGGACTCTGCCACTGTTCCGCCGTGGCGTGCTGCGCGGAGACGCGCTCGCCCGCTACGTGAACCAGCAGGTCGGACGCCGACCGATCGAGGCAATGGCCATCCCGCTGGGCATCGTCGCGACCGACCTGGACAGTGGCGAAGGCATTGTTTTCCGGCGCGGCGATACGGGCGTGGCAGTACGCGCGTCAAGTGCCATTCCGGCGCTGTTCCAGCCGGTGCGCATTGCCGGCCATGACTATGTGGATGGCGGGCTGGTGGCACCGGTCCCGGTGCGGTTCGCGCGCGATATGGGTGCCGACATCGTGATCGCGGTCGACATCTCCGGCGCGCCACATGGCAATGGCACGGATGGCGTGTTGCAGGTGCTGATGCAGACCTTCTCCATCATGGGCAAGAGTATCAGCGCACTGGAGTTGCGCAGTGCCGACGTGCTCGTGCGGCCGGTGCTCAAGGACATCGGCAGTACGGATTTTGCGGCGCGCAAGCGGTCGATTGAGGCCGGGCGTTCGGCCATGTTGGCGGCCTTGCCGATGCTCAACGCGCAATTGGCGCGATGGGCGGCACAGTGAGCCCGCGGCCAGGTGCCCGCGCCAGCGAAGGAGCCTTGCCGTTGCTGTCAGCGGTAGACCGCCGGCAACCGGATGTCCTGCTTGCGCGAACCTGAATGGCCGGCACGTGCAGCCCTTGCGGGCCCGCGATCGCATGGTGAAAACGCAGAACTATAATTTCGCTTCGCTCCACCCGCGGGCATGACGGCATCACACCACCCATTCAGCCTGGCGAGACGAATCGATAGGAGAGCACGATGGAGCGCGACCGCAAAGATACCCGGATCCTGATCTACAGCCACGACACGTTCGGCCTGGGTCATCTGCGCCGTTGCCGGACGATTGCGCATGCGCTGGTCGACCGTTTCAAGCACCTTTCGGTATTGATCCTGTCGGGTTCGCCGATCATCGGGAGCTTTGACTTTCGCTCGCGTGTCGATTTCGTGCGGGTTCCCGGCGTGGTCAAACTGCGCAACGGCGAGTACACGCCGCTGAATCTGCATATCGACGTCGACCAGATGCTGGAGATGCGGGCCTCCATCATCAAACATACGGCCGAGATGTTCGATCCGGACATCTTCATTGTCGACAAGGAACCGCTGGGCCTGCGTGGCGAGGTGCTCGACACGCTGAAGATGCTCAAGCAGCGCGGCACACGCCTGGTCATGGGTATACGCGATGTCATGGACGAACCCAAGCTGCTGGTGCCCGAGTGGCAACGCAAGAAGGTTCTGCCGGCGCTGCGTGACCTGTACGACGAGATCTGGATCTATGGCCTGCCGCAGATCTGCGAGCCACTTGATGGCATCACGTTGCCGGCCAGCGTACGCAAGAAGATCACCTATACCGGCTATCTGGCACGCGAAGTGTCGACTGCCGGCGCGCCGCCCCGGTTGCCGGAGATTACCAAGCAACCGTATATCCTGGTCACCACCGGCGGCGGCGGCGATGGAGAGGAACTGATCGACTGGGTGTTGCGCGCCTACGAACATGATCCGCTGCTTCCGTACCCGGCCCTGATGGTGCTGGGGCCTTTCATGCAGCCGGAAAAGCAGACCGAGTTCATGAACCGCGCGGCCAAGCTCAAACGCGTCGACGCGATCACCTTTCATAACAATCTCGAGGCCCTGGTGGCCGGTGCCAGTGGCGTGGTTGCCATGGGGGGCTACAACACCTTCTGCGAAGTGCTGTCGCTGGACAAACGCGCGCTCATCATTCCTCGCACCAAGCCGCGATTGGAGCAGTTCATCCGTGCGTCCAGCGCCGCCAGCCTGGGGCTGGTCAGCATGTTGCTCGAGGACGGTGCGCGCGACCCCGAGGTCATGGCCGAGGCATTGCGTGCTTTGCCGCGCCAGTCGCTGCCGTCGTCGGTGGTCGTGCCAGGGCTGCTCGAAGGCCTGCCCAATGTGGCCAAACTGGTGGCGCCGTGGATCCAGCGTCCCGAGGACGAACTGCCAAACCTGGTGGCGCGTATTGGCTGAGTTGCCGTCGGGTTTGCCCGATGTGGGTCGGGTGGCCTTTGTTCTCAAGGGATATCCGCGTCTGTCCGAGACCTTCATCGCGCAGGAGATTGCTGCGCTTGAGCGCCGCGGCCTGCCGATCCTGATCGTGTCGCTGCGCCATCCGACCGACAGTCAGGTGCATCCGATCCATTCCGAGATCCAGGCGCCAGTGGTGTACCTGCCCGAATACCTTTACAACGACCCGTTGCGCGTGCTGCGTGGCTGGTGGCGTGCGCGCCGTCTGCCGGGCTACACGCGCGCCCGCAGCCAATGGCTGCGCGACTGGTGGCGTGACCGCACAGCCAATCGTGGCCGACGTTTGGGCCAGGCGCTGGTGCTGGCCGCTGAACTGCCGTCGGATGTGGTCCGCCTGCATGCACATTTCCTGCATACGCCAGCCTCGGTGACGCGGTACGCCGCGATGATGCGCGGCTTGCCTTGGTCCGGCTCTGCGCATGCCAAGGACATCTGGACCTCGCCGCAATGGGAATTGCGCGAAAAGCTCGCCTCCTGCGACTGGCAGGTGACCTGTACTGCTACGAATCGCGATTACCTTGCCACGCTGGCGCCGCCCGGGCGGGTGGAACTGGTCTACCACGGGCTCGACCTGCAGCGATTCGTGCCCGAGCCGACGCTGCGGACTCGGCGCGACGGCAGTGTCGCGAACGATCCGGTGGTGTTGCTGTCGGTGGGCCGACTGGTCGAGAAGAAGGGCACGGACATCCTGCTCGAGGCGCTGGCCCTGCTGCCAGCCGATTTGCACTGGCGCCTGGTGCATGTCGGTGGCGGGCCGCTGAGCAGCAGCCTGCAGACCCGGGCACAGGCGCTGGGCCTGGATACGCGCATCCAGTGGTCCGGTGCGCTGGCACAGCAGCAGGTCATAGCGCTGTACCGCAGTGCCGACCTGTTTGCGCTGGCCAGCCGGATTGCCCATGACGGCGATCGCGATGGCTTGCCCAACGTGTTGATGGAGGCCCAAAGCCAAGGCGTGGCCTGCGTGGCGACCGACGTCTCCGCGATCCATGAACTCATCGTCGACGGGCAGACCGGCGTGCTGGTGCCAGCGCAGGATCCGAAGGCGCTGGCCCAGGCGCTGGAGTCGCTGATCCGCGATCCGCAGCGGCGCCAGACCCTCGGCCAGGCCGGCCGGGCACGGGTGAATGCCGAGTTTGCTCTGTCGAGCAACATCGAACGACTGGCGCGCAAGTTCGGATTGCCGGCGCCAGGCGGCGCGTTGCCGCACTGAGCAGCGCGGCCGCACAGCCAACGCGCACGCGCCGCGGCAGGCGGTCGCCGGCTGCAAGGCGCCGCGTCAGGCTGTCGCCGCTGGCGAACTGGCGATGCCGTTGATGCCGCAGGTCTGTTCCAGACCCGCAATACACAGGCTGCGGTGCAGCAGGCTGCAGCCCAGATAACGTTCGTCGCGGCGCGCGGCATCGAGCAATCGGCCGACGTCGATGCGTTCGGGCAGGATGGTCGATGCCGCGATCAGTTGCAGCACCTGGTCCCGGTTTTGCCGCAGGAAGCGGTGGTAGACCCAGCGGAAACCCTGTTTATCACGGCGCCACTGTGTGGGCAGCGCCAACGGGAACAGCGAGCGAAGTTCGTGCTTGTTCCACGGGCCGACGAACTTGCGCGCATAGCCACTGCCGATGTACGGCGCCAGACGGTAGTCGAGTAGCGGGCTGCGGTTCTCGATGCCCGACATCATGGCGTTGCGGTCGTTTTGCCACAACCATTCATGCAGCCGGCCCGCGCCAGCGTCGAGCACCAGTGCCTGCGTCAGATCGCCCGAAAAGCGGGTCAGCGGATCGCAACCGGGTGCCGCGGCCACGCTGGCAGCAACAAACTGGTCCATGTCGGCCGGGTCGTCGGATTCGCGTCGCACGGTCGGCGCGGCCGGGCTCAACGTGTCGCGCTGCTCGCACCAGGCGAAGGCCTGTTCTGCGATGGCCAAGGTGCGCGGGTCATCGGCATTGGCCTGCAATACCTGCGCACGCCACTGCTCGTCGCCCGCCGCCAGCGCCTGCGCCGCGGCGAAACGGAAATACCGATCCCAGTAACCCGCGAAGATCTCGTCGCCGCCGGTTCCATCCAGCACGACCGGAACGTTGTATTCGGCGATATGGGCATACAGCTGGGGCATGGCCAGCGCATTGCCGATGAACGGGAATGGCTTTTCCTGGGCCCGGCACACCTGCAGAAAGCTTTCCATGCCGGCGCTGCCGTATTCCAGCGGCAGATTGACGCTTTGCATCCCCAGTTGTTCGATGCAGGCCCTGGCATAACGCGCATCGTCACTCTTGCCGGCGTCACCGGTGAAGCAGGTCACCTGCTCCGTCAGGCCCTGCTGGGCCAACACCGACAGAATCAGCGAACTGTCAACGCCACCGGACAGCAGCAAGCCGACCCTGCGGTCGGCCACCAATCTGGCGCAAACCGCGTCCTGCAGCAATGCGCCAAGCTGCTGCGGATCCTTGTTGCCCCGGGCCACGTGGGTGGGCAGGTCGTACCAGGTCTGCACGGCCCGGCTCCATTGCGCCAGATTGAATACCAGGGCAGTGCCGGCCGCCACCTGATGGATGCCCTGCAAATGCGTGGCGCCGTCGGCGTGCGGAAAGCACCAGCCACCATGCAGGTAGTTGTCCAGATCGCGCGCGACGAAGCGCGGGCTTTGTCCCAGATAGGTCAGGATCGGGCCGATTTCCGAGGCCATGCACAGCCGCTGCTCGTCCTGGTACCAGAACAGCGGCTTCTTGCCATAACGGTCGCGTGTTGCGGTGACGGTTCCTTGTGTCTGGTCGAGCAGGCACAGCCCCCACATGCCATTGGCCCGGTTCAACCCCTCGATACCTTCGTGGGCCAGCAGGCTCAGCAGCACTTCGGTGTCGCCGTCGGTATCGAAATGCGCACCACCGCGGGCCAGGTCTGCCCGCAACGCGCGAAAGTTGTAGATCTCACCGTTGTAGACCAGCGTATGGCGGCCGCGCTGGAATGGCTGGTCCGAGCGCGCCAGCGGATCGAGAATCGCCAGCCGGGTGTGGCCCATGTAGCCCGACACCGCCACCGGCCCGTCGCTGCCTTGCAAGGTCCAGTTGAATTCGCGCTGGCCGATGCCGTCCGGACCGCGGTGGCGCAAGGCCTCGGTCGCCCTGCGCGCGCGCGCCAGCGCCACCGGCCGGGCACGTTCGAGAACAAGAAAAAGTCCGCACATCTGGGTCTGGCCGGTTGCGCAGGGCTATCGGCACTGCGGGCTGGTATTTCAGGGACGTGGGCAGGGCAGCGCCCCGGGGCCCGGAGCGGCGGATTGTACGGGGCGCCACCGGCTTAAACCGCGTTGTATCCACTTCTACAATGGCCCATGCGTATTGCCTTCTATGCGCCGCTGAAGGCGCCGACCCACCCGACGGCGTCGGGCGACCGTCGTGTGGCCCGTCTGCTGATGGATGCCCTGCGCCTGGCCGGGCATACAGTGGATCTGGTGTCGGAGTTCCGCAGCTTCGATCGCGACGGCGATCTGCAGCACCAGCAGGTGTTGTCGCTTCAGGGCCAGGAATTGGCGCGTGCGCTGATCGGTCGGTGGCAGCACCTGGCAAACGCGGGCGAGCGGCCCGATGTCTGGTTCACCTACCACCTGTACTACAAGGCGCCCGACTGGATCGGGCCCGCAGTGTGCCGTGCGCTGGGTATTGCCTATGTGGTCGCCGAGGCCTCACATGCGGCCAAACGTGCCGTCGGGCCCTGGGCCGTGGGGCATGCGGCGGTGGAGCAGGCCTTGCAGTTGGCGGATCTGCTGTTGTGCCCAACCGGGTTCGATGTGGCCGGACTGTTACAGGTGGTGCCGAACCACGCCCGCATCCAGCGCCTGCCGCCATTTCTCGACCCCGCACCTTACCGCCGCGCCGCGCGCAAACGCGGATTGTGGCGCGCGCGGCTGCACGCGCGCCGTGCGCTGGAGCTGACGCAGCCCTGGCTGGTGGTGGCGGCGATGATGCGCCATGGCGACAAACTGGAATCCTACCGAGTGCTGGCCGATACCTTGCGCCTGCTGCCGGACCTGTCATGGCAGTTGCTGGTGGCGGGTGACGGCGAAGCCCGCGCCGAGGTCGAAGATCTGCTCAATCGCGCGGCGCCGGGGCGGGTCTGTTTCCTGGGCGCCTGCGATGCGCGGTCCATGGCGGCCATCTACGCGGCGGGTGACCTGTGCCTGTGGCCGGCGGTCAATGAAGCCTACGGCATGGCGATGCTGGAGGCGCAGGCCTCTGGCATGCCAGTGGTTTCCTGCGCGACCCGTGGCGTTCCCGACGTGGTGCAGCATGGGCAGACCGGCTTGCTGGCGGCGCAGATCGATGCGCCGATGCTGGCGACCTGTGTGCGCGCGCTGTTGATGGATCCGGCGCGGCGCAAGGCCATGGGTGTGGCGGCGGCGCAATTCGTTGCAACCGCGCGCAGCCTGCAGCAGGCGGCAGGTGTGCTTGAGCGTGCGCTCAGGCCGCTGAGCCAGCCACAGGCCCGCGATGCCGCTGTACCGGTGCTGGCACGATGACGGCGACGCTGGCTTTGCTGCGCCATGGCGAGACGATCTGGACGCTGGACAAGCGGGTGCAGGGACGTACCGATGTACCGCTGAGCGAAGCCGGACGCTCGGCGCTGGCTGCGCGCCGACTGCCGGCGCCTTGGTCATCGGTGCCGCACATTGTGACCAGTCCCTTGCTGCGTTGCCGTCAGAGCGCCACCGCGCTGGGGTTGGCGCCAGCCGAGGTCGAGCACAGGCTGGCCGAGATGGATTGGGGCGCGTGGGAAGGTCGGCGGCTGGCCGATCTGCGGGTGGAACTTGGCGCCGCGATGGCCGAGAACGAAGCGCGGGGTTTCGATTTTCAGCCGCCACGGGGCGAAAGTCCGCGTATGGTGTTGGCACGGGTGCGCCCCTGGCTGGCACAAATCGCCGCTGAAGATTCGGCCACGCTCGCGCTGACCCATCGCGGGGTGATTCGGGTGATTTTTGCGCTGGCCACCGGCTGGGACATGTTGGGTCGGCCACCGGCAAAACTGGACTGGACAGCCTTGCATGTATTTGCGCTCGATGCCGATGGCGTGCCTTCAGTAAGACAGCTCAATGTCGCGCTGGCGCTCCACGCGGCGTTGGATGCGGGAGCCGCATCATGAGCGCGCCGCGCGTGCTGGTCTACGTGCAACACCTGCTCGGAACCGGCCACCTCCAGCGAGCCGCGTTGCTGGGCAATGCGATGGCCAGGGCCGGCATGGAGGTCACGCTGGTCAGCGGTGGCATGCCGGTGCCGGGGCTGCGGATCAATGTCACCCATTTCGTGCAACTGCCACCGGTTGCGGCGGCCGATATGGCTTTCAAATCGCTGATCGACGAACGGGGACGGGTTGTCGACGAGGCACTCAAGCACGCGCGTCGTGACCAATTGCTGAAGATCTGGCATGAAACGCGGCCTCAGGTCATCGTGGTCGAGCTGTTTCCGTTTGGTCGGCGCCAGATGCGTTTCGAGTTGCTGCCCCTGCTTGACGCTGCCCGGGCGGCGCAGCCGGCGCCGCTGATCGTGTCGTCGGTGCGCGACGTGCTCGGTGGCAGCAGAGACCCGGAACGCCAGGGCCGCATGCTGGCCTACTTCGACCATTACTTCGACCAGCTGCTGGTCCATGGCGACCCAGCCTTGCTGCCGTTCGGGCGCAGCTTCGCCCATGTCGACCGTCTCGGCGAGCGCCTGCACTACACCGGTTACGTGGTCGATTCGGCGCCGGGCGCGCTGGGCGAGCGAGACAAGGAGCTGACTGGCGACGGTGAAGTTGTGGTGTCCGCCGGTGGCGGCGCGGTGGGGCGCGCCTTGCTGGAAGCCGCGATCCGGGCCCGACCGCTGTCAACCTGTGCGCAGCTGCGCTGGCGCGTGCGGGTGGGTGCGGCGATGGGGCCGTCGGCCTGCGCCGAGTTACAGGCGCTGGCACGGCAATCGGGCGGTGATGGCGTCATCGTGGAGCGCAATCGCGCCGACTTTTCCGCGCTGTTGCGCCGCTGTCGTCTGTCGATCAGTCAGGCAGGCTACAACACTGTCCTGGAAACGCTGCAGGCTGGTGCCCGTGCGGTCATGGTGCCCTTTGCCGGCGGCTCGGAGACCGAGCAGGCCGTGCGCGCACAGGTACTGGCTGAACGGCATTGGATCGACATCGTGGAGGAGTCCGAATTGACGCCCCAGACCCTGGCGCAGGCCGTCGACCGCGCGGCCAGTCGCCCGCCATTGCAAGTCGGCTCGGTTCGACTCGACGGCGCCGAAACCAGTGCGCGATTGATCGCCGACTGGGTGCGGGCCGATGCTTCATGAATGCCGCCTGGGCCCTGTTGCGCGACGAACTGGCCCGCTGGCGTGATGCAGGACGGGTTGCCGATTTCTGGTGGCGCGACGATGACGCCGGACAACCGGCGCCAGCGCTGGAACGCCTGATCCGGCTGGCGCAGGATGCAAGTATTCCGCTGGCGCTTGCGGTGATCCCACAGGACGCCGCGGCCGATCTGGTGCAGGCACCCGGGGCCCATGTCTCGATTCTTCAGCACGGCTGTGACCATCGCAGCCGTGCCGCTGACGGCGAAAAGAAAACGGAGTTCCCGGCCGCCGAATCGGTGCCGCAGGCACTCGAGCGTCTGGCGCAGGGCAGGGCTCGGATCGCCGGGCCCCACAGCGTTCCGGTGCTGGTTCCGCCGTGGAACCGGGTGTCGTCGCCGGAACTGCTGCTGCAGCTCGCGCAGGCCGGCTATCGCGGGCTGAGCCGATTCGGTCCGCGCGCCTCGGCATCCGTGGCGCCCGGGCTGGTCCAGGTCAACACGCATGTGGACATCATTGACTGGCACGGCTCGCGGGGTTTTGTCGGTCTGGACGCGGCGCTGGCAGCGATAGTTGCGCACCTGCGTGCGCGACGCGCGGGCTTGGTCGATGCCGAGGAAGCGACGGGCGTACTTAGCCATCACGTCGTCCACGACGCGGCGTGCTGGGATTTTCTGGCGCAGCTGTTCGAATTCAGCGGCCACGATGCAGCAGTCCGTTGGCGCGCCGCCGCCGAGCTGTTTGCGGCGAACTGACGGGCCGCAAGCAGAGTGTTGTTTTCGGTGCAAACCCGGTGTTTACACGGGGCGGCAGCGGCGGGCCCTTCTTCTATACTTCGGTCGGACTGTCGACAGGTACGGGCGCCCTCAGCGGCTTGACGAGACGGCATTCGGATTCGAGGGCCTGTAATCGCAAGCCACTGGTACAACATGTGCGATGGGTGTCATTGATAACTGGACATGTCTAACGTTTTAACGGTCAGAGATCTGAAGGTTTACCTTGATGTCGATGCCGGCCTGGTCAAGGCCGTCGACGGTGTTTCGTTCCGCATCCCGGCCGGGCGCACGATGGCGCTGGTGGGTGAGTCCGGCTCGGGCAAGTCGATCGTCGCGCAGGCCATCATGGGCATTCTGCCGCGCGTTGCCCGCATCGAAAGCGGGTCCATCGATTTCCGCGACCCGCGTCAGCCCGAGGTCGCAATCGACATTGCCAGGCTGGACCTGCGTGGCAACCAGATGCAGTCGATACGCGGCGGGCGGATTTCCATCATCTTTCAGGAACCGATGACGGCACTGTCGCCACTGCACACCATCGGCAACCAGATCGGTGAAGCGCTGGCATTGCACCGCACGGGTCTGGGCAAGGCCGAGCGCAGCGCAGCCGTGGTCGAAATGCTGCGCCTGGTGGGTTTCCCCGATCCGGTCAAAGCCGAGCACACCTATCCATTCGAGTTATCCGGCGGCTTGCGCCAGCGCGCCATGATCGCGATGGCACTGGTATGTCGGCCGGCCTTGCTGATCGCCGACGAGCCGACGACGGCGCTGGACGTGACGATTCAGGCCCAGATCCTGCAGCTGATCAAGCAATTGCAGGGTGAGCTGCAGATGGCCATGATGATGATCACCCACGACCTGGGGGTGGTTGCCAATATGGCCGACGAGGTGGTTGTTCTTTACCACGGCAAGGTCATGGAGGCCGGTACCCTGGAAGATGTGTTCCGTGATCCGCGCCATCCGTATCTCAAGGCCTTGCTGCGCGCCGTGCCCCGGTTCAACATGGCGCCGGGCGAGCGGCTGACGCCGATCCGCGAGATCACGGTCGGCTCCGGCACCCAGGGCAAGCCCCATGGCCATACCAAGGCCATGCAGGAGGCCGTGCCCCCGATGTTGTCGGTGCGCAACCTGAGCAAGACGTACAAGAGCCGCAAGAGTTCGCTGTTCGGCGGCAAGACGGTTGGTGGGACGATTGCGGTCGACGATGTCAGTTTCGATGTAGCGCCCGGCGAATGCCTGGGGCTGGTGGGCGAGTCCGGATGCGGCAAGACCACCACGGCGAAGATGATTCTGCGGGCCGGTGCGCCGGACAGCGGCGACATCATCTTCAATGACCGGGGCCAGCCGCGTGATGTACTCAAGCTCGAGGGGGAAGAGCTGTTCGCCTATCGGCGCCGGGTCCAGTTCGTGTTTCAGGATCCGTTCGGCTCGCTCAATCCGCGCATGACCGTGAACGACATCGTCGGCGAGCCGCTGGTCATCCACGGCATCGGCGACGAGGACGAACGATTCGAGCGGGTCAAGGAACTGATGGGCCTGGTGGGACTGGACCTGCGCCACCTGCGCCGCTACCCGCACAGTTTCTCGGGCGGCCAGCGCCAGCGGATCGGTATCGCCCGCGCCCTGGCGCTCAAGCCCGATCTGCTGATCTGCGACGAGCCGGTCTCGGCGCTGGATGTGTCGGTGCAGGCGCAAGTGCTCAATCTGTTGCTGGATCTGCGCGAGACGCGCAATCTCACCTACCTGTTCATCTCGCACAATCTGGCAGTGGTCCACTATATTGCCGACCGCATTGCCGTGATGTGTGCCGGCCGGCTGGTTGAAATAGCCGCTTTTGACGAGTTGTTCGCCAATCCCTTGCACCCCTACACCAAGACGCTGCTCGCCGCGGTGCCGGATCCGGATCTGGACCGCAAGCTGGATTTCCAGGCCTTGATGGATGGCAAGGCGTCGAACCCGTCGCAGTGGCCGGTGCCGTTTCGCCTTGACGGATCACAACGGGTTGGCATGATTGATATCGGCAACCAGCATTTCGTACGTGCCCACGCAGATGTGGATATTTCGGAGCTCAAGAGATGAAATCCTCGATCCAGTTCTCCCGGCCATGGCAGTGCCTGGCCACAACCCTGATGCTGCTGAGCCTGATCGGGTCCGTGGCGCAGGCAGCCGCACCGGCCAACCTGATCGAGACGCCGATGTTGCGCGACGACGTGGCGGCCAAGAAGCTTCCGCCGGTCAAGCAGCGGTTGCCGGATAACCCGTTGGTGGTGGTCATGGATGGCAAGCAACAGGAGCTTGGACAACATGGCGGCACACTGAACATGTTGATCGCGCGGGCCCGTGATATCCGCATGATGGTGGTCTACGGTTATGCCCGGCTGGTGGGTTATGACCGCAACTTTGCGCTGGTGCCGGACCTGCTGGAGAACATCGACGTCAAAGAGGACAAGGTGTTCACGATGAAGCTGCGCGCCGGCCACAAATGGTCGGATGGCTCGCCGTTCACCAGTGAGGATTTTCGCTATTTCTGGGAGGATGTTGCCAACAACAAGGAGCTCAGCCCGGCCGGTCCGCCCGCGGCCTTGCTGGTCGATGGCCAGCCGCCGAAGGTCGAGTACATGGACAAAACCACGATACGTTACACCTGGGCCAAGCCGAATCCCGACTTCCTTCCGCTGATGGCCGGTCCGTCACCGCTGCTGATCTACCGACCGGCGCATTACCTCAAACAGTTCCACAAGAAATACAACCCCAAGGTGGTCGAGGCGGAGAAGGCCGAGCCGGGCAAACGCAGCTGGGCTGCGATCCACAACCGCGAAGACAACATGTACCAGTTCGACAACCCCAATTTGCCGACGCTCGAGCCCTGGGTCAACACCTCCAAGCCGCCGACGGATCGCTTCGTGGTGGTGCGCAATCCGTATTTCCACCGTGTCGACAGCAATGGCCGCCAGCTGCCGTATATCGACCGGGTGATCCTGCCGATCGTCGATTCCAAGCTGATTCCGGCCAAGGCCGGCGCCGGCGAGTCCGACCTGCAGGCACGGGACATCGCCTTCAGCAACTACACATTCCTGAAAAAGGGCGAGAAGGCCAACAACTACAAGACCTACCTGTGGCGTACTGCCAGAGGCTCGCATATCGCGCTCTATCCCAACCTGAATGTCGTGGACCCGGTCTGGCGCCAGCTGTTTCGCGACGTGCGTTTTCGCCGTGCCTTGTCGATGTCGATCGACCGTGCCCAGATCAACCAGGTGCTGTATTTCGGCCTGGCCACGGAGAGCAACAACACCGTGGTGCCGGAGAGTTCGCTGTTCCGCAAGGAATATCAGACCCTGTGGACGAAATACGACCGCAAGGCCGCCGACAAGCTGCTCGACGAGATCGGGCTCAAGCGCGGGTCGGACGGTATCCGGCGCCTGTCCGACGGCCGTCCGCTGGAGATCATTGTCGAGACGGCAGGCGAGAGCACCGAGCAAACCGACGTGCTGGAACTGATTCGCGACACCTGGCGCGAAGTCGGCATCAAGCTGTTCAGCAAGCCTTCGCAACGCGATCTGCTGCGCAACCGCGTGTTCTCGGGCGAGGCCATGATGTCGGTGTTCTTTGGCCTGGACAACGGCATGCCTACTGCGGATACCGCGCCGGATGAGCTCGCGCCGAAGGACCAGGCCCAGCTCGAATGGCCCAAGTTCGGCCAGTATTACGAGACCGCCGGTAAACTGGGCGAGGCGCCCGATTTTCCCGAGGCCATCGAACTGATGAAACTGTGGCAGTCCTGGCACTCGGCGAGCCACGATGAGCGCGCCAAGATATGGCACCGCATGCTGGCGATTCATGCCGAGCAGCAGTTCTCGATCGGCATCGTCAACAACGTGATGCAACCGGTGGTGGTGACCAATACGCTGAAGAACGTTCCGGAGAAGGGGATCTACAACTGGGACCCGGGCGCGTTCTTCGGTATCTATCACCCCGATACCTTCTGGTTCACGGACGCGCGCAGGAACTGAAATGAAACTGCCCCCACGCTCACTGCGTTCGCTGTACGTGCCTCGGCCAGAGGCCACGGCTCTTCGTCCTGTCCAACTCTGCGCAGGCAGAGTCGGAGCCGCAGAACTCAGCCCCGTG
>JBDTMH010000007.1:0-43424 GCA_039934375.1 Burkholderiaceae bacterium | reverse complement strand
TCGTACCGATGGATCGGATGCTGATCGAAACCGACAGCCCTTACCTGGCGCCGGTTCCGTACCGCGGCAAGACCAATAATCCGTCCTACGTGCCGCATGTGGCACATCAGATTGCGCAGATCCGCCAATGCCCGGTCGCAGAGGTGGCGGCAGCAACGAGCCGCAATTTCGAGCAGCTTTTCCGAGGAGTGGCGGCATGATGGCACTGAAACTGACGCGAAATACTTCAAGTGAATTCTATGGAATTTGCATGAAGTGTATTTTCTATATTATTGTTTTAATTGGATTTTCACCGTCCTTCGCCGGTTCCTATGAAGACTTCTTCAGCGCGGTGCAGAAAGATGACGCGTCGGCCATCAGTTCCCTGCTCAAGCGTGGCTTTGACGGCAATATGGCAGACCCGAAAGGGGAGCATGCACTGCATCTGGCGATCCGGGACAACGCGTTGCAGGCAGTTTCCGCCTTGCTGGCCTGGAAAAAAATCGAAGTCGAGTCGCGCAACAAGGCCGACGAAAGCCCGCTGATGCTGGCTGCACTGGGGGGTCAACTCGGCATCTCCAAGCGCCTGATCGACTTGGGTGCGGATGTCAACAAGCCCGGCTGGACACCTTTGCATTACGCGGCGACACGCGGCCATCTGGACCTGATGCGGCTGTTGCTGGACAAGAACGCCTACATTGACGCTGCATCGCCCAATGGCACGACGCCGCTGATGATGGCGGCCTTCTACGGCACGCCGTCGGCGGTCAAACTCTTGCTCGAAGCTGGCGCGGACCCGTTGTTGCGCAACCAGCAAGACCTCACGGCCATCGATTTCGCACAGAAGGCCAACCGCGCCGATTCGGCCGAGATCATTGCTGCATTCGTACGCGCCAGGCAGCCCAAGGGCAAGTGGTGAAAGCGCGCATTCGACCCATCTAGTCAGTTTTCATATTTGATACGATGTATATTATGTTAACTACACCATGCAGCATAGATTGGCCAAGAACATATATCGCGCTCAGGTAATCGAAAACCGCACTGTAGGCACGGTCAGGTCGCTGAACGATGCGCCAAGAGCGATCTCGCCGCTTCCGTGCAGCACGCACTCTTCACGGCGCAGCAACAGGTCAGCGCCACCACCGGCGAAACGAATCCAGGTGCCGTAGGTGCTGACATCTGCCAGCAGAATGCTGCCGTTGCGCCAGTGCACACGGGCATGGGCGCGCGAGACCCGCGGGTCATTGACGACGAACTCGGCCTGGCTGACACGCCCGATGTGGATCGGGAGCTGCGAGGAATGGAACTTGCGATGCTGGTCGACCCACACCAGTTCGATATCGCGACCGAGTACCAGCTTGTCGAGCTGATCGTTCTGGGAGTCGATCGTGGCCTGCATGGTCATCAGATCGCTGCTCAGGTTTTCATGCCACTCAACCTGGAACGCCTGGCAGGTCTCTGCCCTGCCCCGGATCGGGATCGGGCCGAGGGGACGAAATCGCACGCCGTCGACTTCGGCCGAATCGACCAGCGACTGCTCGTTGACCCAGATCTGGTGCGGACCAGAGAGGTCGCTCAGGCGGGACGCCACGTTGACTGCGTCGCCATAGCAGTCCTCATCGATGAACTCTACTTCGCCGCGGGCCACCCCAATTCGAATCGGCAACCTGGTTCCGGCGGACGAGGCCAGCAACCGCTTCTGGTGGGCACGCTGCATCTCGACGACGGCGTCGACCGCGTCCGGGGCGTGCGCAAAGACCGCCAGTACGCCATCGCCCAAGGTCTTGATTACCTGCCCCTTGTGCGCAACACAGACGGCCGAGATCCATTGGGTCATCTGCGTCACGATGCGTGATCCGCGCGCGCTCCCGATGGTCTCGAAAACCCCGGTGCTTCCCATCAGGTCTGCAAACACGACGGTCGTCTGAACACTCATGCGATGGAAGTTCCCAGTTCTACGGCATCTGAGTTTAGATCATTGATCCGCGGGCCAGACGTGTCCTAGGGTTCCCCTGGGGTTGCCATTCGAACGAATGGGACAAATTGCTGCTATATTGCACTGCAGCAATCCCAAAGGAAACCCAGCTCACATGTTGTACCAACTGTACGAAGCCCAGCGAACCATGTTGGAGCCGTTCTCCGACTTGGCCAAGGTGGCCGCCAAGGTCTACTCGAACCCCTTGTCCACGATGGGACAGGCGCCGTTTTCGCAACGCGCTTCAGCGGCGTTCGATCTGATGCATCGCCTGCTGCGGGACTACGAGAAGCCGGAATTCGGCATTCGCACGGTCGATGTCGCTGGCGTTGGCGTCGCCATCCACGAGCGCATTGAGATGAGTCGGCCATTTTGCGAACTGCGCCGGTTCAAGCGTTTCAGCGATGACCTGGCCACGCTGGACACGCTCAAGGGACAACCAGCCGTATTGGTGGTGGCGCCCATGTCGGGACACCACGCCACCTTGCTACGCGACACTGTGCAGACCATGCTGCGTGACCACAAGGTATACATCACCGATTGGCAGAACGCACGCAATGTGCCCTTGTCTGAAGGTGAATTTCACCTGGACGATTACGTCAACTACATCCAGGATTTCATCCGCCATCTACAGAAGACCTATGGCAACTGCCATGTCATGAGTGTCTGCCAGCCGACGGTGCCGGTGCTCGCTGCCGTGTCTCTGATGGCCAGTCGCGGCGAATTGACGCCTCTGAGCATGACGATGATGGGCGGCCCGATTGACGCACGCAAGTCGCCGACGTCGGTCAACCATCTGGCGGTGAACAAGAGCCACAACTGGTTCGAAAGCAACGTCATCTACCGGGTGCCAAGCAGCTTCCCGGGCGCGGGGCGAAGGGTCTATCCGGGCTTCCTGCAGTACTCCGGCTTCATTGCGATGAACCCCGACAACCATGCGCAAAGCCATTACGACTATTTCCAGAGCCTGATCAAGGGCGACGACACCAGCACCGATGCCCACCGCAAGTTCTACGACGAGTACAACGCGGTGCAGGACATGGACGCCGACTACTACCTTGACACGATCAAGGTGGTTTTTCAGGATTTCAGTCTGGTCAATGGCACCTGGGATATCCGATCGCCCAATGGCAAGCTCGAGCGCGTACGCCCGCAGGACATCAAGAGCACGGCCTTGTTCTCGATAGAAGGTGAACTCGACGACATTTCCGGCGCCGGCCAGACCCGCGCAGTGCACAACATCTGCAGCGGAGTTACCGAGTCGATGCAGAAGCATTACGAGGTCAAGGGCGCGGGCCACTATGGCATCTTTTCCGGGCGCCGTTGGCGCGAGATGGTCTATCCGCAAGTCAAGGCATTCATCCTGAAGTACCAGCCGGGCAAGAATGGCACGCAGTCTGCCGTGGCAAAGCCGGTCAAAACTCCGGTAATTGCAACAGCGCCGGCAAAGCGGGCAGGCAAAGTCGCCGCGCCGCGGCCGGCCCGAGCGGCCGGCAGGACTGTCGCGGCATCGCCAGTGGCTGCAGCGCCAGGCTCCAAGGCGCGCAGCACCTCCCGCAAGACCGCGAGCCGGAGCAAGTAGGCCCCCCGATGGCGTCGCTTGCGGCGCAAATCCTCGACGCGTTGCCACAAACCCAGTGCACGCGTTGCGGTTACCCGGACTGCGAAGCCTATGCCGTGGCGATTGAAGGCGGCGAAGCCGCGATCAACCAATGCCCGCCAGGGGGCGCACAAGGGGTCATACTACTGGCCTCGATCACCGGCAAGCCGGTGCTGCCGCTCAATCCTGACAATGGCATCGAGGCGCCGCGTCGCCTCGCCGTCATCGACGAGGCCTGGTGCATAGGCTGCACCTTGTGCATCAAGGCCTGCCCGACCGACGCGATCCTGGGCAGCAACAAGCAGATGCATACCGTGATAGAGCCCTATTGCACCGGTTGCGCGTTGTGTTTACCGGTCTGTCCCGTCGACTGCATTTTGCTGGAGAACGCCACAGGCGAGGCCACCGGCTGGAACGCGTGGTCGCCAAGTCAGGCAGCACAGGCGCGCGCGCGGTATGGCGCATCACGCGGCCGGCGCCAGCCGGACGCGGCTGAGGTGTCCGAACCAGTGCCGCTTTTCACGCCGCCGGCGGACCCGGTGTGCGACGCGGCCGAGCCGGCGCCACAGCAGCAGCCACACAGGCTGGGCAAACAGGCGGTGATAGCCGCAGCACAGGCACGTGCGCGGTCCTTGCGCCAACGCGGCTAGGTTGCGCGCCAGCAGCCGATACGTGCACTGGGCCTGGCGTTGCCCTTCAGCGCAACGACTGGTTCAGCCGCTCGAGCACGTCCGCGCCCGGGCACAAGGCGTCGACGTCCAGGCTGTTCAGCGGCGCGGCGCTGGTGCGCATGGCCGCATGCAGGTCTTCGGCATTGCGGTCGACATACAGCAGCCCGGTGACGATCTCGCCCAGCGCCTGATGGGTGGCCACATGGTTCATGGCGGCGAGCCGGTCGGTCGGATCGTAGCCGTCACGTAGCTTGCGCAGACGCATCGTGCTTCCGTCCGGTTGCGGCAGCTCGATCACCGTATCTGGCGCATAGGTTGCAGACATGTCTGGCGCTGGTGCCGGCGAGAAGAAGTCGATGCGGCTGACCGCCTGATTGTGTTCGCGCACATAGTCGTAACTCTTGGTGCTGCCGGCATGGTTGTTGAAGGCCACGCACGGACTGACAACATCGATGAACGCGGCGCCGCCATGGCCGATGGCGCCCTTGATGATCGGCACCAGTTGCTCCTTGTCACCGGAGAAGCTGCGCGCCACGTAAGTGGCGCCCAATTGCAAGGCCATCGCGACCAGATCGACCGGACTGTCGAAGTTGACGACGCCCTTCTTGCTGCGCGAGCCACTGTCGGCTGTGGCGGAAAACTGTCCCTTGGTCAAACCGTAGACACCATTGTTCTCGACGATGTAGACCATGCGCACGCCGCGCCGCATGCTGTGGGCGAACTGACCCAGGCCGATGGACGCGGAATCGCCGTCGCCTGAAACCCCCAGATACAGCAGGTCGCGATTGGCCAGGTTGGCACCTGTGAGCACCGACGGCATGCGCCCATGCACCGTGTTGAACCCGTGCGACGCACCCAGGAAGTAGTCGGGCGTCTTGGAACTGCAACCAATGCCCGACAACTTGGCCACCCGATGCGGCTCGATGTCCAGCTCCCAGCAGGCCTGCACGATCGCCGCCGAAATCGAGTCGTGCCCGCAGCCGGCGCACAAGGTCGAGACCTTGCCTTCGTAGTCGCGCCGGGTGTAGCCGACCTTGTTCGGGGCGAGCGATGGATGGTGCAGCCGCGGCTTGGTGATGTAGGTCATGCGGCCTCCGTCAGTGGTTTGCGGCTGCGCCGTGTTGCGCGCTCGGATGCCTGGGCCGCGGCTTGCTGTACATGCTCGGTGACGCGCCGCATGATGAAACGTGCCGTGATCGGCGTGCCATCGAAATGCAGCACCGGCACCAGTCGGGCCGGATCAATCTGCAACTCGTTGACCAGCAGCTGGCGCATCTGCGCATCGCGGTTCTGCTCGATCACGTACACCTGCTTGTGCCTGGCGATGAACTCAGCCACCGTGTCCGAAAACGGAAACGCGCACAGGCGCAAGGCGTCCAGATGGATGCCCTGCTCCGTCAATACATCGAGCGCTTCGTGCATGGCCGGGCTGGTGGAGCCAAAATAGATCACGCCCAGCCGGGTGCGGCGCCTGGCCTTGCGCAACACAGGTTGCGGGACCAGCGTGGCGGCGGTCTTGAACTTGGTCAGCAGGCGTTCAACGTTGTAGATGTAATCCGGGCCGCGCTCCGAATACCGCGCATAAGGGTCGCGGGTGGTGCCGCGGGTGAAATAGCTGCCTTTGGTCGGATGCGTGCCAGGCAAGGTGCGCCAGGGAATGCCATCACCATCCACATCCTTGTAGCGGCCGAAATCCTTGCCGGCTTCCAGTTCGTCGGCGCTCATGACCTTGCCGCGGTCGTAGGCGCGCTCCGGGTTCCAGATCAGCGGATCGCACAGGCGCTGATTCATGCCGATATCCAGGTCGGTCATCACGAACACCGGCGTCTGCAGCCGGTCGGCCAGGTCCAGCGCCGCAGCCCCATGGGCGAAACACTCGTTCGGGTCCTGCGGGAACAACAATACATGTTTGGTATCCCCGTGCGACGCATAGGCGCAGGCGATCAGGTCGGCCTGCTGGGTGCGGGTTGGCATGCCCGTGGACGGGCCGCCGCGTTGCACATTGATGATGGTGACCGGGATTTCGGCGAAGTAGGCCAGCCCGATGAATTCGGTCATCAGTGACACGCCAGGCCCCGAGGTCGCCGTGAAGGCGCGTGCGCCATTCCACCCTGCCCCCACCACCATGCCAATGGACGCGATCTCGTCCTCCGCCTGTACCACCGCGTAATTGTTCAGTCCGGTCTTTTTGTCGACGCGGAACTTCGCGCAATAACGCATAAAGGCTTCAGCCACGGACGATGAAGGCGTGATCGGGTACCAGGCGGCCACGGTCGCGCCACCGTAGACGCATCCCAGCGCAACCGCACTGTTGCCATCAACAAAGATCTGCCGCCCGACCTTGTCCCGCCGCTCGACTCGGATACCCAGTGGCGCCGGCAGGTGCTCGCGTGCAAAGTCACGCCCCAGATGCAGCGCCTGGATGTTCGGCGCCAGCAGTTTTTCCTTGCCCTTGTATTGCTCGGCGAACAACTGCTCGATCACTTCCGGCTCTATCTCCAGCAACACCGAAAGCGCCCCCACATAGACGATGTTCTTGAACAGTTGGCGCTGGCGTGGATCGGAATAAACGGCGTTGCAGATCTCGGTCAGCGGCATGCCCAGCACCTGGATGTCGGGCCGGAACTTCGACTCCGGCATCGGCCGTGTGCTGTCGTAAAACAAGTAGCCCCCCGACGCGATCTCGGCCACGTCGGCGTCCCAGGTCTGCGGGTTCATCGCCACCATCATGTCGATGCCGCCGCGCCGCCCCTGGTAGCCTTGTTCGGACACTCGGGCCTCGTACCATGTCGGCAGGCCCTGGATATTGCTGGGAAAGATGTTGCGCGGGCTGACCGGTACGCCCATGCGCAGGATGGCCTTGGCGAACAACTCGTTGGCCGATGCCGAACCCGAGCCGTTCACGTTGGCGAACTTGATGACGAAGTCGTTAACGCCTGTGATCGGTTTCATGCGACCTCCACGCTGGCGCTGGCTTCCAGGCTTTGCGGATCACGGCAGGCAGGGCCGGCCTGTGTCATGTCGAGCCGGAACTTCTGCATGTCCCAGGCACCGGTCGGACAACGCTCGGCGCACAGACCGCAATGCAGGCAGACGTCCTCATCCTTGACCATCACCCTGCCCGTCGTCAGCGCACCCGACACATACAGGTCCTGCGCCAGATTGAGCGCCGGCGCCCGCAGATGACCACGCAGTTCGGCCTCATCGCCGTTGGAGGTAAATGTGATGCTGTCCATCGGACAGATGTCGGCGCAGGCATCGCATTCGATGCAGGTCTCGCGGTTGAACACCGTCTGCACGTCGCAATTGAGGCAGCGCGCCGCCTCCTTGAACGCGGTAGCGGCGTCAAAGCCGAGTTCCACCTCGACCCGGATGCTGGCCAGCGCCTGCTCCGCCTTGGCCCAGGGAACCTTGAAGCGGTGCTCGGGCGACACGTCGTTGTCGAAGCTCCACTCGTGGATGCCCATCTTCTGCGACACCAGGTTGGTATGCGGTGGCGGGCGTTGGCTGACAGATTCGCCATGCAGCAGCCGGTCAATCGACACCGCCGCCTCGTGGCCGTGCGCCACCGCCGTGATGATGTTCTTGGGACCAAACGCCGCGTCCCCGCCGAAAAACACCTGCGGCAGGCTGGTCTGGAAACTCTGCGCATCCAGCCGAGGCATACCATGCGCATCGAAGGCAATTCCGCAATCGGCTTCGATCCACGGAAATGCGTTCTCCTGGCCTACCGCAATCAATACGTCGTCGCACGCGATCAGCACATCCGGTTCGCGGGTCGGAATCAGGCTGCGCTTGCCATTGGCATCATAGATAGCCTTGACCCGCTCAAAAGTCATTCCGGTCAGCTTGCCGTCCACATGCTGGAACGACTTGGGAGCATGAAAGTTGATGATAGGGATGCCCTCGTGCCGGGCATCTTCCTTTTCCCAGGGCGATGCCTTCATCTCGTCGAATCCGCTGCGTACCACCACCTGGACCTCGTCGCCACCCAGGCGCCGCGACGAGCGGCAGCAGTCCATCGCGGTATTGCCGCCACCGAGCACGATCACACGCCGACCGACGCTGGTGACATGACCGAAAGACACCGATGCCAGCCAGTCGATGCCGATATGGATATTGCCCTTGATTTCGCTGCGTCCTGGCAAGTCCAGGTCGCGCCCGCGCGGTGCACCGCAGCCGACGAAGACCGCGTCGAAATCCTGCTCCAGCAAACCTTTCATCGACGAGATCGGGTGGTCGGCGCAGAACTCCACGCCGAGCGCGAGGATCTGGTCCGTCTCCTCGTCGATGACGGTCTCCGGCAAGCGGAAGCGCGGAATCTGGCTGCGGATGAATCCGCCGGCCTTGGCTTCGGCATCGAACACTGTGACTGCGTAGCCCAAAGGCGCCAGGTCACGGGCCACCGTCAGTGACGCCGGTCCGGCGCCGACACAGGCCACGCGCAAGCCATTGGGCTCGGCGATTGCCGGCATACGCGCGCTGATGTCGCCCTTCATGTCGGCGGCCACCCGCTTGAGACGACAGATCGCCACCGGTTCGGGCGGCGCGCCGCTGTTGCCCTCGACCCGGCTGCGCCGGCAAGCCGGCTCGCATGGACGGTCACAGGTCCGTCCGAGGATTCCTGGAAACACGTTGGAGGCCCAGTTGACCATGTAGGCGTCGGAATAACGCCCCTGCGCGATCAATCGAATGTATTCGGGGACGGGGGTATGGGCTGGGCAAGCCAGTTGGCAATCGACGACCTTGTGAAAATAGGCCGGATTACCGGTATCGGTAGGCAACAAGCACAAATCTCCTTGCCGAACTGGTATCCGGCGGCGTGGATACGGCGGACGGCAGTCACGGATCCAGCCGCACCAATCCTACATCGGGCGGGTTCTGCACGCGTCCCTCATGTAACTACCTGGTAACCTTACATGGAAATGCAGCGCATCCCGGTGCAATATGTCGCAATCGGGCGGATCAGATGCCAGGCTGTTGCGCCAAAGCTGCAAAAGCCTTGACCACTTCGGCCGGCGCCTGCACCAGTTCGATCAGCACCCCCTCCCCAGCGATCGGGAACTCGTCGTTGGCCTTGGGGTGCAGAAAGCAGATGTCGAAACCCGCGGCACCCCGGCGCATGCCTCCGGGTGCAAAACGCACACCCTGGGCCTGCAGCCAGTTCACCGCCTTGGGCAGATCATCGATCCACAGGCCCACATGGTTCAGTGGTGTGGTGTGGACGGCCGGTTTCTTGTCCGGGTCGAGCGGCTGCATCAGGTCGACCTCTACCTTGAGCACTCCCGAACCGATGGCGCAAATGTCCTCGTCGACATTTTCGCGTTCGCTGACGAAATTGCCGGTCACCTGCAGACCGAGCATATCGACCCACAGGTGGCGCAGCCGCTGCTTGTCCGGGCCGCCGATGGCGATCTGCTGGATGCCGAGTACCTTGAACGGGCGTTGCATGTGTATCTCCTTGGGCGTTCAGCTGAATTCGACAATCGGCTGGTCCACCGTCAGGTTCTCGCCCTTCACCGCCAGCACCTTGCCGACCACGCCATCGGCCGACGCGAACAGCACGTTTTCCATCTTCATGGCTTCGATAACGGCCACGCGCTCGCCGGCCTGCACCTTCTGGCCCACCAACACGGCCACCTCGACCAGCAACCCGGGCATCGGCGAGAGCACGTATTTGCTCATGTCCGGTGGCGCCTTGAACGGCATCTGGCGGTACAACTCGGCCATGCGGGGCGAAACCACCATGGTCTCGATGCGCGTGCCGTTGTGTTGCACGACCAGGGCCAGCGGGTTGCGCGGCGTGCCCCGTTCGATCTGCGCGGTGAATGGCTCTCCGTTGCACTCACCGGTGATGCAGATGTCGTTCAACCGCGAGTGGCTGGTGATGGCATAGCGCTGGTGGCCCAGCGTGACCACGGCCGATCCGAGCTGACCGACGACCTCGTCCAGATGCACCTGGGTGTAGCGGTTGTCGCCTTGCGCTTCCAGCGTGATGACGCCGAAGTCATGGCCTACCTTGACGCCATAACCCGGTAGCTGGCCCGACAGGGCGGCCGCGCGCTCGCGCGACTTGCGCCGCACGAATGCGGCCAGGGCCACCAGGAAATCCGGGTCCCGATGCGGCACATCCTCGGCGCGAAAGCCATCGGCATAGTGGCTGGCGATAAACCCGGTGTTGAAATTGCCCGCCACGAAATCCGGATGGGCCAGCAGCGCCGCCTGGAACGGAATGTTGCTGCTGATGCCGCGGATCACAAACGCATTGAGTGCTTCGCGCATCTTGGCAATCGCCTCCCGTCGATCCTTGCCGTGCACAATCAGCTTGGCGATCATCGAGTCGTAAAACATCGGGATCTCGCCACCCTCCTGCACACCGGTATCGACCCGCACGCCATGCCAATGGTCCGTGTCGGCGGCAAACATGGTCTCGGTCGGCGGTGCGAATCGCACCAGCCGCCCGGTGCTGGGCAGGAAGTTGCGGAACGGGTCTTCGGCGTTGATTCGGCACTCGATGGCCCAGCCGTCGCGTTTGACATCGGCTTGCGCCAAAGGCAGCTTCTCACCGGCAGCCACGCGAATCATCAGTTCCACCAGATCCAGCCCGGTAATGCATTCGGTCACCGGGTGCTCCACCTGCAACCGGGTGTTCATCTCCAGGAAGTAGAAACTCTGATCCCGGCCGACGACAAACTCCACCGTGCCCGCACTCTCGTACCTGACCGCCTTGGCCAGCGCCACCGCCTGTTCGCCCATTGCCTTGCGCGTCGCGTCGCTGATGAACGGGCTGGGCGCCTCCTCGATCACCTTCTGGTGGCGGCGCTGGATCGAACACTCGCGCTCGTTGAGATAGACCATATTGCCATGGGCATCGCCGATCAGCTGGATCTCGATGTGGCGCGGTTCCTCAACGAATTTCTCGATGAACACCCGGTCGTCGCCGAAGCTGTTGCGTGCCTCGTTGCGGCAGCTGGTGAAGCCCTCGAACGCCTCCTTGTCGTCGTGCGCCACGCGCAGGCCCTTGCCACCGCCACCGGCACTGGCCTTTATCATCACCGGATAGCCGATGCCACGCGCGATCTCGACGGCCTTGTCGGCATCGGCTATCGCATCGTTGACACCCGGTATGCAATTCACGCCAGCGGCGCTGGCCAGCCGCTTGGATTCGATCTTGTCGCCCATGGCCGAGATCGAATAGTGCTTGGGGCCGATGAAGACGATGCCCTCCTCTTCGACCCGTCTGGAGAATTCGGCGTTTTCGCTCAGGAAGCCGTAACCAGGATGCACCGCTTGTGCGCCCGTCTGCTTGCAGGCCGCGATGATGCGATCGGCCAGCAGGTAGCTCTCGCGGCTGGGCGCCGCACCGATGTGTACGGCCTCATCGGCCAGCGCCACATGGCGCGCATCACGGTCGGCGTCGGAATAGACCGCAACCGTCTTGATGCCCATCTTGCGCGCGGTCTTGATCACCCTGCAGGCGATCTCGCCTCGGTTGGCGATCAGAATTTTGTCAAACATCGCGCGCTCCTCACAAAGGAATGTTGCCGTGCTTGCGCCACGGGTTCTCGACTTTTTTGTCCCTCAGCATCACCAAGCTGCGGCATATGCGCTTGCGGGTTTCGTGCGGCAGGATTACATCGTCGATGAAGCCGCGCGCGCCGGCCACGAAGGGGTTGGCAAAACGGGCCTTGTATTCGGCTTCCTTGGCGGCGATCTTCTCGGCGTCGCCCTTGTCCTGGCGGAAGATGATCTCGACCGCGCCCTTGGCACCCATGACCGCGATTTCCGCATTCGGCCAGGCAAAATTGACGTCGCCCCGTAGATGCTTGGAACTCATCACGTCGTAAGCACCGCCATAAGCCTTGCGCGTGATGACCGTGATCTTGGGCACCGTGCACTCGGCATAGGCGAACAGCAGCTTGGCGCCGTGCTTGATGATGCCGCCGAACTCCTGGCTGGTGCCGGGCATGAAGCCGGGCACGTCGACAAAGGTCACGACCGGAATGTTGAACGCATCGCAGAAACGCACGAAACGCGCCGCCTTGATCGAGGACTTGATGTCCAGGCAACCGGCCAGCACCAGCGGCTGGTTGGCAACGATGCCCACCGTCTGGCCGCCCATGCGGGCAAATCCGATCAGGATGTTGCGCGCGTAGTCGCTTTGCAGTTCAAAGAAGTCGCCGTCGTCGACCGACTTCAGGATCAGCTCCTTCATGTCGTAGGGCTTGTTCGGGTTGTCTGGAATCAGCGTGTCCAGCGAGAGGTCCATCCGGTCGGTCGGGTCGCCGCTATTGCGCACCGGAGCCTTTTCACGGTTGTTCAGCGGCAGGTAGTTGTACAGGCGGCGCAGCATCAGCAGCGCCTGCACATCGTTCTCGAACGCCAGGTCGGCCACACCGCTGCGCGTGGTGTGGCTGATCGCACCGCCGAGTTCCTCGGCGGTGACCTCCTCATGTGTCACGGTCTTGACCACCTCGGGGCCGGTCACGAACATGTAGGAGCTGTCCTTGACCATGAAGATGAAATCGGTCATGGCGGGCGAATACACCGCACCGCCGGCGCATGGGCCCATGATCATGCTGATCTGCGGCACCACGCCGCTGGCCATCACGTTGCGCTGGAACACTTCGGCGTATCCGCCAAGCGAGGCCACGCCCTCCTGGATACGCGCACCACCCGAGTCGTTCAGACCGATCACCGGTGCGCCGACCTTCATCGCCTGATCCATCACCTTGCAGATTTTCTCGGCGTGGGCTTCAGACAAGGCACCGCCGAATACGGTGAAGTCCTGGCTGAACACGAACACCAGGCGGCCGTTGATCATGCCGTAGCCGGTCACGACGCCGTCGCCGGGGACCTTCTGGTCCTGCATGCCGAAGTCGACGCAGCGGTGCTCGACGAACATGTCCCACTCTTCGAACGTACCCTCGTCGAGCAGCAGTTCGAGCCGCTCGCGCGCGGTCAGCTTGCCCTTGGCGTGCTGCGCCTCGATCCGTTTGACGCCGCCGCCCATGCGCGCCTGCTCGCGCTTGGCCTCCAGTTGCTCCAGGTTTTCATGCATCGTTGTTCTCCATGAAGGGGGATTGTTTGTGGTTTTGGTGGTGGCGGAACATCGCCTCGCCCACCGCCTGCAGGCTGACGAAGTCCTTGCCCCAGACCTTGCGATTGGTCGGCAGATGGCGTAACCAGGAAAGGCGGCGCGCTGCATGCGCCAGCACGGCGCGAACCTGAGGCAACTCGCGCCCCAGTACCTGCTGCAGCGCCGCGTCGAGCCGCCGTGGCTCCAGCGCCAGGTTCCACAGCGACGACTGCAGGAAAATCAGCCAGTCACGGGCCTGGGCCTGCGCCAGCGTCATCACTTCCAGCGGGTCGTCCTCGAAATCGATCATGCCGCGGAAGTCATCGGCCACGATGATGTTGCGCGCGAAGCACTGGCTCAGGTACTGGCCGCTGGCATGCACCAGCAACAGGTGCTCCATCGCCGCCATCCACAGCCCGTAAGCGTCGGAACCCTGTTCGCGCAGGGCACGGGCCAGATCATTGGAGCCCAGATAGGACATGGCGAAATAGTCGCCCGCCACATGGTGCACTTCCGGCACCGCCAGACCGACCTGACGCAATGCGCGCAGGCGTCCGATCTCGATCGCCTGCGAGCGCGCACCACCGTGAACGGGAACGGCCTTCAGGTAGGGCACACCGGCCATCCTGGCAAACATGTTGAGCACCCGGTGCGGCCAGGGGCTGCGCAAGGCGCGTTGCCCCTTGACCAGCATGCGCCCCTCGGGCAGGTCCAGCACCTCGACGCGTTTCTCGCGCCATGTCGGCGATGCTTCAATGCGCGCGACGGAGGTCAGCGAGATCATGGATTCGGCCGCGATGGCAATGGCGACACGCCGGGCCCCGTTTGCAACTGGCGGGCGAACAGCTCCAGCAAATCCCGTGCCGCCGTCGATGCCACCAGGCGACCCTGCGCAACCTCGTCCGATGCCCACGCCAGTTGTGCCTTGACTGCGGCATCATCGCGAAACGCATGGCGCAGGCCCGCTTCGATGCGTTCCCACATCCACGACAAGGCCTGGCGCCGCCGCCGCGCATCCCCACGGCCAAGCGCAGATTGCCGGCTGCGGAAATCCAGCGCCGCAGCCCACAGGCCCTGCACGCCATGACCCGACAAGGCGCTGAGCTGCAATACCTGGGGGGTCCATTGCGCCACGTCGTGATGCGCATGGGCCGGACTGCCGTGCTGCCCGATCAGCCGCAGCGACGAGGTGATCTGCGCCTGCGCCCGGGTGGCGGCACCCGGGTCAAGGTCGGCCTTGTTGATCAGCACCAGATCCGCCAGTTCCATCACGCCCTTCTTGATCGCCTGCAATTCATCGCCGGCATTGGGCAGCTGCATCAGCACGAACATGTCGGTCATGCCGGCCACCGCGACTTCGCTCTGCCCTACTCCCACGGTCTCCACGATGACCACGTCGTAGCCTGCAGCCTCGAGCACCAGAATGGATTCGCGCGTCTTTTCGGCGACCCCGCCCAGCGTGCCGCTGGACGGACTGGGTCGGATATAGGCATGGGGATGGACGGACAGATGTTCCATGCGGGTCTTGTCGCCCAGGATCGAGCCGCCCGACACGGCGGATGACGGGTCTATGGTCAGCACTGCGACATGATGGCCCTGGGATATCAGATACAGACCCAGCGATTCGATCAGCGTGGACTTGCCCACACCCGGCACGCCGCTCAAGCCCAGACGGAAAGCGTGGCCCGCGCGCGGCAGCAAGGCTGCCAGCAAGGCCTCCGCCTGCACGCGGTGGTCGGGCCGGGTCGATTCCAGCAGCGTGATCGCCTTCGCGATCGCGCGGCGCCGGGGCATGTCGGCCGCGCCGGAGATGGCGTCCACCAGCGGCGACACACGATCCGAGCCCTGTGCCGAATCCGCGGAAGTCGGGGCCGAAGTCAAGATGGACGCTCGATCAGGACATGCCACTCAGGCCGCCAGCGCTGCGCGGATCTGCTTGAGCACGTCCGCGGCCGAATCCGGAATCGGTGTGCCTGGGCCGTAGATGCCCTTGACGCCGGCCTGCATCAGGTAGTCGTAGTCCTGGCGCGGCACCACGCCACCCACAAACACGACGATGTCGCCACCACCCTGTTTGCGCAACTCGGCGATGATCGCAGGCACCAGGGTCTTGTGGCCGGCCGCAAGGGTGGACACGCCCACCGCATGCACATCATTCTCGATCGCCTGGCGCGCGCATTCCTCCGGTGTCTGGAACAGCGGCCCGATGTCGACGTCATAACCGAGGTCGGCAAACGCCGTGGCCACCACCTTGGCGCCGCGGTCGTGGCCGTCCTGCCCGAGCTTGGCGATCATCACGCGCGGGCGCCGGCCTTGTTGCTCGGCAAACTGTGCGATATCCGACTTGATGGCTTCCCACTGCTTCATGCCGTCTCCCGATTCCGATCCGCTGTCGTACGAGGCCGCATACACACCGCTGACCTTGTGTGTGTCGGCCCGATGGCGCCCGAAGGTTTTCTCGAGCGCGTCGCTGACCTCGCCCACCGTGGCGCGCACGCGCATCGCCTTGATCGACAGGTCCAGCAGATTGCCGCTGCCATCCGTGGCAGCCGCCGTCAGCGCGGTCAGCGCAGCATCGACGGCCGTCGCGTCGCGCTCGGTCCGGATCTTGTTCAGGCGCCGGATCTGGCCCTCGCGAACCGCGACATTGTCGATGTCGCGCGCCTCGATTGCGTCGTGGCTGGTCAGCCGGTACTTGTTGACGCCGACGATGACGTCCTGCCCGGAGTCGATGCGCGCCTGCTTGTCGGCCGCGGCTGCCTCGATCTTGAGCTTGGCCCAGCCGCTGTCGACCGCCTTGACCATGCCGCCCATGGCCTGCACTTCCTCGATGATCTTCCAGGCCGCGTCGGCCATGTCCTGCGTCAGCTTCTCCATCATGTAGCTGCCGGCCCAGGGATCGATGACGTGCGGAATATGGGTTTCTTCCTGGATGATGAGCTGCGTATTGCGTGCGATGCGGCTGGAAAAATCGGTCGGCAGTGCAATCGCCTCGTCGAAGCTGTTGGTGTGCAGACTCTGCGTGCCGCCGAACACCGCCGCCATCGCCTCGATCGTCGTGCGTACGATGTTGTTGTACGGGTCCTGCTCGGTCAGCGACCAGCCCGAAGTCTGGCAATGGGTGCGCAGCATCAGGCTCTTGGGACTCTTGGCATTGAAACCCTGCATGATGCGGCACCAGAGCAAGCGCGCGGCGCGCATCTTGGCCACTTCCAGATAGAAGTTCATGCCGATGGCCCAGAAAAAACTCAGCCGTGGTGCGAACTCGTCGACGTCCATGCCCTTGGTTATGGCGGTCTTGACGTATTCCTGGCCATCGGCCAGCGTGAACGCCAGTTCCAGCGCCTGGTTGGCGCCGGCTTCCTGCATGTGGTAGCCCGAGATGCTGATCGAGTTGAAACGCGGCATGTGGGCCGCGGTGTATTCCATGATGTCGCCAATGATGCGCATCGATGGCAGCGGCGGATAGATATAGGTGTTGCGAACCATGAACTCCTTGAGGATGTCGTTCTGGATCGTCCCGCTGAGTTGGTCCTGGGCTACGCCCTGCTCCTGCGCCGCCACCACGTAGCCGGCGAGCACCGGCAGCACGGCGCCGTTCATCGTCATGGACACGCTGACGTGGCCCAGGTCGATCTGGTCGAACAGGATCTTCATGTCCTCGACGCTGTCGATGGCCACGCCGGCCTTGCCAACGTCACCGGTGACCCGCGGATGGTCCGAGTCGTAACCCCGGTGGGTCGCCAGGTCGAACGCCACCGACACGCCCTGCCCGCCCGCGGCCAAGGCCTTGCGGTAGAAGGCGTTCGACTCCTCGGCGGTCGAGAAACCGGCATATTGGCGAATCGTCCAGGGGCGTACCGCATACATGGTCGCCTGCGGACCGCGTAGATAAGGCGCGAAGCCGGGCAAGGTGTTGGTGTGCAGCAGGCCCTGAAGGTCGGCGGCGGTATACAGCGGCTTGACGGTGATGCCGTCGGGGGTTTGCCAGTTCAGGCCATCCATATTGCCGCCAGGCGCGGATTTTCGCGCCGCAGCCGTCCATGCGAGCAGCGGATCAGCGCGCGTGGCGCTGTCGGCGCCGCTCGGGCTGGCGCTGGAAGAAGTGGTCTTGCTGCTCATGGCACGGCTCCGGTATATCGTCTGCTGGCAGACGGAATTACTGCTGGACAAGTTCGTTATTTTTAATTATAAATTCAGAATCTTGATGCTAACTGACAATCCTGTCGCAGCATTGATCCCATTTCTCGAACACCATGCCGGCTCCTTCCCTTGCCCCACGCGCGCTCTACCAGGAGGTGGCCGAACAACTGCGCCAGCGTATTTTCAACCGCGAACTGGAGCCCGGCAGCTGGATCGACGAACTCAAGCTTGCCAACGACTACGGTATCAGCCGCACGCCGCTGCGCGAAGCCCTCAAGCTGCTGGCGGCCGAAGGCCTGGTGACGATGAAGGTGCGCCGCGGTGCGTATGTGACCGAGGTGTCGGAGCAGGACCTGTCTGACGTCTACCATGTGCTGGCCTTGCTCGAGTCCGACGCGGCCGGTCTGGTCGCCACCCAGGCCAGTGCGGCGGAACTGGCGGAACTGCAGGTGCTGCACACCGATCTGGAACGCGCGGCGCATCGCGGCGGCGCCGGACGGCGTGAATTCTTCGTGGTCAACGAGGCCTTTCACATGCGCCTGCTGGAGATCGCCCGCAACCGCTGGAGCCGCCAGCTATCGATCGACTTGCGCAAGGTGATGAAGCTGAACCGCCAGCATTCGCTGCTCAAGCAGGGGCGCATCGAAGAATCGTTGAAGGAACACCAGGCGCTGATGCAGGCGCTGGCCGCGCGCGACGCGATCACGGCAACCCAGGCGATGCGCACGCACTTCAGGAACGGACTGGAAGCGGCGGCCTGACGCTGGCAGCCGCGGGATGGGGGCGCGACTGTGTCACCAGAAAAATTCCGGGCAGGATCAACCCGGCTCCGACCAGATGGTGCCATCCCGGTGGTTCGCCGAGCATCCACCAGGCCCCGAACGAGGCATACAGCGGTCCCAGGTACAAGGCCACGGCGACTCGGCTGGCGCCGACGATACGCTGGGCCCAGCCGTAGATCCAGTAAGCGCCCAGTCCAGGCAGCGCAGCCGCGATCAGCACCAGCCACATCGCCTTGGGTCCCCATACCAGCATCCCGGGTTCGGTCAGCTCCCACGCAGCGAACGGCAGCAGGGTCACCACTCCGAAGACACAGATCGTGGCCAGCCGCGCGGTAGCACTCAAGGGGCTGGGCCAATGCTTTTGCAGCAGCGCGAATGCCGCCCATGCTGCCGTGGCCGCCAAGACCCAGCCGTCACCCGGCACGAACTGCACATCAGCGAGGGCCAGCCAGTGGCCACGCACGATGACATGCAACACGCCTGCCAATGCCAGGACGACTCCTGCCGCCTGCCGCTTGCCGAACGCTTCCCCCAGCCACAGGGCCGCACCCAGCGCGATCATGACCGGCGACGCGGCATAGATCAGCGCGATGTTCATCGCACCGGTGGAGCGCGCGCCCTGATAGACCCAGGCACCGCAGATCAGCATGCCCAGCGCGCCCAGGATCAGGTATTGCCACCAGCGTGCACCGATATGCCGGCGTTCGCGCCACAACTCCGGCGCACATAACGCGACCAGCACCGCGCCGGCGATGGCCCAGCGACCCAAAGCCAGTAGATAGGGCCCGATGACCCCCGGCGCCAAACGCGCGACGATGTAGTTGACGGTCCACAGTGACGGCACCAGCCAGATCAACGTGAATGCCAGCCGCTGCTGCGGGTGGGTCGTCTCAGGCATGGACTTCATCCAGGTTGGGGTTTGCGACGGCGTGGCTGCGCTGGTGCGCGATACGCATCACCTCGTGTGGCGCAACGTCGCGCAGCGTGTGGTCGCTCCAGACCTGGCGCCAGCGCCGCGCGCCCGGCAAACCGTGGCGCAGCCCCAGCATGTGACGCGCGATCGAACTCCATGGTGTTCCATGCATGCTCGCTTCACGCACCATGTAGTCGACCATCTGCAACTCGACCGACTCCCGCGTCGAGCCGGATTCTGCCAGGCCCAGGTAACGCGCGTCCCAGGAGGCGAGCATCCAGGGGTTGTGATAGGCCTCGCGTCCGAGCATGACGCCGTCAAGCTGCTGCAATTGCGCATCGATCTGGGCGTCGGTGGTGATGCCGCCGTTGATCACAAACGCAAGGTGGCCGAAATCCGCACTGAGCCGATGGACAGTTTCGTAGCGCAGCGGCGGCACCTCCCGGTTGGCCTTGGGTGACAGGCCCTTGAGCCAGGCGTTGCGCGCATGCACGATGAACACGGAACATCCGGCCTCGCTCACCTGGCCGATGAAGTCGCGCACGAAGCCGTAGTCCTCGGTCTTGTCGATGCCGATGCGGTGCTTGACCGTCACCGGGACTGACACCGTGTCGACCATGGCCTTGACGCAATCGGCCACCAACGCGGGCTCGGCCATCAGGCAGGCCCCGAAAGCGCCGCGCTGCACCCGCTCGGACGGGCAACCGCAATTGAGATTGATCTCGTCATACCCCCACTGCTCGCCGACGCGCGCGCAATGGGCAAGGTCCGCCGGCTCGCTGCCGCCGAGTTGCAGTGCGACGGGGTGCTCCTCAGCATTGAAATCCAGGTGGCGCGGCACGTCGCCATGAATCAGCGCACCGGTGGTCACCATCTCGGTATAAAGCAAGGCCCTGCGCGACAGCAGCCGGTGGAAAAAGCGGCAATGGCGGTCGGTCCAGTCCATCATCGGGGCTACCGACAATCGCCAGCGTTGATGCGGCTGCAAGGGGTTCGGATCTGAGCAGTGGGAGGTCATGGTGAAGCGCCGGCGGCGCAAGGAAGCGGACGCATCCAGCGCGCGGGCGCGATGCGAGAGTATATTTTCTTTGCGACACCCGGGTCCCCGGACCCGCCGATAGGCCCTTCAGGCCAACGTCTGCAGCACCGAGCGCACATGCTGCGCAATCATCAGTTCCTCGTTGGTCGGTATCACCCAGGCCGACACACGGCTGCCGGGTGTGCTGATCCGAGTGGCCCCTTGCTGATTGGCTTCCCCATCGAGTTCGATGCCCAGCCACGCTGCAGCCAGGCAGACCCGCTCCCGGACCAGCGCACTGTGCTCCCCGACCCCGGCGGTAAATACCAGGGCGTCCAGCCCTTGCAGATTGGCCGCCAGCGCACCGAGCTCGTGGTTGATGCGGTGCACATACAGATCGATGGCGGCGCCGGCCTCGGGTGCGGGGCTGGCCTGCAAGGTACGCATGTCACCGGAGATGCCCGAGACGCCCAGCAAGCCGCACTCGTGGTAGAGCAGGTGTTCGACCGCTTTCGGCGCCATGCCCAGTTGTGTGATCAGGTGCAGTACCGCGCCAGGGTCGATGCTGCCGCAACGCGTGCCCATCATCAGCCCGTCGAGCGCAGTGAACCCCATGGTGCTGTAGACGCTCTTGCGTGTTTGCATCGCGCACATGCTGGCACCATTGCCCAGGTGGGCCACAACAACACGGCCATCGGCCGCCGCGCCCAGATGCTCGGTAAGCTCGCCCGCGATGTATTCGTAAGACAAGCCATGAAAACCATAACGTCGCAGGCCTTGCGCGCTGATGCTGCGCGGCAGTGCATAGGCCTGAGCGACCCAGGACTGGGTGGTGTGAAACGCAGTGTCGAAACAGGCGACCTGCGCCACATCGGGTTGCTGGCGCGCAACCGCGCGGATCGCCGCCAGGTTGTGCGGCTGGTGCAGTGGCGCCAGCGACACCAGTTGTTCGAGTTGCTCGATCACCTGCGGCGTGATGCGCACCGGCCGCTCGAACACGGCGCCGCCATGCACGACGCGGTGACCGACCGCCAGCAGATGGCGATCACCCTCATGGCGCGCCAGCCAGTCGAACACCTGCGCCAGTGCGTCGTCGTGTTGCTGCTCCGGATCCGATGACTGAGTGATGGCCTGGTCCTCCAGCACCGCGCCGTCATGCGACCACACCCGCAAGCGCGGGGTGTCGCCGATGCCGTCCACCGCTCCGTGCGCCAGCCGAATCGGCAGTGGCTGTGCTGACTCCGAGAAGGTTGCGAACTTGACGCTGGATGAACCCGCGTTGACAACCAGCACGATGTCGGTCATGTCGGATGCGCCAATTGGGTGTTCGCCAACAGCAGCGCAGTCGCGCACGGGGCGATGCGCGAGTGTGACGAGTCGGCACGGCGGGTCAGCACCCCATGGCCAGGCTTGGCAGCGTGCGCAGCAGGTGCAGCATTGGCCAGCAGGCTGGCGGTGGCTATGGTGTGCGATCGTGTCATCTGGTTCCTTGTGTGTATTTGCTTGCAGCTAGCAGTGTTGCACAAGCGGCCGACCTAGAATGCCCCCACATTCATCACCTGGGAGACGGCAGCCATGTGGAAAGACGATGACGAACTGTTTGCGCTGATGAAGGCGCGCCTGTTTCCGGCCGTGGTCGGCGACATTCTGGATACCATGGGCCTGTTGCACCAGTTCCTGAACCCCGGCATCAAGGCCTTGCGCAGTGACATGGTGGTTTGCGGCCGCGCGATGCCGGTGCTGGAAACCAATTGCTTCGCCGCCAGCGAACCCGAGGGCAAGCTGCAGCTGAGCCGCCAACCGTTCGGACTGCTGTTTCAGGCGCTGGACGACCTGCGGGCACACGAGGTGTACGTGGCCACTGGATGCGCACCGCAGTTCGCACTATGGGGCGGCTTGATGACCAACCGCGCCCAGCACCTGAAGGCCGCCGGCGCCGTGCTCGACGGTTATTCGCGCGATACGCCCGAAGTGCTGGAAGCCGGTTTCCCGGTGTTCTCGTATGGCGGCTACGCCCAGGACCAGGGCGCCCGCGGCAAGGTGGTCGACTATCGGGTGCCAGTGGAGATCAACGGCGTGCGGGTGAACCCGGGCGACATCGTGTTCGGCGACCTCGACGGCGTGCTGGTGATTCCGCAGGCAGCGGAACAAGAGGTGATCCGAATGGCACTCGAGAAAGCCAGCGCCGAGAACACGGTGCGTGACGCGATCCGCGCCGGCATGAGCACGGTGCAGGCGTTCGAAACCTTTGGTGTAATGTAGGCCACTCGCGCTACCGATCTGCCGGTAGCGCGCCGGCGACCGCAAGCCGGGTTGCCAGCCGTTCTCTTTTTCTCCAACTTTCTATCCTCCCCTTCATGACCCGATACCGCGTACTGAGTGCCGAGTTTGCGCACGAGACCAATACCTTCAGCAAGATTGCGACCACCTACGAGAGTTTCAGGGCGCAGGACTTCTTCCTCGACGGCGCTTCGGCGATCACTGCGCGTGGCAATTCGAATACTGAACTGGCGGGATTTTGCGATGCGGCGCGCAGACACGACTGGGAACTGGTGCATGTACTCAGTGCCATTGCCCAACCTGCCGGCAGGGTCACGCGCGATGCATTCGACCGCCTGACTGATCCGATCGTCGCCGCGGCGCGCGAACAATGCGACCGGCTCGATGGCATCGCCCTTGGCCTGCACGGCGCCATGGTTACTGATTTCTGCGACGACGGAGAAGGCGAACTGCTGGCACGGCTGCGTGCGGTTGTCGGACCCGATATGCCGATCGCCGTGACGCTGGACCTGCACGCCAACGTGACGCGGGCAATGTGCCGATACAGCAATATCCTGGTGTCGTACCGCACCTATCCCCATATCGATATGCGCGAGACTGCAGCGCTGGCCGGCGACCTGCTGCAACGCACCATGGCAGGCGAAATTCGCCCGGTCGTGCTGCGCGCGCATCTGCCGATGATCGACGAGGCCAACGGTGGGCGCACTGACATCGGTGCCATGTTGCCGCGGCTGCAGCGCGCCCGCGCGTACGAGAAGCAGGAAGACGGCGTATTGGCCGTCAGTATCAACGCCGGTTTTTCGCGCGTCGACATCAGCGAAGTGGGTCCGACCGTCGTCGTCGTGGCCGAAGGCGATCTGGCGCGCCACCAGGCGTTTGCCCAGGAACTGGCCGACGACATCTGGGAGCAGCGCGACACGGTGATGAATCGCTTCATGGACGTGGCCGAAGCTGCGCAGATCTGCCGCGACCATGACGCCAGCCGGGCACCGATCATCGTCGCAGACTATTCCGACAACCCCGGGGGTGGCGGCTACGGCGATGCCACCGGGCTGCTCGCGGCGCTGTTGCGTGCCGGCATTCAGGATGGCTGTTTCGGCCCTATCGTCGACCCCCAGACGGTGCAGCAGTTGCAGGGCACGGCGATCGGCACCCGCGTGCAGGTGCAACTCGGCGGCAAGACCGACCCGGCGCTGGGCGGAGGTCCGCTGGCGCTCGAGGCCACGGTGTTGCTGCACAGCGATGGTCGCTATTTTGCTGATGGCCCAATGACCGGCGGCCTGGACAAGACCTGGGGGCCTACCGTCGTGCTGCGTGTACAGGGCTTTGAAATCCTGGTCGTCACACAGCCGGCACAGATGCTCGATCTGGCGCAGTTCATGTCGTTCGGCATCGACCCACGCAAGAAGAAAGTGGTCGGACTCAAGTCCATGCAGCATTTCCGCGCTGCCTTCGAGCCGATCGCGTCCAAAGTGATCGTCTGCGACAGCGGAGCGCTGTGCTCGCCGCATTTCGCCACCAAGACCTACCGCAAGATCCCGCGCCCGATCCACCCGCTGGACCAGGATATCGACCTGGCGCACTGGCGCAGCCAACACGCAGACCCGATTCCAGGTTGAACCCCCTGTGCGGGGCGCCGCGTCGCCCTGTGCCCCCCCATTGCGCTACCCGTAACGCCAAGGCCGTCCCGTGACATCTCGCACTCCGGCACCCGACGCCACCGCCGCCGTCCCCGCCTGGCGAATCGCGCTGGCCGGCATGGTGGCGCTGGCCGTGGCCATGGGCATCGGTCGATTCGCGTTCACACCGTTGCTGCCGATGATGCTGGCCGACGGCAGTGTCGACCTGGCCAACGCCAGCTGGCTGGCCAGTGCGAATTACCTGGGTTACCTGGTGGGCGCCTTGCTGTGCACCTTCCAACCGCTGCTCTGGCGACGTTTGGGCTGGACCGGTGCGGTGCGGCTGACGGCCATGGTGCGCGCCGGGCTGGTCGCCACCACGTTGCTCACCCTGGGCATGGCCCTGGACTTGCCCGCATTGTGGCCGCTGCTGCGATTTGCCGCCGGCGTAGCCAGCGCGCTGGTGTTCGTCTATGTGTCGACCTGGAGTCTGGCACGACTGGCGCAGATGCAGTTGCCGGAAATGGGCGCACTGATTTATACCGGACCGGGAGCGGGCATCGTCGCCAGCGGTCTGGCGGCCAGTTTGCTGGTGCACTGGCAACAGTCGGCAGCAACTGGCTGGCTGGTGTTTGGCCTGCTGGCGGCTGTTCTGGCCATTGTGGTTTGGCCGGTGCTGCGCGCCTCAGCCGCAGGGCCGACGCCGACCACGGGGGGCGGCATGCCAGACAGCGCACCGGGTGCGGTGGCAGCGCCGCGCCACGGTCGCAACGAACTGGCTCTGCTCGCACTGGCATATGGTCTGGCCGGCCTGGGCTACATCATCAGCGCCACCTTCCTGCCGGTGATCGCACGCCAGTCAATTCCGGGCTCACCCTGGCTCGACCTGTTCTGGCCGATTTTCGGACTGGGCATCATGATCGGCGCGCTGGTGGCCTCGCGGATCCGCTCGCAGTGGGACATGCGGCTGCGCTTGATCGTGTGTTACCTGATCCAGGGATCGGGCATCCTGGTTGGTCTGGTCTGGCCCACCAGTGCTGGTTTCGCCTGGGGCAGCCTGTTGCTGGGCATGCCCATGACGGCCATCACCTATTTTGCGATGCAGGAGGTGCGCCGCCTGTCGCCACACCATCCGGCCAGCCTGATGGGCCTGCTCACGGCCGTGTATGGCCTGGGCCAGATCGTCGGACCGCCGCTGGCAGCCGCGTTTCTGGCGCGCAGCATGACCGTCGAAGCCGGATTCAGTGCGGCACTGGGCGTGGCTGCCGCTGCGCTGCTGCTCGGTGCTGCGATGTACGGGGTGATGGTGCGCCGCTATCCCGTGCAAAGCCGCTGAAGCTGCCAACTGGCGCTCCGCAGCAGGCCGTTGCCTGCCCTCAGTCCTGCGCCATATCGGCGAGCGGCCGCGCCTCGAACCGGATCAGTTCGGCCGAGCTTTTGCCGCCGGCCATCAGCCGCTTGCGCAACAGCCCATAGGTGTCGACATCGAAGGCCAGCGCACTGCGGCTGTTCAGCACCTCGTGCAGCTCGGCTGTGTCCTGCACGGTCGCCAGATGGCACCAATGATCAAACACGTGGATGTCGCTGCGGCCACTGGCCGAATCGTGTTCGCGCACGCCGACCGGCCCGGGAAACGGCCAGTCGTGCAACTTGTGGGCCGCCAGCGCCAGCTGCACCCGCAGCAGATGTTTGACCAGCGGCTCCTGGCCGCAGCAGGCACCGGCACAGCGCCCGATCTGCTGCCCGAAGCAGCGGCCGGTGCCCGCTTCCAGTCCCAGCAGGCGTGCGCACAGGCCATGGGTGTCGGCCAGCGACAGCAAGGCCTCGCGCGCTGACTTGGCGGACTTGAAGACGCCGTAGATCTGGCCCAACTGGTCGGCCGCAAGCGCGCCGGTCTCAACCAGCCGGACCTGCGGCCACTGAGCCGCATCGTCGGCGATCTGCCAGACACACAGGGCCGGCGTACGGCGCAGCTTGCGGTTGTATTCGGGCTGCCATTGCTTGACCAGTTGCGATTCGCGCAGCAGCGCACCGAGTTCACCGGCGGTGCGCTGAAATTCGACGCGCCGGGTCTCCTGCGCCAGTCGCATGTCGCGCCCGCTTTTGTGGTCGGCCTGGAAATGCGCAATCACGCGCGAGCGCAGATGGATGCTCTTGCCCACGTATAGCGGAATCCTGGAGACGCCATACAGCAGGTAGACACCTGCTGCGTCGGGGATGCCTTGCAGCGCCGTCTCCAGATGCGGCGGCAGGCTGGCGACGCCGGAGACCAGGGACTGCGCCGCATGCTGCACCGCCTCGTCGCCAAGCTCGCGCTGTGCCAGCTCCAACCAGCACAGCACCATGTCGACGTCGCCCATGGCGCGGTGGCGTGATTCGCTGTACAGGCCATGGCGGCGCATGATCGCGTCCAGCCCATGGCCTTTGTGCTGTGGATACAACTTGCGCGAAAGCCTGACCGTACACAGCAGCCGGGTGCGCAGGTCGATCAGCAGGCGTTGGTACTCGTTCTTCAAGAAGCCATGGTCGAAACGCACGTTGTGCGCCACCAGCACCGTGTCGTCGAGCAGTTCCAGCAGGCGCGGCGCGACCTCGGCGAACGTTGGTGCGTCGCGCACCATGCTGTTGTCGATGCCGGTCAGTCCTGTGATGAACGAAGAAATGCGGGTTCCCGGATTCACCAGCGTGCTCCAGCGCAGCACTTCGCGTCCCTCCTCCACCCGCACCGCGGCAATTTCGATGATGCGGTCCAGTGCCGGATTGCCACCCGTGGTTTCCAGGTCGAGCATCAGATAAGACGGGAGCATGCGGGGATTGTGCCGCAGCGCCCGCGGCTGTGCGAGAGACAATCGAACCTGCCACATGGTCGCCGCCCTCTGCCTATGCCGAAATTTGAGCATGACAACATCCGCAACCGCCGACGCCAAGTCCACCACACTCGCCAACTGGCGCAGCGCACCCCATAGCCGTTGGGGCTTTCGCAACATCGATCAATTGCTTGCGACTGCAGTCATCCGCAACGACGGTGCCGCCGCCCGTCCGCTACCCGAAGCACTGCGCGATTTTGACGATTTCCGACTGGCACTGCCAGATGGAGAAGTCTGTGACTTGAATATCTTTTTGCGCCAGACCCATACCGATGGCCTCGTCGTGCTCGCGGACGGCCGGCGCGTCCTGGAGTGGTACGACGAGGGCATGGCGACCGATACCCGCCACATCCTGATGTCGGCGACCAAGTCGGTGGTCGGCCTGTTGTGCGGCGGGCTGGTCGAGCTGCAGCTGCTCGACCCCGAGGCACAGGTCACGCACTACCTGCCGGAGCTGCGCAACAGCGGCTACCAGGGCGCCAACGTTCGGCAACTGATGGACATGCGCGCACAACCCCGGCTCGACGGCTTCGACCTGCGCCGCTATACCGCGTCGACGAACTGGGACCCACTGCCACCGGGCGCTGACCCTGGCGGCATGCATACCTTCTTTGCCACGTTGCCGCCGCGCCACGCAGAGCATGGCGGGCCGTTTCGCTACATCTCGGCCAACACCGACCTGCTGGGCTGGATCCTCGAACGTGTGACCGGCCGACCGATGGCCGAGTTGCTGGGCGATCTGCTGTGGTCACCCATGGGCGCCGAGCACCCAGCCCAGATCACGCTGGACCGGGACGGCGGCACACGCGCCACCGGTGGCATGTGCACCACACTGCGCGACTTCGCCCGCATCGGCCAACTGCTGCTCGACGACGGTGCCAGCGGCGCGGTGCAGGTGCTGCCGCCCTCGTGGGTCGAAGATATTGCGCAGCATGGCGACCGCGAAGCTTGGGCCCGGGGCGAATTTGCCGCCGGTTTTCCGGGAATGGCCATGCACTACCGCAGCGGCTGGTACGTGATCGACAACACGCCGCAGCTGCTGTTTGCGATGGGTATCCACGGCCAATACCTGTTCGTCGACCGCACGCACCGGCTGGTGATTGCCAAGCTGTCAGCGCAGCCGCAGCCGCTGGACACGCGGGCCATCGGTTTGACGCTGCGTGCGGTGACGGAGATTCGGCGTTGCATTCTGAACGCGTGACGGGCACGTTCTGCGCAGCGCCAGGCGCGTTTTTGCGGGATCGGCCGGGCCGCCGATGTCAGCGGTCGGACGATCGCGTCAGCAGCAAGGTGATCAGGACTCCGACTCCCGCAGCCAGGCGCACCGAATGCGCCGAGGCCGACGACGGGCGAAACCCACCGTTGGGCGTATGCCCGACCGCAAGTCCGAACGTCACGCCGCACGCAGCCGAGGCGGCGCCAATGCCGCGACACCCGCACGCGCATTCCAGTGTGCATGTTAGCCGGTCCGAACTTGAGTGCGTGTTGGCCCTGCTGTACTTACGCAACATGGACGGACAGCCCGTTGACCAGCCTGGTCAGCGGCATGCGGCCGGTCTCGTCGGCGTACGATAGGGGCCCGACATAAGCGACGCAAGCCCATCATGGTCAAGATCTGCGTTGCCGCAAGCGCGCTCTGCGCGCTTGTCAGAGGCATTCAGGCGCAAACCATGGAATTGGCGCACCTGCCTGTCTGGCAGGCAGGTGCCGGCAACCCAGGGCCGGTGCGGCTTGCCGGGCTTATCACGCTGCTTATCAACAGGGTAGACCACAGAACCGGTGGACAACCGTGACGCGCGGCCGCCCGCGTTCGATAATGCTGTGCAAGCCTTGATCAATTTCATCTCCCACCACTCCCCTGCCATGCCCACCCACTACCTCCAGGAAAAAGAAGACCTCACCGCCGCCTTGCGCTGGGCCGCAAGGCTCGGGCTGAGCGAGGGAGTCTGCAACCATTTCTCGCTGGAGGTGGCGCCCGACCGATACCTGATCAACCCGCAGGGTCTGGCATGGGAAGAAGTGTGCGTTGGCGACATGTTGCTGATCAATGGCCAGGGCTCGATCATCGAGGGCAGGCACGGCATCGAGCCAACGGCGTTTTTCATCCACTCCTGGATCCACCGGCTCAACCCGCAAGCCAAGGCCATTTTGCATACCCATATGCCGTATGCCACGGCGCTGACTCTGGTGCAGGACGGGCGACTCGCCTGGAGTCACCAGAATGCGCTGCGCTTCTGGGGCCGTACCGGATACGACGATGTTTATGGCGGCGTGGCGCTGGACGCAGCGGAAGGGGAGCGCATCGGCCGTGCCATGCAGGGCAAGGACGTCATGTTCATGGCCAACCACGGCGTCACCGTGACCGGCGCCACCATGGCCTGGGCTTTCGACGATCTGTACTACCTCGAGCGTGCCTGCATGCACCAGAGTCTGGCGATGCAGTCATCGGGCGGGCGGCCGCTGCGTATCGTTGCGGACGCGCAATGCCGCGAGATCTCGGCGCAGATTGAAGGTGAGCGGGCGCAGAGCGACCACTACTTCACGGCGATCAAGCGCATGCTCGACACCCAGCAACCGGATTGGCGCAATACCGACAATTCCGACTAAGGCCGGCTCACACTGTTGAGGCAAGCGCAAACAGACCCTGATCAGCTGGTGATGTAGGTCTGCAACTGCGCGATGGTCTGCTCGTGGTCGACGATCATGTCGTCCATGATGTCGCGTATCGAGATCATGCCCAGGACCTTGCCATTGTCGACCACCGGCAAGTGGCGGATCTTGTGCTGGCTCATCAGCGCCATGCAGATACGGGTACCGGTCTGCGGTGCCACGGTGATGACGTTGGCCGTCATGATTTCAGAGATCGGAGTCTGGCGCGAATTCTTGCCTTGCAAGGCCACTTTGCGGGTGTAGTCGCGTTCCGAAAACACGCCGGCAAGCGTGTCGCCCTCCATCACCAGCATCGCACCGATTCCATGGTCGGACAACAGCTTCAGGCCATCGAACACCATGACGCTTGGTTCCACCTTGTAAAGCACCGGGTCGCGCTTGCGCAATAGTTCAACTATCGGTTTCATGATGCCTCCAATCCCTGGGTTCAGGCCAAGTCCAGTGTAGCCAAACTCTGGCCTCGTGCACAGGCTACACGGCATGCTGGCGCGCGGGGCCAGTGCGGCGCATCAACTTGGTGACTGGCGCAGCGCGAGCTGAGCCTTGTCGCGCAAGCGGTGCAGCAGCGCCATTTCCTTTTCGGTGAAAGCCAGGGGCCGGGTGCCGACCGTGTCGGCATAAATCAGCGCAACGGGTTTGTCGCCAAGCCGGATCGGCAACAGCAACAAGGATTGCGGCTGGGCCAGTTTGCGATACCACGGCGGCAAGCGCTCGGCAATGCGGGCGATACGGGTATCTGCGATAAGCGTATCGGCACCGCGCGAACAGATGGCATGAAACAGGTCGGTCGAACTCGGCGCCAGCGGAACCTGAAAGCCCTGCACGAGGGTCTCTACCCCTTCGCCGCGTCCGAAACGTCCGGTCAGGGAATCCGACTTGGCATCGCGCAAACAGAACAGCACATGCGCGGCACCAGTGCTTCGAAAAATCGTGTCGATCACCATATGCAACATTCCAGTCAGCGCAGCGCCGCCGGTTGGCGCCTTGGCGACGTCGGACAAGCCGGCGGCCAGCTTGTCCTCAAGCGGCACGCCTCGAGCGATCGCCACATCGAGTGCCGGCATTGCAAGCCCGGACGTCGCCGCAGCATCACCGTGCTGGGAGCTTGCGGCCAGCGCAGGGTGCACCAGTCGCTCGGCCGCGCTGCCGGGCGTGGTCTGCAACTCCATCAGTGCAGCCAGCTCGATCAGCTTTCGGCGTGCGCGCTCCATGGCCTCCTGCATCTCTGTCGGCGTGCTGTCGATCGCACGCGCGTACCGCTTGAGCACCGAGTCCAGCCGGGTAAGCTGTTCAGCCGGCTCGGCATCAAGCAGTACATCGGCCAGATGATTGGCCGCCAGAGTGGTCCAGCGCAGCCGCTCCTGCAGATCTGTCACACCGCGCGCGGGGGGGTCACCGGTGGGTTTGTGCAGGTAGCGCCGGATGTCGGGCGGAAGATCCCACAGCTTGGCTATACCCTGGCCCAGTGCCTCGTAACCCAAGCCCAGCACTCGCACCGAGGCGCTTTGTTCCGTGAGCTTGCCGGCACCGGTAAGCAGCAGTTGCCGCACCTGCTGCGCCTCCTTCGGGAAGTAGTACATGGTCAGCAAGCGACCCAGGTCCTGGAACATCGCACCAATGAAGGCCTCTTCGCCGGTGTGGCTCCCGCTGGCAATCTCCCGCGCGATCGACGCTGCCATCAGCGCGCGCAGGAATTCGTCAGTCAGTTCCTGCGCATGGGCCTTGTCGCGCATGCCTTCGAGCAGCACCAGCCCGAGGGCCAGGTTGCGCACGCCGTTGAATCCGATCAGCGTGACCGCGCGTGAGACAGTCGCGATGCTGCCGCCCCGGGCGTAGTACGCACTGTTGACGATGCGCAGCAGCTTGTTGGACAAGGCCACGTCCTTCAGGATCTCGTCTGCCACCGCACCCACGCTCTCGGTATCGGATGCGACCATGGCCTGGATACGCGACACCGCGTGACTCATGGCCGGAAAATCCTGGTTCTCCTGCATCTGCTTGATTAACCGCTGCAGTGCCCCTTCAGCACCAGCCACCGCTTGGGCCACCCGCGCTGGCGCAAGCCCGACTGAATGCCCCGACCATTGGGCCAGCTGCGCGTGGAATTCCTGCGCACCGGCATGGCGCTGCGCGGGATCGGCGTGCACGGCGGCGAACACGATGTCGCGCAGCGCCTCGTCGGTGCCTCGTTCCAGCGCGAGTTGACGCACCAGTGCTGGCGTGACCGTCTCGGCGGCGCCGTTGACTGCGTTGGCACGGTTGGAAAGCAGGCAGGCCAGCACCAGACCCAGCGCATGGATATCCTTGCCGGCGCGGCTCCAGGAATCGCCGGTGAGATCCGTCGGCAGCCAGGCCGCCATGGCGCGCGACTGCGCCGCATGCGCTTTGGTATCGGCCACCCGGGTGACTTGGGCAAAGTCCAGCAGGCGGGCACGGCCGTCGACGCCGATCAGGATATTTCCCGGGTGCAGCCGGCCGTGCACGATCCCCGCCCCATGGGCCAGAACCAGCGCGTCGAGCAGATCGAGCATCCAGCTCACCGCCCGGCGTGCCGGCACCGGCGCTGGCGCCTTCATCAATTCAGCCAGGCTCTGACCTGGCACCCAGGTCGCCACCTGAAACGGCTGGCCCTCGTGTACACCCACATCGTGCAGCGGGACGATCATCGGATGCACCAGGTGACTGCTGCCGTTGGCCTCATGGACCCAGCGTGCCAGCGTCGCTGCGTCGACGTCGTGTCCCGGCCGGAAGACCTTGATTCGCACCTCGCGATCCGCGCGCGGATCGTGCGCTTGCCAGACCCGCGCCATTGCGGATTCGGCAAGCATGCGGCGCAACTGGTAATGCGCGAACGAACCCGGCCGAACGGCGGGCGGCACAGCAACGGGCGTGCCGGCAAAAGGATCAACGGGATCTACCATGGTGAACAGCAGATTTCAATCAATGCGGCAGGCGCAGGCGGGCCAACAACTCCCGCAGGTCATCGACGGCCGGCATGCCAGCCATCATCAGCAGCAGCAGCGCCAGCGGCACGGTCGAGCTGTAGCCCACGCTCTGAAACCCCAACGCCCCGAGCACGCCGCAGACAAAAAACGCGGCCACCAATGACAACAGGATACGCAGACGCTGCCGGTTGGCCAGCACGATCGGACCCGCGGGCGCCGGATGGCGGTTCCAGTACAGCAGCTTGCCGATCTCGATGCCGATGTCGGTGACCATCCCGGTCACGTGGGTGGTGCGGATCTCGGCATTGGACAGCTTGGAGATCACCGCATTCTGCAGACCCATCATGAAGCACAGCAGCATCACGGTCACTGGCACAAACAGGCCTTCGACACCCATCAACCGTGCGCCCATCAGGCCGAACAGCAGCAGCAAAAAGGCCTCGAGCAGCAGCGGCAACGCGAATTCGCTATGCATGCCGCGGCGCCGGGCATAGTTCACCATCACGGCCGAACAGGCCGCGCCAAGCATGAACGACAGCAGCGCCCCCAGGCCCACCGGCACCAGCGTCATGTTGCCCAGTGCCAGGTTGTCGGCCATCGCCGAGACGATGCCGGTCATGTGCGAGGTGTATTGCTTCACGGCCAGAAAACCGCCGGCATTGATGGCCCCGGCCACAAAGGCCAGCGTGATGCCCAGGATCCGGTTGGACTGAAGGGTTCGGTTGCGACCGGTCAGGCGTCTGGCGAAATGAAGGGGCACGAAATCCTGTTGAATCAGCACGGCGACAGCGCCGATGGTACTCCGAGGAAATGCGATGCGCGGCGCCACGCTGCAGCGATCACAGGGGCACTGCGGGGCCCCGAGGGCGCAAATGGGTAATATGGGCCGCTCAACACCAACGACTAACCGACCGACCCTGACGGGCAGGAGGCAGAACACCATGTTCCAACGACAACTGATGGCAGGCCAGCGCATTCTGGTCACCGGCGGTGGCACCGGTCTGGGCAAGGCAATGGCCGAGCGTTTTCTGGCGCTGGGTGCCGACGTGGCGATTTGCGGGCGTCGCAAGGCGGTTTGCGACGCCACAGCCGAGGTGTGGCGGGCACAGTTTCCCGATCGGCGCATCGATAGCTTCGGCGTCGACATCCGGATCGCACAAAACGTGCAGGAAATGGTCGAGGCGCTGTTTGCCGATGGTGGACTCAGCGGCCTGGTCAACAATGCTGCGGGCAATTTCATCGCGCCCACCGAGAGTCTGTCGCCGCGGGCCTTCGACGCCATTGCCAACATCGTGTTCCATGGCAGTTTCTATGTGACGCAGGCGGTCGCTCAGCGCTGGATCGCACAGGCCAGAGCCGGGCAGTGGCAGGCGGGCCAGCCGTGTCGCAGCGTGATGAGCATCATCACCACCTGGGTCGACAACGGCTCGCCGTATGTTGTGCCCTCGGCCATGAGCAAGGCCGGCATCGAGGTCATGACCAAGTCGCTGGCGGTGGAATGGGCGCGTTACGGCATCCGGCTCAATGCGGTCGGTCCCGGCGAGATCCCCACCGAGGGCATGAGCAAGCGCCTCAATCCCGGCGAGCAGCCGGGCGAACGCAGCCAGCGCAACAATCCGATGGCGCGTGAAGGCAAGATGGCGGAGTTGCAAAACCTGGCCGCTTTCCTGATGGCCAACGGCCAATGCGACTGGCTGAATGGCCAAAGCATCATGATGGACGGTGGCAATGCACTGGCCAACGGCGGCAATTTCTACCAACTGCGCCAGTGGAGCGACGCCGACTGGAGCGCCGCGCGCGAGCGCATCGAGGCGCAGAACCAGAAAGACAAGGCCCAGCGATGAAGCCGCCGGCACCCCGCGTCCTGGCGTTTGACGTGTTCGGCACGGTAGTCGACTGGCACGGCAGCATCCAGCGCGAGGTCAACGCCATGGCATTGGGCGTCGACGGCGCAGCGTTTGCGCTGGCCTGGCGCGCCGGCTACCAGCCGGCCATGCGCCGCGTGATGTCGGGCCAACTGGGCTGGACACTGATCGACGAGCTGCACCGCACGATTCTGGAGCAAATACTCGAAGAGTTTGGCGTGCGTCGCCTGAGCGAAGCGGAAAAGTCGCATCTCAACAAGGTCTGGCACCGACTGGACCCGTGGCCGGACGTGGTCGCAGGGCTGACGCGGCTCAAGCAACGCTACATCATCTGCACCTTGTCCAACGGCAATATCGGCTTGCTGACCCACATGGCCAAACATGGCGGTTTGCCCTGGGACTGCGTGTTGTCGGCCGAGGTATTCAAGGCCTACAAGCCTGACCCTTCAACCTACCTGGGCGTGGCCAAGGTATTCGACGTGGCAGCCACGGCCGTGATGCTGGTGGCCGCACATCAGGACGACCTGGCCGCGGCACGCGCCTGCGGCCTGCAGACTGCCTATATCGAGCGTCCTACCGAGTTCGGCGCCAACCGGCTCAAGGACGTCAGATCGGACCCGGCCAACACCTTGCACGCGCGCGATTTCCTGGAACTGGCCGATCAGCTGGCCGCTTGACGCATTCTCGCCGGACGCTGCGCGGCCCGCCCCATGAACCTTCGAACGGCAGTTGACCCCTTGTAGGTTGAATTCCGCACCGACGCCTCACAAGTGGCGACGCTGCCACAATGGCAGTGGACGCCCTGCCCTTGTCATTTCTCATCTTCACCGGCCTGGCGCTGGCATTCGTATTGTGGTTGCTCGGCCGGCCTTGGTGGGTTGCGCGGCGCCGTGCCTGCCTGCGCGAGCAACCGTTCCCGGCCCATTGGCGATCGCTGCTGCAGCAACTGCCCCTGGTGCGCCAGCTGCCGGCGGACCTGCAATTGCAGCTCAAGGCGCACATGCAGGTGTTTCTGGCCGAAAAACCGATGCTCGGCTGCAACGGCCTGGAGGTGACCGACGCGATGCGCATCGCGATCGCCGCCCAGGCCTGCCTGCTGCTGCTCAACCGCAACACCGACTACTACCCCAAGCTGCGTCAGATCCTGGTCTACCCCGGTCCGTTTATCGTGAATCGCCAGCAGAGCGTCGGCTCCGGTGTGATGCAGGACCTGCGCCAAGTCCTGTCCGGCGAGTCCTGGTCGCAGGGACAGGTGGTGTTGTCATGGCAGGACGTGCAGAATGACAGCGCCGATGCCAACGACGGGCGTAATGTAGTGATCCACGAATTCGCGCACCAGCTCGACCAGGAAAGTGGCCAGGCCAACGGTGCGCCCTTGCTGCGATCGCGCAGCGCCTATCGCCACTGGACGCAAGTGTTCGGGCAGGAGTTTGCGCACCTGCAGCAGCGCGTGGCTGCTGGCAACGGTGGCTTGCTGAGCGACTACGGGGCGACCAATCCGGGTGAATTCTTTGCCGTGGCGTCGGAAGTGTTCTTCGAACAGGCGCAGCAAATGGCAGACCAACATCCGGCCCTGTTTGCGCAACTACGCGACTTCTATGCCGTGGACCCGCTGAGCTGGTGATCGGTGTCGGCGCACCACCAGGCGGTCAGCTGTCGAGCTCGGGATATTGGCGAAACAGGCCATCCAGGTTGAACGCAATGCGCCGCTCGCTGGCCAGATAGGCTGCCACACGCGGCAGTTGCGGGATCTCGCCGTGCAGCCGTTCCACCAGTGGTGCCGTGCGCAGGGCACGCCGGGTGGCCTTGGGAAATGCATGTTGCAGCCCCTCCACCAGCTGAAACAGCGACAGGTCGGCATACGACAGCTGGGCGCCGACCAGATGCAGTTGGCGTGCCCGCGCATTGCGGCCGTTGCGCGAGAGCACCGAATCGAACCATGCCAGATACTTGATCATCCGCGCGCCACAGAACATCCGGGCCCGCCGGTCGGCCTCGACCCGTTGCTCCTCGTAATACAGGGCCGACGAGATCGGATGGTGGGTGTCGTGCGCCTCCTGCAAGATGTCGGCGATCGTGAGCTGGATCTGGTGCGTCCACAGCTGCGCGGGCGCACCCTTGCCGACCAGACCCAGTCTCGGCCCGAGGTACAGCAAAATGGCCGCTGTCTGCGAAATCACCAGCTTGCCATGGCGCAGGATCGGCGGCGCGAACGGCGGATGCACCTGCGCGGTGTCACCCAGCGTGGCCATCAGCGCCGGCAGACCGCGCCCGAGCTGTTCGTTGCCGCGGGCGACATCCACGTAGTCGGCGCCAGCCGCCTCGAATGCGAGCCGGATGAATTCACCACGCCCCTGGATCGTCGGCCAGTAGATCAGTTCATAAGCCATGCGTGTTCCTTTTCCCAGGTTGTTTGTCGATGAAGATCACTTGGCCGCCAGACCCATGGACCGGGCGATCACTTCCTTCATGATCTCGTTGGTGCCGCCATAGATGCGCTGCACCCGCGCATCGGCAAAGGCGCGCGTGATCGGGTATTCCCACATGTATCCGTAGCCGCCGAACAGTTGCAGGCATTCGTCCATCACCTTGCATTGCAGGTCGCTGCACCAGTACTTGGCCATGCTCGCAGTGGCGGTGTCGAGTTTGTCCTGCAGGGTCAGCTCCAGGCATTTGTCGACGAAGACCTGCGCGATCTGCACCTCGGTCTGCAATTCGGCCAGCGTGAAGCGGGTATTCTGGAAGCTGGCCACCGTGGTGCCGAAGACCTTGCGCTCCTTGACGTAGACCAGTGTCTGGTTGATCGCCCCCTGGGCCGCCGCGATCGCGCCGATGGCAATCTGCAGACGCTCCCAGGGCAACTCCTGCATCAGACAGATGAAGCCCTGCCCTGCCATCGCCGGCCCGCCCAGCAGGCTGTCGGGCGGCAGGCGCACGTTGTCAAAAAATAATTCCGAGGTGTCCTGCGCCTTGAGGCCCAGCTTCTTCAGGCGCTTGCCTTTCGCGAAGCCAGGCAGGCCGCGTTCGACCAGGAACAGACTGATGCCCTTGGCGCCGGCCGTCGGATCGGTCTTGGCAACCACGATCACCAGGTCGGCATGCCAGCCGTTGGTGATGAAGGTCTTGCTGCCACAAAGCAGATAGCTGCCGTCGGCCTGTGCGATCGCCGTGGTCTTGATACCCTGCAGATCGGACCCGGCGGCCGGCTCGCTCATCGCGATGGCACCTATGACCTCGCCCAGGGCCATGCGTGGCAACCAGGCCTGCTTTTGTGCCGCCGTGCCATAACGTTCGATGTATGGCGCCACGATGTTGGTGTGCAGCCCGAAGCCGATGCCACTGAAGCCACCGATGGCGTTGACCTCCATCTGTGCCGCGGCGTACAGGCGGTCTGCGCCAGCGCCACCATATGGCTCGGGCATGGTCATGCACAGGAAACCATTGGCGCCGGCCTTTTGCCAGACCGCACGGTCCACGTAGCCTTGCTCTTCCCAGGCCTCGTGGTAGGGGGCGATTTCCTTGTCGGCGAAGCGCTGGTAGCTGTCGCGAAAGGTGAGATGGTCTGGGCCAAACAGGCTTCGTTCGATCATGGGGGCTTTCTTGTCATCGGCGCAGGCAAACGGCCCTGCCAACCGACTGGCGTTTTTCTGCACCGAAGGGTAACCCAGACCGGGCCCGTGGCCGAGGCCGGTGTCGCGCGCCTATGTGCCAGGGGTCGCAACCCTTATGCCTATACTTGAAAACCGGCCGTCGGGTAGCGCCTGCACCCATCCGATCCGCATCCAACCCCTGGAGACAAATCCATGAGCAACGAAGCATTCGTCTACGACGCCATCCGCACGCCCCGCGGCAAGGGCAAGAAGGACGGCAGCCTGCACGAGGTCAAGCCTGTCAACCTTCTCGCCGGCGTGCTCGGCGAACTGCAGCGGCGCAACGACTTCGACACCGCACAGGTCGACGACGTCGTGATGGGCGTGGTCTCCCCGGTGGGCGAACAAGGCTCGGTGATTGCCAAGGTGGCGGCACTCAAGGCGGGCTGGGACTTCCGCTGCTCGGGCGTGCAGCTCAACCGCTTCTGCGCATCTGGGCTGGAAGCGGTCAACATGGCTGCGCAGAAGGTGCGTTCGGGCTGGGAAGACCTGGTCGTGGCCGGCGGCGTGGAGAGCATGAGCCGCGTGCCGATCGGCTCTGATGGCGGCGCCTGGGCGCAGGACCCGGAAACCAATAATGCCACCGCCTTCGTGCCGCAAGGCATTGGCGCCGACCTGATCGCGACCATCGAAGGCTTTGCGCGCGAAGACGTCGACGCATTCGCGCTTACGAGCCAGCAACGCGCCGCCAAGGCGCGCGAAGGCGGCTACTTTGCCGGCTCGGTGGTACCGGTCAAGGACTTCCTCGACCAGACCATCCTGGATTTCGACGAGTTCATCAAGCCGCACACGACGCTGCAAGGCCTGGCCGCGCTGCGTCCGGCCTTCGAGCAGTTGGGCGCGATGGGCTTCGATCAGATTGCGCTCACGCGCTACCCTCAGGTCGAACGTATCCACCATGTGCACCATGCCGGTAATTCGTCAGGCATCGTCGACGGTGCGGCGGCGGTGTTGATCGGCTCGGAGGCTGCCGGCAAGACCCATGGCTTCACGCCCCGTGCGCGCATCGTCGCAGCGGCGCTCAGCGGCGCCGACCCGACGATCATGCTGACCGGCCCGATGCCGGCCGCGCGCAAGGTTTTGGCCAAGGCCGGCATGACGATCGACCAGATCGACCTGTTCGAAGTCAATGAGGCGTTTGCTGCCGTGCCGATGCGCTTCATGAAGGAGATGAGAGTTCCACACGAAAAAATCAACGTCAACGGCGGCGCCATAGCCATGGGCCATCCGCTGGGTGCCACCGGTGCCATGATCCTGGGCACGCTGATCGATGAACTGCACCGGCGCAAGCTGCGTTATGGACTGGTGACCTTGTGCGTCGGCGGCGGCATGGGCATCGCCACCATCGTCGAGCGGATCTGAGTACGCCACGGTGGCAACCTGGCTGTCGCCGCGCAGGTGACAACCCGACCCGACCCGAGCCGACCGAAAGCCGCAGGCGACGGTGTGAAATTGGAATCTGACCCCCATTCAAAGATGAAAACCATTCAATATTCCCTGGTAGACGGCATCGCGACCATCACCTTTGACGAGCCCGGTTCGGCCGTCAACACCATGTGTGAAGCCTGGCAGCAGGACCTGACGGTGGTCACGCAACAAGTGGTCCAGGACAAGGATGCGATCCGCGGCATCGTTCTGGCGTCGAACAAGTCGACGTTCTTTGCCGGCGCCGATCTCAAAGGCCTGATGCGGCTACAGCCGTCGGACGCGCCGCGCATCTATCGCGAGATCGAACAGAACAAGAAGAACTTCCGCACGCTGGAAACGCTGGGCAAGCCGGTGGTGAGCTGCATCAACGGTGCCGCGCTCGGTGGAGGTTGGGAGGTGGCACTGGTTGGCCATTGCCGCATTGCGGTGGACGATCCGAAGATCCAGCTCGGCTTGCCCGAGATTACGCTGGGGCTGATTCCCGGAGCGACCGGCATTACCAAGATGACGCGCCTGCTGGGCCTGATGGGCGCGCAGCCTTACATCCTAGAGAGCCGTCTGTTCAACCCGCGCCAGGCGCTGGAACTGGGCCTGGTGCACGAACTGGTGGCCGACGCCGGCAGCTTGCAGGCCGCAGCCTTGACCTGGATCCAGGCCCATCCGGTGTCACTGCAACCCTGGGACGACAAGACCTGGAAGATCCCTGGCGGTCTGCCGAGCACCCCGAAGATCGCCCAGGCGCTGTCGGTGGCGCCGGCGATGCTGCGCAAGACCACACGCGGCCTGTACCCGGCACCGGAGGCGGCACTGGCCGCCATGGTCGAAGGGGCGCAGGTGGACTTTGACACCGCCTTGCGCATCGAGAGCCGCTACCTGGCCCGATTGGTCGTGGATCCGGTGGCCAAGAACATGATCAACACCTTTTTCTTCAACATGGGGGCGATCAGGTCCGGCCAGTCCCGCCCGCAAGGCGTGCCACGCAGCAAGCCGGCCAAGGTGGGCATTCTGGGCGCAGGCATGATGGGCGCGGGCATTGCATATGCCCAGGCCAGTCGGGGCATCCTGACCGTGCTCAAAGATGTCAATCAGGACAAGGCCGAGGCCGGCAAGGCCCACAGCGCCAGACTGACGCAGGCGCAGGTCGACAAGGGCCGCATGGCGCCGCATGAACAGGCGGAACTGCTGGCGCGCATCACGCCCACCGACAGCAATACCGACCTGCAAGGATGCGACCTGATCATCGAGGCGGTGTTCGAGCAGCGCGATCTCAAGGCCGCCGTCACCCGCGATGCAGACCCGATGCTGGCACCCGGCGGCTTTTTTGCCAGCAATACCTCGACAATTCCGATCAGCGGCCTGGCCAGCGCCAGCAGCCACCCGCACAAGTTCATCGGCATCCATTTCTTCAGCCCGGTCGACAAGATGAAGCTGGTCGAGATCATCCGCGGCAACCAGACCGACGACGAAACCGTGGCCCGCGCCTATGACTATGTGCAGGCGCTGGGCAAGATTCCGATCGTCGTCAACGATGCGCGCGGCTTTTACACCAGTCGCACCTTCGGCACCTACGTGACCGAGGGCGCCAACATGCTGGGCGAAGGTATTCCGGCGGCTGTGATCGAAAACGCGGGCATCCAGTGCGGCATGCCGGTCGGTCCGCTGGCGGTGATTGACGAGACCGCGCTGTCACTCAGCGTGCATGTGCTGGAGCAGACCCGCGCCGACCATGCGGCACAAGGTAAAGCCTTCGAAACGCCACCGGGCCAGTTGCTGATCGAGCGCATGGTCAAGGAATTCAAGCGTCCGGGACGCGCCGGCGGTGCTGGTTTTTACGACTACCCAACGGAAAAAGACGCGCGCAAGTCCTTGTGGCCCGAACTGGCGCGGCTGTTCGGCAAGCCCGACGTGGCCTGGGACCTGCAGGACATCAAGGACCGACTGTTGTACCGCCAGGCCGTGGAGACCGCACGTTGCCTGCACGAGAACGTGCTCACCAGTGTGCACGATGCCAATATCGGCTCGATCTTCGGCATCGGCTTTCCAGCCTGGACTGGCGGTGCGATGCAGTTCATCTATGGCCAGGGCGTCGACCGGTTCGTGTTGCGTGCTGACGCACTTGCCAGCCGCTTTGGCAATGGTTTTTCCGTCACCGATGACGTGCGCGAGACCATCCACAAGTTCCAACCGTTGTATTGAGCCGATCCCGCTGACCATTTTCGTCAGACCGAAGGTCGATCCGCGCTGTAACTGCTGTCGCCGGCCTCGTTCAGCGCGGCCAGCAATGCCGGCTTTTGCACCTTTCCCAGCGCGGTCTTGGGCAGTGCAGGGCCAGCTTGTGCGGCGCGAACTGGGCATGGCGCCTGATGATGCGCGACAGGTTCATGCCCATGGCTTGGTCGTACCCGAGACGAGAGGTTCGGGCGGCGGCTTGCGCCTACAAGGCATCCGGTTCGTCGCGTTCGCCGGCCTCGTACAGGCAGTCGCGCCCCAGCCGGTCAATGCACAATTCGGCGGTCCACGGCAGCATCAACGAGCCGCAGCGCGAGTCGCGGTACATGCGCTCCAGCGGCAACGTCTTGAGCATCGATTGCCCGCCGCAGGTCCGCACCGCCAGCCGGCAGATATCGTTGGCGTTCTCCATGATGCTGTAGTGCGCCGCCAAGAGGCCCATGCGCACTTCCTTGGACGGATCGACCCGCGCCGCACGCGCGTTCTGCAGGAAGATTGCTCGGGTCAGCTCGAGTTTGACCTTCATCTCGGCCACGGCAATCTGCTTGGTCGGGTACATGCGCCGCTTCACCGGCGGCATGCCGGGTACTTCCGCGCGCAGATACTGGATCGTGAAGTCGTAGGCCGCCTGCGCAATACCCATGTAGGTCGGCGACAGCGTGGCAAACATGTGCGGCCAGCGTATCGCGGCCTGGGCATACATGCCTTCGGGCATCAGCCGCTCGGCGTCGGGGACAAACACATCCTTGAACAGCAGATTGCGCGACGCTGTTCCGCGCATGCCCAGCGGATCCCACTCGCCGCTGACCGTGACGCCAGTCGCGTTTCGGTCGACCGCCAGATACAGCGAATCGCGCTGCGTGGCGCCCGGGATATCGAGCGTGCACAGGATGCCGTAATAATCGGCCGCAGCGGCCAGCGACGCAAAGATCTTCTTGCCGTTGACGATGTAGCCGCCATCGACCTTGTGCGCCAGCGTGCCGAACGGTGCCTTGCCGGCGGCTGCCGCACCGCCTTCGGAGAACGGCTGCGAGTAGATCTTGCCGTCCTCGACGATGCGCTTGTAATGCATGGCCCGATGCGCCTCGTGGCTTGCGCGCTGCTCGGGCGTCATGTCCAGGTCATCGGCGATGAACCCGGTCCACATGGTTGAGCTCACATGCATGTTCAGTGTCAGCGCGGTCGCGCCACAATGGCGTCCGATCTCGGCGGCCGTCATCACGTAGGTGGCGAAGTCGGCGCCCCAGCCGCCGTATTCTTCCGGCACGCAAATGCGCAGCAGGCCGGCGGCAAACATATCGGCATAGTTCTCGAACGGAAACACCGCATCGCGGTCGATCTGTTGCGCGCGCGGCGCAAATCGGGTTCGGCCAAGCTCGGAGGCGATTGCCAACAACTGCGTCTGCTTGTCGGTCAGCGTCGTGTATTCGCCGGCGATCGACGGCGGGACATATCGGGTGGCTTTGGGCGGCGCAGTAGTACGGGTTTCGGTTGACATCAGAATCCTCCTCAGACTGGAAAAAACCTCTGCAGGAACTGCAGCGCGGCGCCGTTGAAGACTTGCGGATGTTCCATGTTGGCCAGATGACCGACGCCGGCAACGTACTGGTAACGGCCTTGCGCTATCCGCTCGGCCTTGCGTTGCATCACGTGCGGCGCGACATGCGCGCCACTGGCCAGGATGCCAGGCAGCTCCGGCGCGTGCAGCAAG
>JBDTMH010000006.1:0-45155 GCA_039934375.1 Burkholderiaceae bacterium | reverse complement strand
GGTCTGGATCGGCATGTCGTTGCCCTCGCTTTTGATGACTGTAACTTCCAATGCGGCCTGTCGGAACCATAATGCGGGCATGGCCGATGATTCCGACCTGACCTCCCACAGTGCAGTCGCACTGCGCAGCATGATCGAACGGCGGGTCATCTCGCCGGTCGAATTGATGGACGCCTGCATCGCCCGCATCGAGGCCATCAATCCGGCGATCAACGCCATCACGCAGACTGACTTCGATCGCGCGCGGGCCGCGGCCCGTGCCGCCGAAGCCGCCGTGATGCACGGTGATGCACTGGGCCCATTGCATGGCCTGCCACTGGGCGTGAAGGATCTGCAGGACACAGCCGGGCTGCGCACCACCAGCGGCAACATCGGCCGGCGCAACCACATACCGACCAAGGACATTGTGCTGGTTGCGCGGCTGCGTGCGGCCGGCGCCATCGTCACCGCCAAGACCAATGTGCCCGACATGGGTGCCGGGGCGAATACCCGCAACCCGGTCTGGGGCGCCACCGGCAACCCGTTCAATCCTGCGCTCAATGCCGGTGGTTCATCAGGGGGATCGGCAGCCGCATTGGCGGTCGACATGTTGCCACTGGCGACCGGTTCCGACACCGGCGGCTCGCTGCGCATACCGGCGGCACTTTGCGGCGTTGTCGGCTTGCGCCCGTCGCCTGGTGTGGTCGTCAACAGCGCACGTCCGCTGGGCTGGTCAGTGATCTCGGTGCTGGGCCCGATGGGACGCGACGTGGCCGATACCGGGCTGATGCTGCGCGCCAGTGCCGGTTTCGACCCGCGCGATCCCTTGTCCTGCGAGATGCCGAGCCTGGCACTGCCCACCGCAGCGGTGGAGCTGTCGCGACTGCGTATCGGATTCACCGAAGATTTCGGCGTTTGCGCCGTCGACCGGTCGATCCGGCGCAGCTTCCAGCAGCGCGTCAAGGCGCTGCAGGGTCTGGTCGCACGCTGCGAACCCCTGTCGCTGGACATGGCCGACTCCGACCGCGTATTCGACATCCTGCGCGCGGAGAGCTTCTACGCCGGATATGCCGACACGCTGGCAAAGGCACCCGAGACGCTGGCGCCCCATGTGCGCGCCAACATCGAGATGGCCGCGTCCATGACGCTGGCGGACCGGGCCTGGGCGCATCTGGCGCAGACACGTATCGCGCAGCGATTTGCCAAAACCTTCGACGATTTCGACCTGATCATCACGCCGACCTCGCCAGTGACGCCTTTCCCCTGGACCACGCTGTACGCGCAGGAAATCGACGGCCAAGCCATGCGCAACTACTACCACTGGCTGGCGCTGACCTACATTCCGACACTGGCCACCAATCCGGCGCTGGCACTGCCTTGCGGATTGGACGAAGCCGGCATGCCATTCGGCCTGCAACTGATAGCTCCGCTGCGCGGCGATGCACGTCTGCTGGCGATGGCCGCGGCGCTGGAGCAGGCCTTTGCTGCAGACCCGGTGCTGCGGCGCCCCCGGCCCGATCTGCGGACCTTGCACACGGCCCGGCCAGAGTTGCGCAGCATCGTCACGCACCCGCCTGAAGCCGGTGCGACTGGCTCCGACGCCTCGTCCGGCGCTACGGTCACAGCCGTCTGAGCCGCCAGCGCTGGGGTGTCATCACGGAATAATGATGTCCACCTTGCGTTCGCATTCCGGCGGCTTCCCGTAACCTCCTCCGCGCACCTTCTGCTCCTGCGTAAATTCAACCAGAAACCACTCGCAGAACGGCCCTTCGAATCGGTAGTTCCAGACCTCGCCCCGCGAGCGACCCAGCGCATAGGCGCTGTTCGGTCGCCCCAGGCGCTGGAGCACCTGCGCCTGGTCCATGCCGGGAACAATCTGGTTGAAGTTGCGCTCGGTCAACACCTGCTCCGACCGCACCACTTTGCCCGTGGCGTCCACGTCCACGAACCAGGTTTGGTGGCCAAACGGCCCGGTGGGATATTCCAGCCGCGTGATACCGCCGTCCATGGTGCGCTGCATCTCGGGCGGCCCCATGCGGGCCACGATCTGGTCTCGTGTGACGCCATTCAAATCAGCGGGTGGCGCATAACTGCTGCACGCCGTCAGTGCAACCAGGCTGAACATCAAAACCGACAACGGTAGAAGGCGCATCACAAAGACTCCTCAAGACATACGGTGGGTTGGTCTTGCTTGGACGATGTTCGCGTCGGCGAGTTCAACAGGGGCAGGCAATCTCCCATATGCCGCAGGAAGGCGGTCCGGATTGTCGCGACGTGCCTGCAGGCCCCGCCCACGCGGCGTCAAAATCAAGCCTTGGCGGAACTGCTCGGCGCGTCCAGCCCAACGCCCACCAGGTGGCCAAAGCGTTCTTGCGCCAATGCCAGCGTCGCCGCAGGTAGGGGATCGGCAAGAATGGACTGGATGTTGGTTTGCAGATGTGCGATGTTGCCGGTGCCAAATAGCACGACATCGACACCCGGTTCATGGCGCGCATACCGATAAGCGGCGTCGATGATGGCCAGCGGACCCGGCTGTTCGGTGAGAAAGGCCAGGGGTTCCCGCTCGTCAGCGAACGCCGCGGGCAATTGCCCGCGCTGCACCAGTTGCGCCAACGTCGTCTGCAGCCGGCCCGGCTCGCTGAAGATGCGTCGGACTGCGAACATCAGCAACGTCGCCACACCTTTGGCCCGCGTCAATGGAAACACACTGGCACGCGCGTTCTGGTGCAGCAGATGAAAGGCCACCATGACCACGTCGAACAGACCACTGTCGATCGCCCTGGGCAAGGTCGCGTGCACGTGGTCACTGGGCGGGGTCTCGGTGATACCCAGGTGCGCGATGCGTCCCGCGTCCCGCTCCTTGAGCAGGGCCGGCGCAATGACCTCGATCGCGTAGTCCACATGCTGCGGGGTCACGGCGTGCAGGTGAAACACCTCGACACGATCCGTGCGCAAACGCTTGAGCGATGCGTGCAGACTGGCCACAACCTGCGCGGGCGAACGCTGCTGGCCGGCTTCGACAATCTGCGTCTTGGTGGAAATGACGAGCTTGTCGCGCTCACTGGGCTTGACGGCCAGACCGACGATGTCTTCGGTCTTGTAGTTCTCTGCCGTGTCCAGGAAATTGACGCCTGCGTCCAGCGCCGCACGCACCACGTCGATCGATTGGGCCACACTGCTGCCCTGGCCCTGGCCCAATCGACTGAAACCACCGCAGCCCAGGCCGGCAACGCTGACCTTCAGGCCGGTGCGACCGAATGTCGTGTATTGCATGTCACGCGGTTTGTTCATAACGTGGAGGATACGGGGTTCCGGCAAGCCCTGCCTCAACAGCCGGCAACCGTGTGCGCGAGCAACATGCCACTGAGTGTCTTATCCGTGCTCCGCCATCCAGGCAGGGGCCCGGCAATCTGGCACCAGCAAGATCACCGGATTCGACTGTGGTCATTGGGCAAAAAGCCCGCTCTGCTTGATACCGTCAAATACGAACTGCACGGCCAGCGCGGCCAATATGACGCCCATGACCCGCTCGATGACATGCATACCGGTGACGCCGAGCAAGGCCTGAAGCCGCCCGGCAAGCCAGAAACCTTGATATTGGCAACGACGCGTACTGCCTGCTTGGGGTTTACTTCGAAACAAGATTGTTGTCGGAAGCAGAGCAGCCTGGCGCGGCACGAACGGTTCGGCGTTTAGAGCCGACTGATTCTCGACGACGCATCTGGATAGCCCTGCCACGCGTGAAGTCTCCTGAACGACAATGGCGGTCTCGCGCGGCGAGCACCAGACCACGGTCAAGAAATGTTTCCCGCGACGCTAACCGCCGATCGCCGATCGCGCGGCCTGTTCCCCACCGAGAGTCACTCATGATCCAGTCAATCCCAACTACCGCGCTGCAACTTCGCTCGCTCGTGCAGGCTGACGGCAACTTGCAGATCAGCCTGGAGCCAACTCCCGTTCCCACTCCGGGTCCTGACGAGGTGTTGATTCAGCTGCGGGCAACACCGATCAACCCGTCGGACATCGGACTGCTGTTCGGAGCGGCCGATCTGTCCTCCGTCAAAGTGACTGGCAGCGCCGATCGGCCGGTGGTCACCGCCCGCATCCCCGAACGCGCCATGCCCGGCATGGCCGCTCGCCTGGGCCAGAGCATGCCCGTGGGCAATGAGGGTGCCGGGCTGGTGGTCGCTGCCGGTTCCTCGCCCGCCGCGCAGGCCTTGCTTGGACGCACGGTGGGGGTGATCGGCGGGGCCATGTACGCGCAATACCGGGCCATGCCAGCAGCGCAGTGCCTGCCGCTGCCGGCCGGCACCACCGCAGCAGAAGGCGCATCGTGCTTCGTCAACCCACTGACCGCACTGGGCATGGTCGAGACCATGAAGCGCGAAGGCCACGCGGCCCTGGTGCACACCGCTGCGGCCAGCAATCTGGGCCAGATGCTCAACAAGATCTGCCTGAAAGACGGCATCGGCCTGGTCAATGTCGTTCGCAAGCCCGAGCAGGCTGCGCTGCTGCGTGAAATCGGTGCCAAGCATGTGTGCGACAGCAGTGCGCCTGGATTCACGGCCGAGTTGACCGATGCGCTGGCGAGCACGGGCGCCACGATCGCGTTCGACGCCACTGGCGGCGGCACGCTGGCCGGGCAGATTTTGCAATGCATGGAGATCGCGATCAACCGAAACGCCAAGGAGTACAGCCGCTACGGCTCGGCAGTGCACAAGCAGGTCTACCTGTATGGCGGCCTGGACACACGCCCGACCGAAATTCGGCGCAGCTTCGGCATGGCCTGGGGCGTCGGTGGCTGGCTGCTATTCCCCTACTTGCAAAAGATCGGGCCCGCTGCCGGGCAGGCGCTGCGCGAGCGCGTGGCTGCCGAGCTGAAGACCACGTTCGCCAGCCACTACGCGCGTACGGTATCGCTGGCTGAAGCGCTGAGCGCCGACGCCATCGCCTTCTACGGGCCCCGCAACACCGGCGCCAAGGTGCTGATCGATCCATCGATGTGATCGAGTGGCGGCGCCGAGGATCGCCCCATGTCCCATGCATTGCTTTGACATCGCCACCGCCTCAAGTCGCTCATTGGTCAACAAGAGCGTGACCCTCCGCTCGGCCCGCAACCGGGTGCGCAGGATTGTTCACGACAGTGTCCCGCTCGGCCACATCATGCAGGTGTACCAGCCGCCTGCCATCATTTTCTGTCGTTCTGTCGCGCCCATTGCGCAGCCGCCTCTCGCACGTTGCAAGTCTTGCTCTATCAGCGCAATCATCCATCAAAATTGAAGATGAGCTCTGTTCAAAGTTGGATGATAGGACTTTAGCCGGACAACTTCCGAACGCGGCGATCAGACAAGCACGCTGGGCTAGGTTCGTGGCGCGTCGATCTGCAGATCGGGGTGCGCCGCCGCGACTTCAGGGACCGCCATCAGTGATGCGCCCACGCGCGCCACACGCGGGTAGTCGTCCAGCGCCACGCCGAAACGCGCAGCACCAATCAGGTGGCTGGCCAGCGCCAGGTCGGCAATGCTGAGCGTTTCCGCATGGCAGCGGGTTGCATCTTCGGGCATCAAGGCCTCGTAGGCAGCCAAACCTTCTCGGAACCAATGCGCCGCCCACTCGGCACCCGCGGCGTCGTCAGCGCCGAAACGCTGCTTCAGTTGGGCACGCACCCGCGGCACGGCCAGCGGATGCGTGTCCGCCGCCGTAAGAAGGAAAAGCGCACGCACTTTCGCGCGACCGGCGGCATCCGCGGGAAGCAGTGCCGGCGTGGGATGGGTTTCCTCAAGCCATTCAAGGATGGCAAGGCTTTGAGTCAACGGTTCCGCCGTCGCGCCCTCGAGCGCGGGCACTGCGCCTGCCGGGTTCACCGCGCGAAACGCCGCTGCATGCTGATGGCCCTGCGTGAGATCGTGCGTTCGCTCTTCGAACACCACATGTTTGAGGTTCAGTGCGATACGCACCCGGTAAGTGGCAAGGGAGAGCCAGAAGCTGTGCAGGATCATCATGGCGGGAGTGTAGAGCAGGCCAATTCAACGCCTGCTGCTCTGGCGCGTCAATGACTGAGACGCAGCCCATCAATGGCCAATCCGAAATTGTTGTTCCGGGTCGATCAAAAACCTTCGGCATATTGCCGACTGCCGACCGCCCAAGACGCCAGTGAACCGTGCGGCCGACTCACCTTCCCGCCCGCACCAACCTCCCTGGCCGCGCAGCGGTGACCACGCTCTCGCGTTGCACACACTCCCCCGCCACCCAGCTCCCCGCATATCCCGCGGCCTTCTGCAGAAAGCGCTTCCCGCCAGCTGGCAGGTCGCGCAGCAGTTGCGGCTTGGGCAGGGCCAGCCTGGCTGGGTCGATCAGGTTCAGGTCCGCGCGTTGCCCCACTGCGATGCGCCCGCGATCGCGCAGGCCCAGGTAGTCGGCGTTGCGGCTGCCAAGCATCTGCACCGCCTGCTGCAGCGGCATATGGCCCTTGGCCACCCAGTGGGTCAGCAGAAAGGTCGAAAAACTCGCATCGCAGATCGTGCCCACGTGTGCCCCCGCATCGCCCAGGCTGAACAACGCGCGCGGATGCCTCAGCATCTCGCCGACGCAGTCCAGGTTGCCGTCGTTGTAGTTGAAGATCGGAAAATACAGCAGGTTGCTGCCATCCGCTTCGCACAGGTAGTCGTAAATCGCGGCCAGCGGTGTGATGCCCAGCATCCTGGCGCGCAGCAGCATCGAGTCCTGCAGCGTGGGTTCGTAGTTCGGCACCTCGCCCAGCGGGAACATGCGCGCCGAGATCATGTCGATGCGTGCCAGCAGCAGGTCCACCAACGGCGGCACCGAGGAGCCGTCGCCGGCCAGGCGCTCCGACTTTTCAGCCAGGATGCGGCTGCGCAGCGCCGGTTCGCGCAACGCCGCAGCACGGTCGGCCAGCGGCAGGCCGGCCACTTGCTTGTAGCCCGGGAAACCCATGAACGGGTGAAAACTCGCATCCAGACCGGTGATGACACCGATGCCCCGCGCTCCTGCCTGCAGGTACATCGGCAGCCCCCTTGCGACGGCAGCCTCGACGCGGCGCGCGACCTGTCGGTATTGTTCGCCGCCGGGATCGCGCTGCAGCCAGGTCATGGCCAACGGGCGTTTGGAGGCGATCGCCAGTTGTTCGACCAGGTCGAACTCGGGGTCGAACCGGTCCGGTGAACGCAACACGTCGAAGTCGCTGACGAGTTGCACCACGCCATGGTTCAGGCCGTCGAAGGCACGGGCCAGGCCGGTGAGCTCGGCCAGGTCAGCCTCGGATGCCGGTGTCTCCTGGCCTTTGGACGTGCGGTGGTTGTCGCTGCGCCCGGTTGAAAAGCCAATGGCGCCGGCCTCCAGTGCCTCGCGCAACAGTGCGCGCATTTGCGCCACGTCGCCGGGTGTGGCCGCCTCGTGACCACGTGCACGTTCGCCCATCACGTACATGCGCAGCGGGTCGTGCGGCACCAGGCAGGCAAAGTCCAGGCTATGCGGCATCGCGTCGAGCCGGTCCATGTATTGCGGAAAACTCGACCACTGGAAGTCGATGCCTTCCGACAGCGCCACACCCGGGATGTCTTCGACACCTTCCATCAGGCTGATCAACCGCTCCTGCTCGCCGGCTCGCAGCGGCGCGAAACCGACGCCGCAGTTGCCCATCACCAGCGTCGTCACGCCGTGGTGGATGCTGGGCGAGAAGGTCTCGTCCCAGGTCGCCTGGCCGTCGTAGTGGGTGTGGATGTCGACGAATCCCGGCGTCAGCCATGCGCCGGTGGCATCCACCCACTCGCGCGCCGCCGCACCGTTCAACTGGCCGATGTCGGCAATCCGGCCGTTGCGAATACCGACATCGGCTGTCGCGGGAGTGCCGCCATTGCCATCGACGACGGTGGCGGATCGGAACAACAGGTCAAACATGGGGAGGTTCCATTTGCGGCATCAGCACGGGCGATCGGCGCCACCACAACGCGCAGGCCAGGCCGCTGACAATGTGCCACATGCCCCACAAGCTGGCGATGATGACCATGCCCAGATCGGAGTTGAACTGCACCGCAATGATGCCCAGCGCCAGCCCCGAGTTCTGCATGCCGCCCTCCAGCATCACCGCACGACGGTCGGCCACGCTGATGCGCATGGCCACGCTGGTCAGGTAACCGAACACCAGGCCGCTGGCGTTGTGCACGATGACGATGAACAGCATTGGCAGCAGGCCCATGGTCAGCAACTGGCGCTGGCTGATCAGCCCGGCCACGATGAACGCGATCAATGCGATCAGCGAGAAGTTGCCCAGCGGCTTGCGCCAGCGCGCGGACAGCTTCGGCCACTGGTGGCTCACCGTCATGCCGGCCGCCATGGGCAGTGCCAGCAAAGCCAGCAGGCTGAACCAGATGCCCGAGGGGTCGATGTCGAGCTGGCGCAACCAGCCAGCGGTGGCCGGGTTGCTGGCCACCATCCAGCTGAAATTGAACGGCGTGAGCACCAGCGCCATCAGCGCGGCGACACACGACACCGTCACCGACAAGGCCGTGTTGCCGCGGCCAAAATGCGTGAGGTAGTTCGACAGCGAGCCACCAGGACAGGCGGCCACGAGAATCATCGCCGCTTCGACGTTGGGCGGCAGGTCGAGCAGCAGAGTGGCCAGCCAGGTTCCGACCGGCAGCAGGATGAACTGCGGTATCAGGCCGGCCACGACAGCCCGCGGCATGGTGACCACGCGTCGGAAGTCCTGCAGCCGCAATTCGAGTGCGACCGAAAACACCATGGTGGCCAGGACCAGGCTCAAGACCAGTTGCTGCAAAGACATCGCGTGTGCTCTCCCCGGATTGTTCTTTTGCGTCACGTACGCCCACGCGCACTCTGCGCAGCATGGTCGTCGCCGTCTTCTGTTCTGTACGGATTATCAACAACCGCGCCAGGCGCCGGTATGTGCCGGCTACCGCTGCGTGCGCAGCGTGCGGCTGAGCAGCACCACCGGGATCAGCCCCACCAGCACCAGGGCCAGCGACGGCAATGCCGCCTCACCCAGGCGTTCGTCGCGCGCCAGCTGGTAGGCGACGACGGCCAGCGTGTCGGAGTCGAACGGACGCAATACCAGCGTGGCCGGCAGCTCTTTCATCACGTCGACGAACACCAGCAGCGCGGCGGCCGCGGTGGAGCGCCGCAGCAGTGGCCAATGCACCTGGGCCAGCAGACGCCCACCACCGGCACCGAGCATGCGCGCCGATTCATCGAAGCTCGGAGGGATCCGCGTATAGCCACTTTGAACCGATTGCAAGGCGACGGCGCAGAATCGCACCAGATAGGCCCAGACCAGGCCCAACGAGGTGGCGGTCATGACATAACCCACACCCAGCGACGGCGCGGCCGACTGTATCCAGCCCACCGGCAGCAGCAGTCCCACCACAATGACGGCGCCCGGCACGGCGTACCCCAATCCGGCCAGCCGCGCGACCGCGCGGGTCACACCGTCCGGACGTCGCCGCAGCGCAAACGCCAGTGTCAGTGCGATACCCACCGCCAATAGCGCGGTGATCAGACCCAGCCGCAGGCTGTTGCCAGACCACTGCAGGAACTTGCCCCAGGCCAGCAGCTCCCATTCGGCTGCCAGCGGCCGGAACATGAACAGCACCGGCAATACGAACCCCATCAGCACCGGGACGCCGCAGACCAGCCAGGCCAGCACACGGGCGCCACCGCGCAGCGGCACTGGCAAGGCGTCGGCCACACCGGCGCGTGCGCCGCGACTGGCGACGAAACGGGCCCGCCGCTGTGCGTGCTGCTCCAGCTGCAGCAATACCGCCACCAGGGCCAGCAGCATCGTCGCCAGCTGCGCGGCGGCCAGCCGGTTATCCATCGCCAGCCAGGCCTTGTAAATGCCGGCGGTGAAGGTCTGAATGCCAAAATAACTTGAGACACCGAAGTCGGCCACCGTCTCCATCAGCGCCAACGCGGCGCCGGCGGCCACGGCCGGGCGGGCCAGCGGCAAGGCCACCTCGCGGATACGCCGACGTAAAGGCGCGCCCAGCAGGCGCGCCGCTTCCATCAGATGCCCGGCGCGTTCGCTGAGGGCACCGCGTACCAGCAGATAGACATAGGGATACAGCGAGAACGTGAAGACCCAGGCCGCGCCGCCCAGGCTGCGCACCTCCGGCAACATGCGCCCCTGCAGCCCGGTGGCGGCGCGGATCGCGTTCTGCAGCGGGCCACCGAACTGCAGGAAGTCGGTATAGGCGTAGGCCACGACGTACGCCGGCATCGCCAACGGCAGCAACAATGCCCACTCGAACGTGCGGCGCCCGGGAAAGTCGAACAGCGTCACCGCGGCGGCACTGGCCGTGCCCACCAGCACCACACCAGCGCCGACCAGCAGGCACAGCAGCACGGTGGTCGCCACGTAGTCCGGTAATACGGTGCCGGCCATCTCGCCCAGAATCTGCGCGCTGGTCGCATCCCATTGCAACCACGAGCCGAACACGACCAGCACCGGCAGGCACAACAAGGCAGCAAACAGCAGGAAGGCGGATTGGGCAAGCCGACGCAGCGGCATCGAGATTCCCATCGGATCGGGTCAAATGAGAATTGTAATCATCTAGAATTGCCTCATGTTTCTCGCGCTTGCCCAACTGCAGGTCCGTTATGCCGGTGCCGAACGCGCGGCGGTACAGGATGTGTCGTTCGGGCTGCAGGCCGGCGCCATTGGCGTGCTGATCGGCCCCTCAGGCTGCGGCAAGACCACCTTGCTGCGCGCCGTGGCTGGCCTCGAGCGCGCGCAAGCCGGCAGCATCCGTCTGGGCAATGTCGTTGTGAGCAGTCCGCAGACCCACATGAGCGCCGAACACCGCCGCATCGGCATGGTGTTTCAGGACTACGCACTGTTTCCCCATCTCGACGTCGGCCGCAACGTGGGCTTCGGCATCGCCGCGCTGGGACGGGCCGCGCGGGCTCGGCGGGTGGCCGAGGTGCTGGAACTGGTCGGCCTGGCCGGCAGCGAACGGAGCTATGCGCATGAACTATCGGGTGGCCAACAGCAACGCGTGGCACTGGCCCGGGCGCTGGCGCCGGCACCGCAGTTGCTGCTGCTGGATGAGCCCTTCTCCAATCTGGACGTCGACCTGCGCGAACGGCTGGCACATGAGGTGCGCAGTATCCTCAAGGAGGCCAAAACCACGGCGCTGTTCGTAACCCATGACCAGCTCGAAGCGTTTGCCGTCGGCGACACCATCGGGGTGATGCAGGAAGGCCGGCTGCACCAGTGGGACGATGCCTACACGCTGTACCACCGGCCGGCCACCCGATTCGTCGCCGACTTCATCGGGCATGGTGTGTTCACACCGGCCACCATCCGCGAGGTCGACGGCCGGATGGTCGTGCAGACCGTGCTCGGCGACCTGACCGACATCGCCGAATGCCCGTTGCCGACGGCGTTCGCGCAGGGGCGCTGCGATGTGCTGCTGCGTGCCGACGACATCGTGCATGACGACAACGCGCCGGTGAAGGCACAAATCGTCCGCAAGGCTTTTCGCGGTTCGGAGTTCCTGTACACCTTGCGCCTGCGCAGCGGCGAGATCGTGCTGGCCCATGTACCCAGCCACCACGACCACCGCATCGGCGAATGGATCGGCATCCGTGCCGAGGTCGACCATGTGGTCACCTTCGAACGGAACAGCACAAACGGTTCGGGCAACGGACTGGGCACATTCGACTTGACCGATGCGGGCCAGGAGACCCGGCTCGCCGGCCATGGTGCCGCCGATACACCACCCTGGGGCCCGGTCCGCAAGACGGCGTTGACCTGAACCGCGACTGCGGCGGCCCAGGCCGCGTGCCGCCAGACCCGGTGCCCGATCAGGACCAGCCAGCGTCGACGACAAATTCCTGCGCGGTGACCATACGCGCGGTGTCGGCCGCCAGGAACATCACCATGTGCGCGATGTCGGTGCCAACGATGCGACCGGGCAGGCACTGGTTCTGGTCCATCGCGGCCTCGCCCGTGTCGTCCAGCCACAGTTTGACCTGGCGCTCGGTCATGACCCAGCCCGGCACCACGCAATTGACCCGGATGTTGTCGCTGCCCAGTTCGCGCGCCAGCACGCGGGTGAAACCCAGCATTGCTGACTTGCAGGTGGCATACACCGCATAACCGGTGCCTTTGAACTTCCAGCTGACCGAACCCATGTTGATGATGGCGCCGCCGCCACGCGCGCGCATGCTGGTGAGCACCGATTGCATGGCGAAGAAATGTGGCCGCAGATTGATCGCCACCCGTTCGTCGAAATATTCGGGCGTGACGCTCTCGATCGTATGGCGCGCATCGTTGGCGACGTTGTTCACCAGCACGTCGACACCACCGGTCTTCTCGATCAACGCCGTCAACGCCGCCCGCAAGGCCCCGATGTCGGTCACATCGCAGGCCTCAAAGAACACATCGGGCAACGCGTCGGCCAGGGCCTGACCGGCCGTGGCGTCTACGTCGACGAATCCGACCTTGCAAGCTTGCGCCGCAAAGCCGCGCACCATGTCAGCGCCGATGCCGCTGGCGCCGCCGGTGACGATGACGCTGCGCCCGCGCAGGTCGTGGAATGCGACGCCGGCAAAAGCGACGTCGGGGATGGATTTTGGGGTCATGGGTTCCAGATTCGGCCACTGCAAACGGCGGCCCGCGAATGGTACCCGCTTCGTGTCGGTCCCCGGCACAGGCGCGGCTGGATGCGTCGGCCCGCGCCCTATGATCGTGCCAATCGCAGTGGCCCATCCGGTCGACCGATCACCCATGAATCCAGCACCAGCCTCCGCCAGCACCACGGTCAGCCATCGCAGCATCCTGGCAATCGCGCTTCCCATCATGCTGTCCAACGTCTCGACCCCGCTGCTGGGCGCGGTCGACACCGCCGTCGTGGGCCAGATTCCCGATCCTGCCTATATCGGCGCGGTGGCCGTCGGCTCGCTGGTCTTTACCTTCCTGTTCTGGGCCTTCGGCTTTTTGCGCATGGGCACCACCGGACTGACGGCGCAGGCGCTGGGCGCGGAGAATGCTGACGAGGTGGTGGCCGCCCTGGGCCGCGCCCTGCTGGTTGCCGCTGCGGCCGGAACGCTCTTGATTGCGCTGCAGTGGCCGATACGCGGGGCCGCTTTTGCCCTGCTGCAGGCCAGCAGCGGGGTTGAGCAACTGGGGCGGGGTTATTTCGACATCCGCATCTGGGCCGCCCCAGCCACGCTGGCCAACTACGCCCTGCTGGGCTGGTTCATCGGACTGGCGCGCACCGACATCGCGCTGGTGTTGCAACTGGTGCTGAATCTGAGCAATATTGCGCTCGACCTGTGGTTCGTGCTCGGATTGGGCTGGGATGTGCGCGGCGTAGCGGCAGGCACTGTGCTCGCCGAATACCTGGCCGCAGCGGTGGGCCTGACCATCGCGCTGCGGCATCTGCGCACGCTCGGTGCCACTTGGTCGATGGCGCGGTTGCTCTCGGCGGCCCAACTCAGGCGCACCGTGCTCGTCAACAGTGACATCATGGTGCGCTCGCTGGCGCTGATCTTCGTGTTCGTCTGGTTCATGTCGCAGGGCGCAGCCCAGGGCGATGTGCGGCTGGCGGCCAATGCGGTGCTGATGCAATTCATCTCGATCAGCGCCTATTTCCTGGACGGTCTGGCTTTTGCAGCCGAAGCCCTGGTCGGGCGCGCCGTGGGTGCCGGGCGCCGTGCCGCGCTGGTGGCGACGGCATGGCGCACCAGCCAGTGGGCCGGCGGCGTGGCCCTGCTGATCAGTGGTTTGCTGTGGCTGGTGGGGGCGCAGCTGATCGATCTGCTGACGGTCGATGCCGACGTACGCGCCGCAGCCCGCCTCTACCTGCCCTGGGCCGCCGGTGCGCCGCTGCTCGGCGTCTGGGCGTTCCAGCTTGATGGCATCTTCATCGGCGCCACGCGCACCGCGGACATGCGCAATGCGATGCTGCTGTCCACCGCCGTATTCCTGCTCGCCTGGTGGTTGCTGCTGCCTTGGGAGAACCATGGCCTGTGGGCTGCACTGTATGTGAACTATGTCGCGCGCACCGTCACGCTGCTGTGGTACTACCCTGCATTGCTCGACTCGGTCGATCGGCCGGCGTGACGTGGTTGGCCCGTTTGTCGATTGGGTACACGGGTGTATCCACTGCACCGCAGCTGGCGGGAGACGACACGACGGCCTGCGTTTGTGGCACGACTGCGGCGCGCCGACCAGCAGCTTCCTACAATGGGGCGACATTGATGACCGCTACGAGGAGAACCCCATGATCGTCGAACGCATCTGGACCGGCAATGCCTACCGCAACTACAACTATCTGATCGCCTGCCCCGAGACCGGTGAAGCACTGGCGATCGATCCGTTGGACCACGAGAAGTGTCTGAGCGCCGCCAAGGTGCGCGGCTGGCAGATCACACAGCTGCTCAACACGCACGAGCACCATGACCACACCGGCGGCAACGACGCCATTGTCGCGGCCACCGGCGCCAAGGTGATCGCCCACCACAAGGCCGGCGGCAAGATCGCCGGTATGGACCGTGGGGTCAAGGCTGGCGACGTGATCAAGGTCGGCAAGACCGTCGAGCTCGAATGCCTGGACACGCCCGGCCACACCATGTGCCATATCTGCCTGCGTTCGCACACCGAGCAGCCGGCGCTGTTCTCCGGCGACACCTTGTTCAATGCCGGAGCCGGCAACTGCCACAACGGCGGCGACCCACTGCTGATGTATGCGAGTTTTGCCGAACAGCTGGCGCAGCTGCCGGACAACACCCAGGTCTATCCCGGCCACGACTACGTCGAGAACAATCTGAAGTTCACGCTGGACAGGGAACCCGACAATGCCGCGGCCAAGACCTTGCTGCCCGCCGTCACCGACCACGACCCGGCCACATCGATGGTCACCACGCTGGCCGATGAAAAGCAGTTCAACACCTTCTTTCGCCTGGGCAACGCCTCTGTGATCGCGCGGTTGCGCGAAAGCTTCCCAGATCTGCCGGCCATTCCGGACGCGCGCACGGTATTCGTCAAGCTGCGCGAACTGCGCAACAGCTGGTAAGCACAGGCGCAGTCCGTCAGCGCAGGACGCTTGCTGCGCAGCGCCGCCCGCCATGCTCCACGACGACACGCTGCGGCGATCCATCACCAGCGCATTGCAGCGTTTTGAAGTGCAGCACCTGCCCGATGCCGGCGCGCCGCGTGGCCGCGCCGCGGTCGCCCTGGTTGTTTCCCAGGAGGGCCACGGAGCGCAGATCGGTGGCATGCAAGCACACGCGCGCTGGAGCACGCAGGCCGCCATGGTGCTGACGCGCCGCGCCTTGCACCTGCGCAACCATGCCAATCAATGGGCACTGCCCGGCGGCCGTATCGAGGCCGGTGAATCAGCACAGCAGGCGGCGTTGCGCGAACTGCAGGAAGAGGTGCAATTGCAACTGGCACCCGATGCCATGCTCGGTCGGCTGGACGACTATGCGACGCGCTCGGGTTTCATCATCGCGCCGGTCGTGTTGTGGGCCGATGCGGCACGCACGATGGCGCCCAACGCCGACGAAGTGGCGTCCATCCACCGCATTGCGTTGTCGGAGTTGCTGCGCACCGACGCACCGCTGCTCGAGTATCTGCCGGATAACCCGCACCCAGTGCTGCGCATGCCGGTGGGCGAGAGCTGGATTGCGGCGCCCACGGCCGCCGTGTTGTACCAGTTCCGCGAGGTCTGCCTGCTCGGGCGCACGACCCGCGTCGCGCATTTTGGCCAGCCGGAATTTGCCTGGCGCTGACGGCGCCGATCAACTCTTGCGCAGCCTGTCGACTTCGCACCACAGATCCAGCGCCCAGCCGCGCCGGTCGCGCCCCTGCGCCCACTGGGCCGTGCCGAATCGCACATGGGCGACGACACCGGGCGTACACAAGGTACGCCAGAGCGAGCCCGCCAGTGACTCGTCACCCATGTAGCTGGCGGCCTGCGTAACTTGCCCCAATGCGTCGACAAAACGCAAGGCGATTGGCTGAATCGGCACATTGGTGGAAATGGCGGCCTGCAGCAGGTTGGCGTGAAATGGCAGCAGCACACCACCGTCTCCGGTCGTGCCCTCCGGGAAGATGGCCAGGATCTCACCGTCGCGCAGCGCCTGTGCCATGACATGCACCACCCGCATAGCGTCGCGGCGCGAACGGCGTTCCACATACAAGGTGCCAGCTCCGGTGGCCAGTCGGCCGATCAGTGGCCACTGCCGGACATCGGACTTGGAGACGAAACGGCAATGCCGCGCCGCATGCAGCACCAGGATGTCGAGCCAGGAAATATGGTTGGACACCAGCAGCACCGGGCCGGCCACCGGCGGCGTACCGTACACGACCATTCGCACGCCCAGACGCGCAAGCATCTCCGTGGCCCATGCCTGCACCTGAAGATCGCGCTGCGCCTGCTTCAAACTCGGAAAGCGGAACATGATGGTGCCCAGGCCACCGACCATGTGGGCCAGTACCCGAGCCGCGCGCCCACTGGCCCGCAGCAGCCTCACGACTCGTATGCGAGATGGCCGCCGACCAGCGTCGCGCGTACCTTGGCCAGCAAGGGGTAGCCGGAGAACGGCGTATGTTTGCCCTGGCTGCGCAGACTCTGCGCATCGACGATCCACTCGTCCTGCGGATGGAACACGCACAGATCGGCGACACCGCCGACCACCAGGCGACCGCCGCCGGAGTCCACCAGCGGCCCTGCCGAGCCTGCCAGGATGCGCGCCGGTTCGCTGGTGACCACCGACAGTGCGCGCTGCAGCGGCACGCCGGTGTCTTCAGCCCACTTCAACGCCAGCCCCAGCAACAGCTCTACGCCACTGGCGCCGGGTTCGCTTTCCGCGAACGGCAAAGTCTTGGCTTCGTCGTCGACCGGGCTGTGGTCCGACACCAGCGCGTCAATCGTGCCGTCGGCCAGTGCCAGTCGCAAGGCATCGCGGTCGCGTTGCTGGCGCAACGGCGGAATCAGGTGCGAGCGGCTGTCGAAGTAGCCGATGTCGGTATCCATCAGGTGCAGGGAATTGATGCTGACGTCACAACTCAGTGGCAGTCCTTCGCGCTTGGCCTGGCGCACCAGTTCCAGCCCGGCGGCGCTGCTGAGTCGGCACAGGTGAACGCGCGCGCCGCTGGAGCGCATCAATTCGATGATGGTGAACAGCGCTATCGTTTCTGCCGCCACCGGAATGCCGGACAGGCCCATGCGGGTGGCCAAGGGGCCGCTGGCCACGACACCGGTTCCGAGGTCGCGGTCCTGCGGATGCAACCAGACGCAATAGCCAAAGGTGCTGGCATACTGCAGAGCCCGCAGCAGCACCAGGATGTTGGGCAGCGGCACATCGGCCTGCCCGAAACCGACGCAACCGGCCTGCGTGAGCTCGACCATCTCGGTCAGGACCTCGCCCTTGAGACCGCGGGTCAAGGCGCCCAGCGGGTACACCCGCGACTGGTGCAACCGGGCGGAGCGGAACTTGAGCATCTCGACCAGGCCCGGTTCGTCCAGCACCGGGTCGGTATCGGGCGGACACACCAGGCTGGTGACACCGCCGGCCACGGCTGCGGCCATCTCGGACTGAAGGCTGTTGGCGTGCTCATGGCCGGGTTCGCGCAGGCGTACCGCCAGATCGACCAGGCCCGGCATCACGATGCAACCCGTCGCGTCAATGGTCTTGCGCGGCGTGAAGTCGGCCGGCACCTGGCCGACGGCCAGCACATGCCCCGCCGCCACCGCCACATCCGCAACCTGGTCGGTTCCTGCGGCCGGGTCGACGACCCTGCCCCCCTTGATCAGTATCTTCATGCCATGTCGTCCCGCTTGTGTGCGCGTCAGGGTGTTGCCTCGTTACCAGCAACCAGGCTCATCACCGCCATGCGCACGGCAATGCCGAAGGTTACCTGCGGCAGGATCACGCTTTGTGCCCCGTCAACCACGGCCGAATCGATCTCGACCCCCCGGTTGATCGGGCCCGGGTGCATGACGATGGCATCCGGCTTGGCCAGTTGCAACTTCTCACGCGTGAGGCCGAAGCTCATGAAGAACTCCTGTGCCGACGGCAGCAATGCGCCGCTCATGCGTTCGTTCTGCAGGCGCAGCATGATCACGACATCGCAGTCGCGGATGCCTTCTGCCAGCGTGTGGCAGACCCGCACACCCATCTGCGCCAGATCGGCCGGCACCAGCGTCTTTGGCCCCACCACCCGCACCTCGGCACAGCCCAGCGTGGAGAGTGCATGGATATCGGAGCGCGCCACCCGCGAATGCAGCACGTCGCCGACGATGGCCACTGTCAGGTTGGAAAAGTCCTTCTTGTAGTGCCGGATCGTGAACATGTCGAGCAGGCCCTGCGTCGGATGCGAATGCCGGCCGTCGCCGGCGTTGATCACATGCACGTGCGGCGCCACGTGCTGGGCGATCAGGTACGGCGCACCCGATTCGCTGTGGCGCACGACGAATATGTCGGCCGCCATCGCGCTCAGGTTGGCGATCGTGTCGAGCAGCGACTCGCCCTTGGACGCCGACGAACGGGCGATATCCAGGTTGATCACGTCGGCACTCAAGCGTTTGGCAGCAATCTCGAACGTGGTGCGGGTGCGGGTCGAGTTCTCGAAGAACAGATTGAACACGCTGCGACCGCGCAGCAGCGGCACCTTCTTGACCTCGCGGTCACTGACGCTGACAAAACTCTCGGCGGTGTCCAGCACCTGACGCAGGATGCTGGCGGGCAGTCCCTCGATCGACAGCAGATGGACCAGTTCGCCGTTCTTGTTGAGTTGGGGATTTCGTCGGTACAACACGTCGCAGGTTTCCTGGTCAAAAAGGGGCTGTCCGCCGGCGCGATGCCGATGTCAACGGCGCGCCTCGATCACGACCGACAGACGGCCGGAATCGTCGCGGCGCAGCGCCACCGACCGGTTGGCCGGCAGTTGCACCTGGGCAGCGGCAAAGTCGGCCTGGATCGGCAGCTGGCGGCCATTGCGCGCGATCAGCACTGCCAGCTTCACATCAGCGGGCCGGCCAAAATCGAACAACTCGTTGACCACAGCGCGAATCGTGCGCCCGGTGTACAGCACGTCGTCGATAACGATGATGTGGGCGCCGTTGACGTCGAACCCGAGCCTTGTGGGCGCACGCGCTGACAGGCCGCGCTGAGCAAAGTCGTCGCGGTGCAACGCCGACGACAACACGCCAGCAGCACCTGGCATCTTCAGGTCAACATGCAGTCGCTCGGCCAGCCAGGCGCCGCCGGTGGTGATACCCACCAGTCGGGTGTCGGGCCCGCACAAGGCAGATACGCCCTGCAGCAGAAGCTTGTACAAGGCCTGCGCATCACCCACGATCTCCATCGCCGATGTGATGGCCGCGGCATCGTCGACCGGGCGCGGGTCCTGGCTCACGCAATACTCCTGAGAAACTGGTCCAGAATGACGCAGGCGGCGCCAGCATCGGGATCCTGTGCCCCCTCGGACAAGGCGGCCGTGGTGCTGTAGCGCTCATCCACCTCGAACACCGGCAGCTTGAATCGATTACGCAGGCTGCGCGCGAATTTGCGCGCCAGCAAGGTGTTCTGGTGCTCGGCGCCATCGGGATGCAACGGGATGCCGACCACCAGCGCCTGCGGCTGCCATTCGGTCACGCGGGCCTGCACCTGCTGCAGGCGCAGCGCACTGGCATGGGCGTCAATGGTCGCCAGCGGCCGGGCCTGGCCCAGCATCCGCGAGGCATAGGCCACGCCGGTGCGCCGGGTACCGAAATCCAGTGCCAGAAAGCTGTCCAGCTCGGCGCCCACCGCGGCCATCACGACGCCGGCCTCAGGCACGGCCGGCCTGCGGAGACAACATCCACACCTCCAGGCCGAGCAGGCCCAGCGCCTTGTCGTAGCGCTGGTCGACCGGCGTGTCGAAGATCACGCCGAGATCGGCATCGACCGTCAACCAGCTGTTGTCGCCCAGTTCGGACTCGAGTTGCCCTTCGCCCCAGGCCGAATAGCCCAGCGACACGAGAACGCGGCGCGGACCGTTGCCGGTGGACAAAGCTTCGAGCACGTCCTTGGAGGTCGTCATCTCCAGCCCGCCCGGAATCGACATCGTCGACGCATAGACCGGCTCGTCCGGTTTCTCTGCAGCGCTGAAAAAAGGTTCGTGCAGCACGAAGCCGCGGTCGGTCTGCACCGGGCCACCCTGGAACACCGGCAGTAGCTGCAGGTCATCGCGCCCCAGCGGCAATTGAACCTTGTCGAACAGCCCCTTGAGGTTGATGTCGCTGGGCTTGTTGATCACCAGCCCGAGCGCGCCGCGCTCGCTGTGTTCGCATACGTAGACGACACTGCGCGAGAATGCCGCATCTTCGAGCCCGGGCATGGCAATCAGAAAATGATTCGTCAGGTTGATCGGCGCAGAATCGTCGGGCATGTGTCAATTTTAGCGGCCTCCATGAACAAGCAATTCGATAGCGGACTGGTGTGGCTACGGCGCGATCTGCGGCTGGACGACAACGCCGCGCTGCATCTGGCGCTGACGCATTGCCGCAAGGTGTATTGCGCCTTCGTTTTCGACCGCGCGATCCTGGACCCGCTGCCACGCGCCGACCGCCGCGTCGAGTTCATCCGCGAGTCGCTGGTCGAGCTCGACCAGATGCTGCGCGAGGCCAGCGCGAATCCGCATGCCGGCCTCATCGTGCGCCACGGTCAGGCGGTCGAAGAAATCGTGGCATTGGCCCGCGAACTGCAGGTGCAGTCGGTGTTTGCGGCGCATGACTATGAGATGGCGGCGATCGAACGCGACCGCATGGCACTGGGCGCACTGGCACATGTCGGCATCGCGATGCACAACGTCAAGGACCATGTGGTGCTGGAGCGGCGCGAGCTGCTGACCCGCACCGGCACGCCCTACACGGTGTTCACGCCGTACAAGAAAGCCTGGCTGGCACTGGTCGACGAAGATCGGCTGCGCAGCCACGAAGTGCTGCCGCATATCGCGGCACTCGCCGCTCGACCGCAAGGCATGCGCCAACCGGTGCCAACCCTTCAGGACATCGGTTTTCAGACCACCAATCTGCACCAGCTGCGCATCACGCCGGGCGCCGGTGGTGGCCAGGCGTTGTTCGCAGAGTTCTTCGAACGCATGGACCAGTACCATGCCACGCGCGACTTCCCTGCCGTCAAGGGACCGAGCTACCTGGGCGTGCACCTGCGCTTCGGCACGGTATCGATCCGCCGCCTGGCAGCCACGGCGTTGCAGGCCTCGATCGCAGGCAGCGCTGGCGCAGCGGTCTGGCTCAGCGAACTGGTCTGGCGCGAGTTCTATTTCCAGATCCTGGCCAACTTCCCGCACGTGACTCACAGCGCTTTCAAGCCGGAATTCGACGCGATCCGCTGGCGCCATGGCGCCGCTGCGGACAAGCTGTTCCAGGCCTGGTGCGAAGGCCGCACCGGTTACCCGATCGTCGATGCCGCAATGGCCCAGATCAACCAGACCGGCTATATGCACAATCGGCTGCGCATGGTGGCGGGCAGCTTCCTGGTCAAGGATCTGGGCATCGACTGGCGCCGCGGCGAGGCCTATTTCGCCGAAAAACTCAACGACTTTGACCTGTCCGCCAACAACGGCGGCTGGCAATGGGTGGCCTCCAGCGGATGTGATGCGCAGCCCTGGTTTCGCATCTTCAATCCACTGCGCCAGAGCGAGAACTTCGATCCGCAGGGTCGCTTCATCCGTCGCTACTTGCCGCAGATCGCCGCGCTACAGGACAATGAGATCCACGCACCTTGGCAAAACAGCGCGCCGGAACTGGAATCTGCCGGCGTGCTGCTGGGTACAAACTACCCGAAACCGGTCGTCGATCACGACATTGCGCGGGCACAGACGCTGGAGCGTTATGCGGCCGTGCGCAAGATCCGGCCCGCCAGCGCCGGGCCCGCCAGGCGGCGTTGAGCCCGACCCGCGCAAAACCAGGATCAGCTCAGCGCGTCGGCGTCGATCTCTCTTGCACAGTAGTGCGCTATCAGACCCAGCAATTCATCTTCGGAGTAGGGTTTGCCCAGGTAATGGTCAACCCCCAGCTCGCTGGCATGCTCGCGGTGCTTTTCTGCGATCCGCGAGGTGATCATGATGATCGGTAGCGCGCGCATGCGCTCGTCACCACGAATGTTGCGCGCCAGATCAAACCCGTCCATGCGCGGCATCTCGATGTCCGACAACACCACGTCTGGCAACTCCTCCAGCAGCCGCTCGAGTGCCTGCAATCCGTCGTTGGCCAGCACCACGCGGTAACCTTCGCGCAACAGCAGGCGCTGCGTGACGCGACGCACCGTGATCGAGTCGTCGACAACCATGATCAGCGGCGGCTTGCTCGCTGCTGCCGACGCGTTCGCCAGCGGTGTCCGGCCTTGCACATCGGCGGGCGTTGCCAGCGCGACGTTGTCGGGCTGGCGTGCCAGTGCCTGCAACTGCAAGGCAGACTCGCCATAGACAGTTGCCAGCGCAACCGGGTTGTAGATCAGCACCACCGCACCGGAGGCGAGCACCGACATGCCGGTCAGCCCCGGCATGCGCGAGAGTTGTGGCCCCAGGTTCTTGACCACCACCTCCTGGTTGCCCAGCACCTCGTCCACGTGCACCGCCACCCGTCGCCCCGCGCTGCGGAAGATCACGACCGCGCGGTGCTTTTGCTGCGCTGCCGCACTGGCGCCGGAGATCTTGAGCAAGGCGCCGGCCCAGAAGAACGGCAGCATCTCGCCACCATGCGCGAATTGCCCGGTCTCGTAGGCCTGCACCACCTCGGTATCGAGAACCCGGCGCACGATCTCGACCAGGTTCGATGGCACACCCATGGACATGTCGCCCAGGCGCAGCATGACCACTTGGGTGACAGCGGTCGTCAGCGGCACGACCAGCTTGAACTGCGTGCCCTTGCCCCACACGCTGGTGGTCTCGATGCGGCCACCCAGCGCGTCGACCTCGGAGCGCACCACGTCAAGCCCCACGCCCCGGCCCGACAGTTCGGTGACGCTCTCGGCGGTCGTGAAGCCCGGCATGAAGACCAGGTTTGCAGTTTCATCGTCGCCCAGCGTATGCGTGGCGTTGATCAAGCCCTTGGCAAGCGCCTTCTGGCGAATGCGCTCCAGGTTCAAACCGGCACCATCGTCGCCAAACACCACGGAAACGTCGTTGCCCTCATGGTGCAGCGCGATCGTGATGTTGCCGGTGGGTGGTTTGCCCGCAGCCTCGCGCTGCTGCGGGCTCTCGATGCCATGACCGATGGCATTGCGCAACATGTGTTCAAACGCAGGCACCATACGCTCGAGTACGCTGCGATCAAGCTCCATCGAGCCGCCTTCGATGTCGAGCTTGACTTGCTTGCCGGTCTCCTTGGCCGTCTGACGCACCACGCCATACAGGCGCTCGGAGACCGACTCGAACTCGATCATGCGGGTGCGCAGCAGATCGCGCTGCAGTTCGCGCGCCTGGCGCGCCTGCGCGATCAGGTCGTCCTCGGCACCCTGCATCGAGCGCTGCAACTGGCGCTGCAGCGTTGCCACGTCGGACACCGACTCGGCCATCAGGCGCGTCAGTTCCTGCACCCGCGTGAAGCGGTCGAACTCCAGCGGATCGAAGTCGCGCGCCTGGTCCTTGGCTTGCGCCATGCGCGATTGCATCTGGCTCTCGGATTGCACCTCCATCTCGCGCAGCTGCTCGCGCAGACGGTCCAGATTGCCGGTCAGGTCCTTCAGCGAAGTCCGCATCTGCCCCATTCGCCCGTCCAGCCGCGACCGCGTAATGATGACCTCACCGGCCTGGTTGACCAGCCGGTCAAGCAATTGCGCCGGTACGCGCAAGCTTTGTCCGGTCGAAGGCCGAGGCACGACCATGGCGCCGGGGCCACGTTCGCGGGTACGCCGGTCGGTGGCTGCAGGCGCCTCGGCGCCCTGGAGTGGCAACGCGGTCGCGACGTCGACGATGATCGGGCCATCCGCGCTTTCCGGTGCCGCTTGCGGAGCCAGTTCGCGTCGACGCACGAAATCGCACAAGCCGTCGAACATGGCCTGCAGATTGTCGAAGCGCCCCAGCATGGGCTCGATCCGGCTCACCGGCACGGACTCGGAGCCCAGCGACTCGATCGCCGACTCCATCCGGTGCGTCAAGTCGCCCAGGCGCATGGCCCCGGCGAGCCGGGCACTGCCCTTGAGCGTATGCAGCACCCGCAATGCCTCGGTACGGGCCGCACGATTGTCCGGCTGTGCCATCCACTGGCGCAGCGCGGCTCCGAGTTTCGGAAACAGCTCCGCTGCTTCTTCCTCGAAGATTGGAAACAGATCAGCGTCCAACGCATCCAAAGCGTCGGAATGCTCATCGCTACCCACGATCAGCGGCGCAGCTCCGGCCTGGTGGACAGGAGCCGCCACATCTACTGGAGTATCGTCCAGCAGCGACGGCGCCGAGTCGAACTCGGTTTCCAGCACGGCGCGCAATGCCAGCAGGATTTCCGGATCCGGCTGCTTGAGGAAACCAGCGGCAAACTGATGCAACAGGCGCCGAATTTCCTCGGCCGCCCGATTGAACGCATGTGCGTGTTCCGGCCGTCCCTGCCCGTGCAACTGCACGTGTTGCAACGCCTGTTCAAGCATGCGGGCAAGTTCGGCGACCGCTGCAAAGCCCACGGTGGCCGAGCTGCCCCCCAGGGAATGGGCCATGCCGACGGTGCTGTCCAACAGTGGCTTTTCGAGCTCCATCGCCCATTCGCTGAGTTCCGTCAGCAATCGACGCGACCACTCATCAGCCTCGTTCAGGTAGACGTTGTACAGCGGAATCCCGATACGCAGATCTCCGATGACCTTGACCGGCTCTTCCGGCTCTTCCTGCTGCGGTGCTTCGTGCGATTCATCGGGCAAGGCACCAGGCTCGGTGACAGTCTCGAAATCCGGCGTCGGCAGCACGGAGTCGACCTGCGGCTGCGCCGTGCCGAAGTCGAAGTCAACATCGCCCAGCCCTGACAGCGCAGCGGCGGCTGTGTCGGGATCATGGGCCGCGCCGAAACGCGAGTTCGTGTGGGTCTGGGTCGGCTGGAAATCGGGAATCCGCGTGTCTGGCGCGTCCCCTTGGGCGGATGCCAATTCGGTGCTGTCGAAATCCGGCGGCACCGATGCGGGCCCGAACGACGATTCGGCCTGCCGGAACATCTCGGTCGACACGAAGTCGGCCCCGGCGGGGGCGGCCGGCACCGGCCGCGCCAGATCGCCCGATACCGACGGCTGCGTCTCCTCCTGCTCACCCAGCGCACCGAAGACGGAATCGGCACCTATCGGCTCGGGCGCCTCCTCCAGCGGCGCCGCGGACGACCCGGACGCTGCATCCTCGTCGTCAAGCGCGGCCTGCCCGGCCAGCATGTCCACGTCGGCCAGCTGCGAATCGTCCGCGGGAGCAAGTGCGGTTCCCAGCTGCGTATCCATCGGCGCGGAAATGGTCTCGAACCGCGTGGACGCTTCGCGCGGCGCGCTGTCAACCGGCACACCCGCAGCGGATGTTGTATCCGCCGGCTGCTGTGCGCCCGGGGGCAGCAGGTCGACATGCTGGTTATCGACGCGCAAGGCGTCGGCCGATTTGCGGAACGGCTGAGCCGACCAGGGCGTGGCTGCGCCGGTGGCAATGTCCTCGACCCAGCGGCTGAATTGCCGCATCGCCTCGCCACAGACGGTGCGCAGATCTCCGCTGACCGGTTTTTGCTCCGCCAGCCGGGTGTTGACCAGCTGCTCCATCGCCCAGGCAGCTTCGCCGAACTCGGTCAGCCCGACCATGCGCGAGCTGCCCTTGAGGGTGTGGAAGGCACGGCGCAGCGTCGTTTGCTCGTCCAGGTCGTCCGGCGCCGCTTCCAGCGCAGTCACAGCCTGCAAACCAGTCTGGACAACTTCGCGCGCTTCGTCCAGGAAGATGTCGCGCATCTCGGCGTCTTCGTCCGGCGCATCGCTGACCATTGCCTGCGCCGGAGTTGGCGGCGCCACAACCTGCGCAGTGGCCCGCGTCTGGAGCGGCACTGCCACAGCCGCGACAGCTGCAGGCGTCGGCTCGGCGGCGGCTGGCACAGGCGCTTCGGCCACTTTCTCGCGGCCCATCAACGGACGGAACTCACCCAGCTCCTCGTCATAGACAAACAACTGCTTGGCCAGTGCGCGCTGGTAACTCAGCATGTCGATCAGGAAGCCCATCGCCCCCAGGCTGTTACCGAGTTTCTCGAATACCTCGGTCCCGCCTTCCTGAACCTGATCCACCAGGAATTGTTCGACGCTGTCGCGCATGCGCCGTGCCGCCAGCGAGGCCTGGTCGAGGCCGAGCACCGAAAACACGCCGCGCATCTGCGCCAGCTGGCTGGGCACTTCGTGCAAGGGCGCACGCTCCTGTGGATTGCGGAAGAACTGATCGAGCGACTTTTCGACCTGCGCCAGCGTGCTGCGCAGTTCATCCACGACGCTGCCCATGGTCTGGCGATCGCTGACACGCCGGTACAACTCCTCCATCCAGGGTTCCAGCGGCTCCGGCTGCTGGCCACCGAGCACGTGCTCGAGCCGCTGGGCCAGTCGCGCGCAGCGCTGCGCCATCTGCGAATCGGTCGGATCGAGATCTTCGTAGGCGGCTTCCAGGTACAGCACCGCCGTGGCAACCTCCATCGCCACCGACACGTTGGGCGGCTCACCGGTGCGTCCGACAATATCCAGCGTACGCGTCAGCGCACGGGCCAGGTCGACGCTCTCCGGGTGCAACTTGATCATGGACTCGGCCACCGCCGCGAACTGCTCGGTCGCCGGCTTGATGCGGCTGGTTTCGCCACCGGCCAGCGTGGCCCAGGTCTCCGTGGCCGCGGCGATGCGCTTGCGCGCCTGCACCAGCAGAGCGGGGTCGAATCGACCATATTGCGGTGTCGCGTAGTCGAGTGCACGCACCTGCGTCAAGCCGTACGCCTGACGCACCGCGACCAGAATCGGCGCTGCTGCCTCATGTTCAGGTACGGCATGGGCGCAGTAGAACAACAGGTCCTGCGCCAGGCGGTCGATCACACCTGACTCGCCACGCGCCAGCGTCGTGTATTGGGCGATGACCCGCGAAGCCGTGCGTTTGACGAACACGTCGGACGGGCAAAGCCCCAGACGCACGGCCTCGAAGAATGCCGCGCTGATCTTCCAGAACACCCGCGGTTCGGAGGCGGTTGCGGACTTGGCCAAGCCCAGACTGATTTGCTCCATCGCCCGGGCCGACGCCGGGTCAGCGGTGCGTACGACCTTGAGCACCGCTTGATCGACCTTGGCACGAACGGCAGGGCTGTAAGCCAGCGGCGGCACCGCGATCGGAATCGGAGTGTCGATCCAGCGCCACTCCTGCTCCCACAGGTCGGCCGGATGCACCCGCTCGCCACCGACCAGGTCGAGCACGTCTCGGTACTGCGGAAACAGCGCCACCGGCGAGGCCTTGCGGCCCTTGAGCACGCCCTCGAGGTATTCGGCCAGCGCAAAGCCGGCCCGTTCGACCTTGTTGGCGGCATCGTCGCTACACAGCTCCGGGCGTTGCACGAACTTCTGCGCCAGTGCCTCCATGCCACGCAGCAACTTGGCAGGAACGCCAAGCCCGACCATCTCGAGCGCGCCGACCGCCTGGTGCAGTTGCTGGCGCGCGATACGCAGTTGGCTGGCATCGAGTTCGGCCAGATCGGAGCCGCGCGCGAGCTCGGCATCTCGCACGAATCGCCGCAATGCCTTGCTCGCGCCATCAAGCGACTTGCGCAACTCTTCCAGTACCCAGGCCAGGGGACCCAGGTCATTGGACGCGATGTCGGTTTCAGCGTCTGGCGTGGTGTGTGTTTGCATCTGCTTGTCGGCTCCTGCGGTTTGCCCTGTCCACTGGCTGGCCATCAGCTGATCTTGAACCGCGCCACAGACTGGCGCAGCTCTTCTGCCATACGGGACAAATCGCGCACCTGCCCCGCGGTGGTTCGCGTACCTTCACTGGTCTGTTCGGTCACAGCGAAGATGTTCTGGATGCTGTCGGCCACGGCATTGGCCAGATTGGCCTCGCGCAGCGCCGCATCCGAGATCTGCTGGATCAGCTCGGACAGCCGGCGCGACACCTGGTCGATCTCGCCCAACCGGGCTCCGGCGTTGTCGGACAGCTTGGCACCTTCGACCACACCCTGCGTCGAACGCTCCATGGCGGCCACCGCGTCCTGCGTGTCGGTCTGGATCGCGCGTACCAGCGCCGTGATCTGGCGCGTGGCGTCGGCCGACCGCTCGGCCAGCCGCTGCACCTCCTCGGCCACCACCGAGAAGCCGCGACCGGCCTCACCGGCCGATGCCGCCTGGATCGCCGCGTTGAGCGCCAGCACATTGGTCTGTTCGGTGATGTCGGAGATCAGTTCGGTAATTTCACCGATTTCCTGCGAAGACTCACCCAGGCGCTTGATGCGCTTGGAGGTCTCCTGGATCTGGTCACGGATCGCGTTCATGCCGCCGATCGCGTTCTGCACCGCCTTGAGGCCCGAGTCGGCCGCGGCCAGCGACTGGCGCGCCACCGCTGCTGACTCCTGTGCCTGGCTCGATACCGTGTTGATGCGCGTCGCCATTTCCAGCACCGATTTGCCGGTGGCCTTGATCTCGTTCATCTGCTCATTGGATGCGGCCAGCAGTTCGGTCGACGTGGCATCCACGTCGGTGGTGGTCTGGGCCACACGCGAGGCTGTGCTCTGCACGCTGGTGACCAGGTTGCGCAATTCCTCGACCGTGTAGTTCACCGAATCGGCAATCGCTCCGGTGATGTCTTCGGTCACCGTGGCCTGCTGCGTCAGGTCCCCTTCGGCCACTGTCTGCAACTCGTTCATCAGGCGCAGAATCGCCGCCTGGTTGGCATCGTTGACGCGTTTGGCCTCGCGCTGCAGGCGCTCCGCCTCGTGCATCTGCGATTCGGCCAGCGCCTGCTGCACCGACCCGCGCACGAACTGAAGGCGCGACATGGCGTATCCGCACAGCCCGGCCAGCACCAGCGCGATCAGCATCGTCAGGCCGATCTGCTGGCCGGCGGGATCCTGCAGCGTGAGCGCGTAGACGGCAGCGCCTGCGAGAAGCAGCATCGCCAGCATCAGGCCGACCTTGAGTAGCTGCTGATGCTGTTCGGGTGAGCGCGTGCCGAGTAAAGGCAGCGTCACCTGCCCCGGCATCGTCGACACGTCAGATTCGTCGCCTGGATCCGGTGGCGACAGCGACGCCGGTCCAGACTGCGAAAACACCGAATGGCCGGAGTGAACGGAATGCCCCGCCTGCGTGACCGTATCGTCGTGCTTCGAATCCAGCACTGTCTTCGAGAAAAAACGCTTGAGCCGGTCTACGGACATGTTGGAGCCTCAGAGGTGTGCCTGAGCGGTGATGCTCAGGAAACGGGGATGCTGGGCCAGGGTCTGGATATTGATCTCCTGCCAGGACTGTCCGCCGGCATCGGTGAACCGATTGCCGAAATACGGCGGCGCGTCCGCTGCCCTTGTCTGAGCAGCGGAAAAGACCTGGGGATTGCGCAAACCGGCCAGTTCGTCGACCAGCAAGGCGCAGTTGACATCGAGTGCCGCATTCATCGTCACGACTACCTGCGACGTACCGGGTTTGCGCGGGCTGCCAGTGGCGGCGGGCGCACCAGTTTCACTGCGCACGTACTGCGCAATGTTGACGACGCCGAACAGGCCACCGCGCAGGTTGACCACGCCCAGGAACCAAGGCTGCGAATAAGGCACCGGCTGCACCGCGGACATCGGAAATATCTCGCCCGACTGGGCCAGTGGCAACAAATAATTCATGCCGGCGCATCGCACCGCCAGCCACGACACCGATAGGCCTTCATCGCGCGCCGTACGCAGCCGATGGGCCAGACGCGTCTGCAGTTCCCGGATTGCTTCGCGATTGGCCATCTCTTGGTTTGCGCTCAGCCCAGCGCCTTGATCTTCGCCAGCAATTCGCTCGGGTTTACCGGCTTGGTGACATAGTCGCGCGCGCCCTGGCGCATGCCCCAGACGCGGTCGGTCTCCAGGCTCTTGCTGGTACACAGGATGATTGGAATGCCGGCGTAGTCGGGCGAGCGGCTGATGGCCCGGGTAAGCTGGTATCCATTCTGGCCGGGCATGACGACATCCATCAGGATCAGGTCGGGCTTGGCTTCGGCCAGTTGCTTGAAGGCCTCGTCCGCGCCTTCGGCGGTACGCACCGACATGTTGTTCTTCTGCAGCAGATTGGTCAGGAACATCAACTCCGTCTTCGAGTCGTCGATGATCAGGACATTGCGAATGGCCATTACGCGTCTCCCGGCACATGAGAGCCGATCTGCCCGACCGCCTGCAGCAGCTGGTCCTTGGTGAACGGCTTGGTCAGGTAATCCTGGGCCCCGACCATGCGCCCGCGCGCCTTGTCGAACACGCCATCCTTGGACGACAGCATGACGACCGGCACCTTCGAGAAACGCGCATTGCGCTTGATGATGGCGCAGGTCTGGTACCCGTCAAGCCGCGGCATCAGGATGTCGCAGAAGATCAGGTCGGGCTGGAAGTCATTGACCTTGGACAACGCGTCGAATCCGTCTTCCGCCAGCAAGACCTCATGGCCGCCTTGCTTGAGGAAAATTTCGGCACTGCGCCGGATCGTGTTGCTGTCATCGATGACAAGGACCTTGTAGGTCGATCCGTTAGGGTTCACGCGATTGCTCTCCTGCACTGAAATTGTTCAGGGACCGGGTCATCGGTGCCGATCCATGCGCTTGCGATCGCAGGATTCAGACCTGGACCATCTCGAAATCCTCTTTGCGCGCGCCGCACTCGGGACAGGTCCAGTTCATCGGGACGTCGGCCCACTGGGTGCCGGGCGCCAAGCCGTCATCGGGCGATCCGGCCTCCTCGTCATAGATCCAGCCACAAATCAGACACATCCAGGTTTTAGGTTCACTCACAGCTTAAAGGGCCTTCGAATAGAATGCAAACATTGTATAGAGACGGTCCCGGCCAAACGCACCTGACGTGCCGGAAACCACGATATTCTGCCTCAGCGGCGCCCCCATTCTGAACATGTCCTCCGCCTTGCCTGAAGACACATCCGATATGGATGTGCAATCCGCCCAACCTGCCTGCGTGCTGGTGTTCAATGCCAACGACCCGAGTGGTGCCGGCGGGCTAGCCGGGGACATCAATGCGATCGCGTCGGTCGGCGCCCATGCCCTGCCAGTGGTGACCGGTGCTTATACCCGCGATACGGCGGAAATCATCGATCACCACGCGATGGACGAGGAGGCTGTCGCCGAGCAGGCGCGCACCATTCTGGAAGACGTCACGGTCCAGGTCATCAAGGTCGGATTCTGCGGATCGCCCGAGAATCTGAGCGCAATTGCCGAGATCGCCTCCGACTACGCGGACGTGCCGGTAATCGCCTACATGCCCGACCTGTCCTGGTGGAGCGAGGTGCAGATCGACCTGTATCTGGACGCGTTTCGTGAGCTGCTACTGCCGCAGACGACCGTGTTGGCTGGAAACCACAGTACGCTGTGGCGCTGGCTGCTGCCGGACTGGACGTCCGACAAAAGTCCGGGTCCGCGCGACATTGCGCGGGCCGCCAACCAGATGGGTGTTCCCTACACGCTGGTGACCGGTATCCTCGCACCAGACCAGCAGATCGAGAATGCGTTGGCATCGCCGCAGGCTGTGCTGTACAGCGAATGCTTCGAACGTTTCGAGGCCACATTTGCCGGCGCCGGCGACACCTTGTCGGCCGCCTTGGCCGCCCTGCTGGCCAGCGGCAGCGACCTGGCCGAGTCGGTCAAGGAGGCGCTTGGTTACCTCGATCGCTGCCTGGATGCGGGCTTTCGGCCCGGCATGGGCCATATCGTGCCGGACCGTTTTTTCTGGGCCCAGCAAGACACCGACGATGATGAGCCTGTCGACGACGATGCGCAGGCCGCCGCCGCACTCTTCGACCTGCCTGCACATGACACCAAACACTGAAACCAACGAGCAACTGTTCGCGCGTGCGCAGCGCGTGATTCCGGGTGGCGTCAACTCGCCGGTAAGGGCCTTCAAGGCCGTCGGTGGAACGCCGCGCTTCGTCAAACGTGCGCAGGGCGCATATTTCTGGGACGTCGAAGGCCGTCGCTATATCGACTACATCGGTTCCTGGGGTCCGATGATCCTGGGCCATGGCCACCATGGCGTCGTGCAGGCGGTGCAGGCCGCCGTACTAGAAGGTTTTTCGTACGGAGCGCCCACCGAACGCGAGGTCGAATTGGCCGAGGCCATTTTGCGTCTTGTGCCATCGATGGACATGGTGCGCCTGGTCAGTTCGGGCACCGAAGCGGCCATGAGCGCGCTGCGCCTGGCCCGCGGCGCGACAGGCCGGCACAAGCTGATCAAGTTCGAGGGTTGTTATCACGGCCATGCCGATGCCTTGCTGGTCAAGGCCGGCTCCGGCCTTGCCACCTTCGGCAACCCGACCAGTGCCGGCGTGCCGCCCGAGGTGGTGCAACACACGCTGGTACTTGAATACAACAACGTCGCCCAACTGGAAGAGGCGTTCGCGCTGCACGGCAAGGATCTGGCCTGCGTGATCATCGAACCCATTGCCGGAAACATGAATTTTGTCCGCGCCAGTGTGGCGTTCATGCAACGCTGTCGCGAGTTATGCACCGAATATGGCGCCTTGCTGGCCTTTGATGAAGTGATGACGGGCTGTCGCGTCGCACTTGGCAGTGCCCAGAGCATCTATGCAAAGGCCATACCCGGCTTTGAGCCAGACATGACCATCATGGGCAAGGTCATCGGTGGCGGCATGCCACTGGCGGCGTTCGGGGCCAAGCGCGCGGTAATGGAACAGCTGGCTCCGCTGGGCCCGGTCTACCAGGCCGGCACCTTGTCGGGCAACCCGGTGGCCACGGCCTGCGGTCTGGCCACGCTGGCGGAGATCATCAAGCCCGGCTTCTTCGATGGCCTGGCACGCAAGTCGCGCATCCTCGTCAACGGCCTGACACAAGCGGCCCGGGAGGCAGGTATCCCGTTCAGCGCCGATTGCGAAGGCGGCATGTTCGGCTTTTTCCTGCTCGAGCAGTTGCCGCAGAATTACCGGCAGGTCATGAAATCGGATGGCACACGCTTCAATACGCTGTTTCACGGCATGCTGGAGCGCGGCATTTATTTTGCACCCGCTCTGTTTGAGGCCGGCTTCGTCAGCGCGGCACACTCCGACGCCGACATTGCCGAGACCGTCGAGGCGGCACGGGCGATTTTCAAGACGCTCTGAGCGGCACCGGCGCGCGGATCGCCAGTCGGCAGCGCCGGCAGTGCCAACTTGTTACTTTTGTCTTGCCTGGCCCGGGGTGCACTGCGATCGCTGCCGCTGTACGATGGCTGCAACTACTTGCGCTGGGGGTACACCATGAAATCGATCTGTTTCGCGCTCGCCGCCGCGACTGCCAGTACGCTGGCTGCTGGCCAGGAGGTCGGACGCGTGCTGTCCAGTACGCCGGTGATCCAGCAGGTCGCGGTTCCCCAGCAGGTCTGCAGCCAGCAATCGTATCTGGTGCCTGGCCAGAGCCAAGGCGGCGGTGCTGCAATTGGCGCGATCGCCGGCGGGGCCATCGGCAATGCCATCGGCCACGGCAGCGGACGTGCGGCCGCCACCGTGCTTGGCATACTCGGGGGGGCCGTCATTGGCGACCGACTCGAAGACCCCGGCAGGGACCAGGTGCAACAGGTGCGTAATTGCACGACGCAGACCCATTTTGAAAACCGGCTGGCACATTACGACGTAGTGTACGAATATGGTGGCAGGACCTATGCGGTACAGATGCCCAACGACCCTGGACCAACGGTCCGACTGCAGGTCACGCCCATCGGGGCGACCCTGCCGTCACCGGTGACCGCTGTGCCACCGGCCGTCTACTACGACCCGGTGCAGATCACCCAGACCCAGACCATCGTGACACCGGAGCCGTATTTTCGCGCTGCCGTGCCGGTCTTCATCACCGTGCCGATACTGTCATATGGAGCGTACCCGCGTCACTATCGCGGGCCACGCGCTGCAGCATATGGCTACCCACCGCAGCACGAACCACGCTGGCGTTGAGATTGGCAGCGCGCCAGGCGCGGTGTTCGCCGTCGACCAAGATCTACGCAGAGCGCACGCCGCTCGGCGCTGACAAGCCGTCAGTGGCGGAAGTGGCGCACGCCAGTCAGCGCCATCGCCACGTCGCGCTCGTCGGCTGCCGCAATCACTTCGTCGTCGCGCATGCTGCCGCCAGGCTGGATCACGCATGTGGCGCCGGCATCGACCACCACGTCCAGACCGTCGCGGAACGGGAAGAATGCATCGCTCGCCACCACGCTGCCCTTGAGACTCAGCCCGGCATGTTTCGCCTTGATGCTGGCGATCCGCGCCGAATCGACCCGGCTCATCTGGCCGGCGCCCACGCCTAGCGTCATGCCGTCGGCACAGAACACGATCGCATTGGATTTGACGAATTTGGCCACGGTCCAGGCAAACAACATGTCCTGCAGCTGCGTGGCTGTCGGCTGTTTACGCGTGACGACCTTGAGCTCGGCCAGGCGCAGTTCATGGTTGTCAGCGGTCTGCAGCAAGATGCCGGAGCCGACGCGTTTCATGTCGACCGCATTGCGGCCCTGCTCCCAGGCGCTGGCGCCACCTGCCGGCAGGGTGATACGCAGAACGCGTATGTTCGGCTTGCCGAGCAGCACCGTCAGCGCCTCGTCGGAAAATTCGGGCGCGATCAGCACCTCGACGAACTGCTTGGTGACCGCTTCGGCGAGCGTGCCCTCGACCCGCGCATTGAACGCAATGATGCCGCCGAAGGCCGAAGTCGGATCGGTCTGGAACGCCTTCGCATATGCCTGCAACGCACCGGCGCCGATCGCAACGCCGCAGGGGTTTGCATGCTTGACGATGACACAGGCGTTCTGCTCGAAGCTCTTGACACATTCCCAGGCTGCATCGGCGTCGGCGATGTTGTTGTAGCTCAGCTCCTTGCCCTGCAATTGCTCGGCACTGACCAGCGAACCCGGGGCTGGATACAGGTCGCGGTAATAGGCGGCCTGCTGGTGCGGGTTCTCACCGTAGCGCAAGTCCTGCAGCTTGACGAAGCGGCCATTGGTCTGGCCGGGAAACACCGCATGTCTGCCGTCTGGCTGGATGCGCGACAGGTAGTCGCTGATGGCACCGTCGTACTGGCTGATGCGGTTGAAGGCAATCACCGACAGGGCGAACCTCGTCGCCTTGCTCACCTTGCCATGCCGGCGCAATTCCTCGAGCACGCTGGGGTACTGCGTCGCATCGGTCAGGACCGCGACATCGATCCAGTTCTTGGCCGCGCTGCGCACCATGGCAGGACCGCCGATGTCGATATTCTCGATCGCGTCCTCCAGCGTGCAACCAGGTTTTGCCACGGTGGCCTCGAACGGGTACAGGTTGACGACCAGGATATCAATCGTGGCGATGCCATGGTCACTCAACGCCTTCATGTGCCTGGGTACGTCGCGGCGCGCCAGCAGACCGCCATGCACGACCGGATGCAGTGTCTTGACGCGACCGTCGAGCATCTCCGGAAAACCGGTGACGTCGGCCACTTCGCTGACCGGAATACCCTTGGACTCCAGCAGGCTGGCGGTACCGCCGGTCGACAACAGGCCGATACCCAGCGCATGCAAGGCAGCGGCGAATTCGACAATTCCGGTCTTGTCGGATACAGATAGCAGAGCGTTGGTCACGGTCAGTCTTCCATTCATCTGAGCAATTTGTGTTCGAGCAACTTCTTGCGCAACGTGTTGCGATTCAGTCCCAGCCACTGCGCGGCACGGGACTGGTTGTTGTCGGCATGTTGCATTACAACCTCAAGCAGGGGTTTTTCTACCACCCGCACCATCATGTCGTACATGCTGTCGGGCTCGGTGCCGCGCAGATCGCGGAAATAACCATCCAGGCTGGCGCGAATGCACTCTTCGATGTGTTTTTTGCTCATGGTGTCTCCAGGGACATTGCAATCGACGCGACGCTCGTCACAGGCGCCGGCAACCGGTCCATGCACGCGCCCAGTCCGTCGAAATAATCGGCCACCGCGCGCACTTGCAACTGCGCGTCAGTGAGGCAATTCATGGCACAACGAAACGCGTCTGCGCCAGGCAGCGCGCGGACATACCAGCCGATGTGCTTGCGCGCGCTCAGCGTGCCAATGTGTTCGCCATACAGGTCATAGTGATCTTCCAGATGCGCCAGCAACAGGCGCCGAACCTCGCCGACCAGCGGCGGGGCCAGTTCGGCGCCAGTTTCGAGAAAATGCGCCATCTCGCGAAAGATCCAGGGCTTGCCCTGGGCCGCGCGGCCGACCATGACCGCGTCGGCACCGGTGACGCGCAGAACTTCGCGGGCCTTGGCAGGCGTCGTGATGTCGCCGTTGACAACCACCGGTATACACACCGCATCCTTGACAGCAGTGACAGTCTCGTACTCGGCCTCGCCGCGATAGCCCTGTTCGCGCGTACGGCCATGGATGACCAGCATCTGCACGCCGGCACGCTCCGCGTCACGTGCGATACGCACGGCGTTGCGCTGCGTGTCGCACCAGCCGGTGCGCATCTTCAGCGTCACCGGTACATTGCGCGGCGCACAGGTGCGTACCACGGCCTCGACAATGGACAGCGCAAGCGCCTCATCCTGCATCAGCGCCGAGCCGGCCCACTTGTTGCAGACTTTCTTGGCCGGACAACCCATGTTGATGTCAATGATCTGCGCGCCACGGTCCACGTTGTAAGCCGCAGCATCGGCCATCATCTGCGGCTCGGTACCGGCGATCTGCACTGCGATCGGTCCCGGCTCGCCGTCGTGGTTGGCGCGCCGCGACGTCTTGAGCGACTGCCACAGATCACGCCGCGAAGTGACCATTTCGCTCACCGCATGGCCTGCCCCCAGTTGCCGGCACAACTGGCGGAACGGCCGATCCGTCACGCCCGCCATCGGGGCGACCATGAAACGGTTGGCGAGCACGAACTGGCCGATCTGCATGCGTTCGGTGGACCTGTGAAATGGAAACGGAAAAGCTGGGAAAGCGGCGCCGGCGGGGCAAGGGACCTGATTCTAACTGCCCAAAATTTCAGCAATTGAAAACAGTTGTGCCATGCGCCGCCGAAAACCGGGCGCCTGCCTATACTGCTGGTCAATGCCCACCTGGATGGAACCTCTCGTCACGATGCTCGCGCTGCCGCAGGTTGGCCTGAGCACGATCCTGGTGATCTCCTTTGTCTCTGCCACCATGCTCCCGATGGGGTCGGAACCCGCGGTTTTCGCCCTGGTCAAGATCAATCCGGCGATGTTCTGGCCCGCGATCCTGGTGGCCACCGCCGGCAATTCTCTGGGCGGCGCACTGACTTGGCTGATGGGATACGGAACCCACCAGGTGGTCGCCAAATACGGCCATTCATCGTCGCATGTGCGCGCGCTGCGCTGGCTCGAACGACTCGGACCCAAGGCCTGTCTGCTGGCCTGGTTGCCGCTGGTTGGAGACCCGCTGTGCGCGGTGGCGGGCTGGTTGCGCATGCCATTCTGGCCTTGCCTGTTCTATATGGCGATCGGGAAATTCCTGCGTTATCTTGTCATGACGGGGGGTCTGCTGTGGGTGTTTCCCGCCAGCCCCGCATGAGCACCGATCACCGGTGCCGGCGCGCCGCATAATTCGGCGATGGAAACCAAATGGCTCGAAGACTTCGTCAGTCTGGCCGAGACCCGCAGCTTCAGCCGCTCGGCGCAACTGCGCCATGTCACGCAGCCTGCGTTTTCGCGCCGCATCCAGTCGCTGGAGGCCTGGGCCGGAACCGATCTGGTCGACCGCAGCTCCTATCCGACCCGGTTGACACCGGCCGGTGAAACGCTGTACGACCAGTCACTGGAAATGTTGCAGGCGCTGCAAAGCACCCGCGCCATGTTGCGCAGCCACCGCTCAACCGCCCAGGACATGATCGAATTCGCGGTGCCACACACACTGGCGTTCACGTTCTTCCCGGCCTGGGTGTCAGACCTGCGCGAACGCTTCGGACCGATCAAGAGCCGGTTGATCGCGCTCAACGTGCATGACGCCGTGATGCGCCTGGTCGAGGGCAGCTGCGACGTATTGATCGCCTACCATCACAGTGCGCATCCGTTCCAGCTCGATCCGAATCGTTTCGAGATGGTCAACCTGGGCCAGGAAGTCATCGCGCCGTATTCCCGGCCCCAAGCCGACGGCGCGGCGCAATTTCAGCTGCCCGGGCGCGCCGCCAGTCCCTTGCCCTATCTGGGGTATGCGCCGGGCGCTTATCTGGGCCAGATGGTCGACCTGATCCTCAAGCAGTCGCCGGCCCCGATCCATTTCGACCGGGTGTACGAGACCGACATGGCCGAGGGCCTCAAGGCCATGGCGGTTGAAGGCCATGGCGTCGCGTTCCTGCCACATAGCGCAGTCAAGAAAGAACTTCGCAATCGGCGCCTGGTCAGCGCATTGCCGCCGGACATGACCGGTTTGCAGGTGACGATGGAGGTACGCGCCTACCGCGAGCGGCCCAACCACCATGAGGGGCATCGCGCACCGGTCAATGGCAAACCGGTGGCCACCAGCAATGGCAAAGGCAAAGGCAAGGCCGGCAACGGTCACAACACGTCCCAGGCCTTGTGGAACTACCTGCTGGCGACATCTGTCAACATCCCCTGAACCGATCCTGTAACAGATCTTGTCCCATGCAAGTGCCTTCTCCGATGACCAAGCCCCAGACGCTGACCCTGACCCGCCCTGACGACTGGCATCTGCATGTGCGTGATGGCGACGTTCTGAAGACCGTCGTTTCCCACACGGCAGCGCAATTTGCGCGCGCCATCATCATGCCCAACCTCAAGCCGCCGGTCACAACGGTGCAGCAGGCACGGGCCTATGCCGCGCGCATTCGGGCGGCACTGCCGTCCGACTGCGACTTCACGCCACTGATGACGCTGTACCTGACCGACAAGCTCGACCCAGGCGAGATCCGGCGCGCCAGCGCCACGCGCGCGCCATCGGCCGACACCCCGATCGTGGCGGCAAAACTCTATCCCGCGGGCGCCACCACCAACAGCGACGCCGGCGTCACCGACATCCGGCATATCTACCCGGTGCTCGAAGCCATGCAGCGCGAAGGCATGTTGCTGCTGGTGCATGGCGAGGTCACATCGCCCGACATCGACCTGTTTGACCGCGAGGCGGTTTTCATCGACCAGCAGCTGATTCCGCTGCGGCGCGACTTCCCTGAACTGCGTATCGTCATGGAGCACATCACGACGCGCGAAGCCGCCCACTATGTACGCGACGCCGGCCCGCTGACCGCGGCCACGATCACCGCCCACCACCTGCTGTTCAATCGAAATGCGATCTTCACCGGTGGCATAAGGCCGCACTACTATTGCCTGCCGGTACTCAAGCGCGAAACCCACCGGCTGGCACTGGTCGAGGCGGCGACCTGTGGCAATCCGCGCTTCTTCCTGGGCACCGACAGTGCGCCGCATCCGGCCCATCTGAAGGAACACGCCAGCGGTTGCGCCGGTTGTTACACCGCCCACGCCGCGCTGGAAATGTATGCCCAGGCCTTCGATGCGGCCGATGCGCTCGACAGGCTCGAAGGTTTCGCCAGTTTTTTCGGCGCTGACTTCTATGGTTTGCCACGCAACAAGGGCACACGCACCTTGCAGCGTTTGGATTGGCAGACACCGACCCATTTCCCCTTCGGTGCAGCCGAACTCAAGCCGTTGCAAGGCGGCGAATCGCTGCCGTGGAAACTGCTGCCAGCGTCGTGATCTGCGCGGATCGCGCACCGATCCCGGCCCCGGTCGACGGCAACGCCACGGCTTGGCCGGCGATCGACTGGAACCGCGCCTGGCTTGCCCCACTGCGCCAGAGCGGCCAAGTTGTGGCGCGGGCCTGTGCCCAAGGCACACCGCTTTGGAAGGCCCTCAACCAGGCGGGTCCGGCACCGGTGCAGTTCGTGCCTCAATCCGAATTGCCCGTCGGCACCGCGTACGAGGCCTTCGTTGCGCAGACCGGCCGCGTACCGACCCGCGAGGGCCTGCACGACTTCTTCAACGGCTTGTGCTGGATCCGGTTCCCTGCTACCAAACGTCGCCTGAACCAGCTCCAATCGGCGCAAATTGCGGCCGACGGCGTCGGTCCGGTACGTGGACCGGTACGCGACGCGTTGACGATATTCGACGAGAACGCGGCATTTCTCAGCGCCCCCGCAGCGCTGTGGGAAGCTCTGGCAGCCAAGCAATGGCAGGACTTGTTCGGCCGACTGAGACCGCTGTGGCAGCAGACCCAGTTGTTGCTGTTCGGGCACGCACTGCTGGAGAAACTGCAGCAACCGCGCAAGCCCATGACAGCCCATGTGTACCAGATCGGCATCGCGTCGCAATCGATCGCGGACATCGACCAATGGGTAGCCCGCGACCTGCGCAGCGACCAGCTGGCGCACAAACCGTTTGCCCACCTTCCGGTGCTCGGCGTACCCAACTGGTGGGCGGCCAACGAGACGCCGGGTTTCTACAATGACGCAGCGGTTTTCCGGCCGCCTCGACTTGCGGCCGGCCATCGGCAATAACCGCTGCCCGCGTGGGCATACGCGCTGAAATAATTGATTTCAGCGCGGATGCCCCTACCATTCCTGCCACCGGTCCATCGACCCAACCTAGAACGCATCCATGAAGAGAATCCTGCTGTTTGTCATGACCAACCTGGCTGTGGTCGTTGTGCTGGGCATTGTTGCCAACCTGCTGGGCGTCAATCGTTACCTGACGGCCAACGGCCTGAACCTGGGCGCCCTGCTCGGTTTTGCGCTGATCATGGGATTCGGCGGCGCGATCATTTCGCTGCTGATCAGCAAGCCTGTTGCCAAGTGGAGCGCTGGCGTGCGGGTCATCAATCAACCCCAGAATGCGGACGAGGCATGGATCGTGCAGACGGTGAAGAAGTTCGCCGACAAGGCCGGCATCGGCATGCCCGAGGTGGGTATCTTTGATGGCGCGCCCAATGCGTTCGCCACCGGCGCCTTCAAGAATTCGGCGCTGGTCGCGGTATCGACCGGCTTGCTGCAAGGCATGACACGCGAAGAAGTCGAGGCGGTGATTGGCCACGAGGTTGCCCATATCTCGAATGGCGATATGGTGACGATGACCCTGATCCAGGGTGTCATGAATACCTTCGTCGTGTTCCTGAGCCGCGTCATCGGGTATGCGGTCGACAGTTTCCTGAACCGCGGCAACGACCGTCAATCGGGGCCGGGCATCGGCTACTGGGTCACAACCATCGTGCTCGACATCGTGCTTGGTTTCGCTGCCGCCATCATCGTGGCGTGGTTCTCGCGCCAACGTGAATTCCGCGCCGACGCAGGTTCGGCCAAATTGATGGGGCGCCGCCAGCCAATGATGAACGCACTGGCCCGTCTGGGTGGTACCAACCCCGGTGAATTGCCCAAGAGCGTGGCGGCCATGGGCATTGCCGGCGGTATCGGCAAGCTGTTCTCGACCCATCCGCCCATCGAGGAACGCATCGCCGCTTTGCAGAACAACCCGATAGCCTGAAACCGGGTCGTCCGTGGACCGCGGTGGATGCCGCAGTCGGCCTTACCGACAGCCGTCGAGCAGTTTTGCCGGCGGCTGTTTTGTGGGGTGCGGCGTCTCCAAGATGCCGGGCCGCGGGTGTGCCGGGAGGCCAGGGTGGCAATTCGCGAAACCGGTTGCTGCTGCCGCGCTACTCGCTTGACCCACTGCACCCTCACCGGACCCGATCAGGGGGGTGGGGCGCTCTGCGCAGCGAAATAAAGGAGAAGAAACGGGCGCAGCCCGTTTCGGGGGACATTCGCGGAGCAGAGTGCCCCGCCCGCCTGATCGCGCACCTCACGTAGCGCACCCAGGCATGTGCCAACAAAGTCGCCGGGCACTCAAGCACCCCAGGGACAAGTCCTCACAAAGGCAAGTTCAGCAAGAACCCAAGACGGACTTCGCCACCGCCTCCGCTACCCGAATCCCATCGACCCCCGCCGACAGAATGCCGCCCGCATAACTGGCGCCCTCGCCCGCCGGATACAGTCCCTGCACGTTCAGGCTCTGGTAGTCGTCCCCCCGTCCGATCCGCACCGGCGACGAGGTACGGGTCTCAACACCGGTCAGCACCGCATCGGGCATGTCGAATCCCTTGATCTTGCGACCGAACACCGGCAAGGCCTCTCGGATCGCGTCAATCGCATAGCCAGGCAAGGCGTTCGCGAGACGACCCAACAATACGCCGGGCTTGTACGAGGGCTCGACACCGCCAAGCTCCGTAGAAGCGCGATCGGCCAGAAAGTCTCCGACCAGCTGAGCCGGGGCCTGGTAGCTGCTGCCCCCCAGCACATAGGCGTTGGACTCGAGCTCGCGCTGCAACACGACGCCGGCCAGCGGATGCCCCTGGGACAGGTCGTCGCCGATGACCGCGTCTTCACCCAGTGCAGTACGCATGCGGGCGGCGTCAATGGGAAAGTCGGCCGGTGTGATGCCCACGACGATGCCGGCATTGGCGTTGCGCTCGTTGCGCGAATACTGGCTCATGCCGTTGGTGACGACGCGCCCGGGCTCCGATGTGGCTGCAACGACGGTTCCGCCCGGACACATGCAAAAGCTGTAGACCGACCGGCCATTGCCGGCATGGTGAACCAGTCGGTACTCGGCTGCGCCCAAAGCCGGATTGCCGGCATGGCGGCCCCAGCGCGCGCGGTCGATTACGCCTTGTGGGTGTTCGATGCGAAAACCGATCGAAAACGGCTTGGCGGCAATCTGCACGCCGCGTGCATGCAGCATCACGAAAGTGTCGCGCGCACTGTGACCTGGCGCAAGCACGACATGGCGGGTCGGCAAGACGTAGTCCGTCCCGCGGGCCAGGTCACGCACCGTCAACGCACGCACACGCCGGGTCCGCCCATTTTCGTCGGGCGCCCCTTCGTCCAGTGCCATGTCGACCATGCGCTGCTCGAACCGGATCTCGCCGCCCAGCGCGATGATCTGCTCGCGCATGTTCTCCACCACCTTGACCAGCTTGAAGGTTCCGATATGCGGATGGGCCTCGATGAGGATGTCCTCGGGCGCGCCCGCCTTGACGAACTCGGTCATGACCTTGCGTCCCAGGTAACGCGGGTCCTTGATCTGGCTCCACAACTTGCCGTCCGAAAACGTACCGGCGCCGCCTTCGCCAAACTGTACGTTCGACTCGGCATTGAGCTCCGACTTGCGCCACAGGCCCCAGGTGTCCCTGGTCCGCTCGCGCACCTTGCGCCCGCGCTCGAGCACGATCGGCTTGAGCCCGATCTGCGCCAGCAACAGTGCGGCGAAGATGCCGCACGGACCGAAGCCGACCACGACGGGACGTTGCCACTGCAGGTCGGCCATGCCATCGGCAGGTGCCTGGCACGGCAGGCGGTAGACCATGTCCGGACTCGGGCCGATATGGGGCTTGCCGGAGAGTTGCTGCAGCAGTTGCGACTCCAGCGCGGTCTCGGCCATTTCCACGTCGACCACATAAACCACCAATAACTGTGGCTTGCGGGCATCCACGCTGCGCTTGAAAACGTGGATCTGCCGTACAGCTTGCGCCGACACACCCAGGGTCAGCAGCACCAGACGCTCCAGATCCGCAGCCTGGTGCGCGAGCGGGAACTTCAGTTCGGTCAGTCGGATCATGTCAAAAACCGGCCCTCGCCCGCACGTGGGCGGCAACAGAAAATGCGCGGCGCCGTGGCGCCGCCACGACAGCCACGCCGGACTCCGGCGTCAGGCCGGCAGAAAACCCTCGACCGACAGATAACGCTCGCCAGTGTCGTAGTTGAAGCCCAGCACCCGGGCGCCGGCTGGCAACTCCGGCAGTTTCTGCGCGATCGCGGCCAGCGTGGCACCCGAGGAAATCCCCACCAACATGCCTTCCTCGCGCGCGCAGCGGCGTGCCATCTCGCGTGCCGGTTCGGCGTCGACCTGGATCACGCCGTCGAGCAGCTCCGTTTTCAGGTTGGTCGGAATGAAACCGGCGCCGATGCCCTGAATCGGATGCGGCGCCGGTGCACCGCCCGAGATCACCGGCGAGGCCACCGGCTCCACCGCGTACACCTTGAGCTGCGGCCACTTGGCCTTGAGCACCTGGGCGCAACCGGTGATGTGGCCACCGGTGCCGACACCGGTGATCAGCGCATCGAGCCCGTCGGGAAAGTCGGCCAGGATTTCCTGCGCCGTGGTGCGCACATGGGCGTCGATGTTGGCGGGGTTGTCGAACTGCTGAGGAATCCAGGCGCCGGGAATCGATGCGGCGATTTCCTCGGCGCGGGCGATCGCTCCCTTCACGCCTTTTTCGCGCGGCGTCAGGTCATAACTGGCGCCATAAGCCAGCATCAGGCGACGCCGCTCGACCGACATGCTGTCGGGCATCACGAGAATCAGCTTGTAACCCTTGACGGCTGCCACCATGGCCAGGCCCACACCGGTATTGCCCGAGGTCGGCTCGACGATGGTGCCACCGGGCTTGAGTGCGCCGGATTTCTCTGCCTCCTCGACCATGAACATGGCGATCCGGTCCTTGATCGACCCGCCCGGGTTGCTGCGTTCGGACTTGATCCAGACCTGATGCGTCGCGCCGAACAGGCGGTTCACGCGCACGTGCGGCGTATTGCCAATCGTCTGCAGGATGTTATCGGCTTTCATCGTGGGGACTCCTAGGTTGGATTGCGCCCGATTGTCTCAGGAGTGGATAATCCTGCCCGTGAAGCCCACCAGACTGTCGCTGGTGCAAGCCCCTGGGGCCGACGCCTCGGCGTCAGTTCCGAAAGGCCGACGCCTCGGCGTCGGGTGGAAACACCGCACTGGAGGAACGTCCGGACTGCATAGGGCAGCGTAGCAGCTAACGGCTGTCCACTGAAAACCGGGCAAGCGTTTGGACGGTTTCGCCGGGCATGCAAGTGCACGGCAAAACGGACGAACGCGGGACCGGCATAAGGTGAGGATCAGAGCAACAGAGACGAGTCGGCGGATGGGGCAACCCAAACGGCGGGTGAAACGGGCAATCTCTACGCGCAGCAATACCAAATAGGCACATGTTG